>NZ_JBNNVG010000072.1:727-990 GCF_050280425.1 Lysinibacillus sp. NPDC093190 | reverse complement strand
CTACTGGTTCTACTGGTTCTACTGGTTCTACTGGTTCTACTGGTTCTACTGGTTCTACTGGTTCTACTGGTTCTACTGGTTCTACTGGTTCTACTGGTTCTACTGGCGCTACTGGTTCTACTGGCGCTACTGGTTCTACTGGCGGTACTGGGAACACTGGTGCTACTGGCGGTACTGGTGCTACTGGCGCTACTGGCGCTACTGGCGGTACCGGCTCTACTGGAGCTACTGGTGTTACCGGGGCGACTGGAGCGACTGGTGTA
>NZ_JBNNVG010000072.1:410-631 GCF_050280425.1 Lysinibacillus sp. NPDC093190 | reverse complement strand
TGTTACTGGTGTTACTGGTGTTACTGGTGTTACTGGTGTTACTGGTGTTACTGGTGTTACTGGTGTTACTGGTGTTACTGGTGTTACTGGTGTTACTGGTGTTACCGGGGACACTGGACCTACTGGTGCTACTGGCGTTACTGGTTCTACAGGTGTAACTGGGGCGACTGGGGACATCGGATCGACTGGCGTTACCGGTTCGACTGGAGCGACTGGTTCTA
>NZ_JBNNVG010000072.1:0-312 GCF_050280425.1 Lysinibacillus sp. NPDC093190 | reverse complement strand
TACCGGTGTAACTGGGGCGACTGGTGAACCTGGAGCTACTGGCGTTACTGGTTCTACTGGTTCTACTGGTTCTACTGGTTCTACTGGTTCTACTGGCGCTACTGGTGTTACTGGCGGTACTGGCGGTACTGGTTCTACAGGTGTAACTGGGGCGACTGGGGACATCGGATCGACTGGCGTTACCGGTTCGACTGGAGCGACTGGTTCTACCGGTGTAACTGGGGCGACTGGTGAACCTGGAGCTACTGGCGTTACTGGTTCTACTGGTTCTACTGGTTCTACTGGTTCTACTGGTTCTACTGGTTCTACTGG
>NZ_JBNNVG010000071.1:0-1334 GCF_050280425.1 Lysinibacillus sp. NPDC093190 | reverse complement strand
CTGTGTATAAGACGGTAAGTGGTTACCATCTAACTGTAGTGAATGGTGTACCAGGCTATATCGTGGCTAATAGTACAGCGGACGTTGAAGTAGAAAAACCTTCTACTCCAAAACCAAATCCAGAACCGAAACCAAAACCAGATCCAAAACCAAAACCAGATCCAACTCCACCAACAGTTTCTGGTGATCTATTAGGTCGAGTGACAGTTGATAATTTAAATATCCGCAAAGAAGCTAACTCTACTTCTACGGTAGTAAGTAAGCTGAAAAAAGGCGAATATGTTCAAGTAAACAGTATTAACGGTTATTGGGCACAAGTGACTTATCAAGGTCAAAAAGGGTATGTCCATAAATCTTATTTAAAACTATTAAATCAAAATGGTAATCCGTTGAAAGATCGAATTATCATTCTTGATCCAGGACATGGCGGTAAGGACCCTGGAACTGTTGTAGGTTCTAATTCCGAAAAAGCTATCACATTAAAGGTCGGCACACTTGTGAAACAAAAGCTAGAGGCTGCAGGTGCGAAGGTATATATAACTCGTACAGGGGACACGTATCCTTCACTTCAAGACCGCGTTGACTTTACAAATGCTAATTACGGCGAAATCTTCGTAAGCATCCATGTAAATTCAGCAGCAAATACTTCTGCACTAGGTACTGAAACATATTATGCAATTTCAACAGGTGATATGTATCAAGAGGACATTGATCTTGCAACATTTGTAAATAATCAAATCGTTAATAACTTAAATATGAAAAATCGTGGTGTTAAAAAAGAACAATACTATGTAATTCGCAACACGATTATTCCAGCCATCTTAGTCGAGCTAGGCTTCCTAACAAATGATGAAGACCGCGTTAAAATGACAGATGATCAATATGTTGAGTTATTCGCTGAATCTATCTACAAAGGAATTTCAGAATATTACTCAAAACAATAATAATGAAGAACTACATCGTTCAAAAGTGAATGATGTAGCTCTTTTTGTTTGATACGTTTATCAGTCCAATTGATTTAGCACTTTGGGCTTTAAAAGTTCTATAATTTAGAATTTTAGTATAATACTTTCATCTATATAATGGTTTTACCTGTGAAATTTTGTTAATATTAATGTTAGAACAAGAAGGGAGGAAATAAGACATTGTATCTCAAAAAAATTAGTCTTATTTTATGCGTCCTATTCGTTTTTGCTTCAATGTTTACAATACATAGTGCACAAGCAAATGGCGGTTTTATAGATGTTACGAACAAGGATGACGCATATGAAGAAATCAATTATTTAGTTAATTTAGGTGTTATTAAAGGGTATACAGAAAAGGGCAAAACGTAT
>NZ_JBNNVG010000070.1:0-1647 GCF_050280425.1 Lysinibacillus sp. NPDC093190 | reverse complement strand
AAACATACTAAGATTAGTAGTACAAACCAAGGCCATGGTTTGTGCTACTATTTTATTTAGTAGAAGTGAAGAAAAGTCGACCAGCCTCTGGGATCATATAGAATCCGTATCATAAACTGGCTAACTTCGCACCCTTATATGAATCAGTTTAGTATGTTGGGTCCAAGAGATCGTGTATAAGAAAATGGAATCGATAAGGTAATGTGAAGACTTCTATAATTGGCTATAAAGGAGGACATTTATATGAAACATGTCATCGCATTTGATATCAGTAAAGGGAAAAGTACCATCGTCATTTATAATGAAGATAGACAATGTGAATTTGAAGGGGAATTACATCACACGCGTTTCGATTTTGAACAGCTTCATCAACGTATTGAGAAAATGACAGCTCTTGATGGACAACCTCCTGAAATCGTATTTGAAGCTACAGGGGTCTATTCAAAACCTGTAGAAGAGTTTCTACGTGATCATGGCTACACATACTACCGTATGAACCCGCTTGAAGCGAGCCTACAAATGGCTTCCATGCGGCGTCATAAAACCGACAGTAGTGATGCGCACGAATTAGCGAAAACGCACTTTAAAGTAGAACGTGAAACGACATACGTACAGGATACATATTATGAACAGATGCGTGCGATTACACGTTATTATGATGAAGTTGATAAAGAAATCATTCTTTTACGTAGTCGGATGCATGCAATTTTACATGGTTCATTTCCTGAATTAGAACAGCTCATCACACCAAGTTCAGCGTTGTTTTTAAATTTCGTGCAGCTATATCCACATCCAGCACTTTTATTGGCGCATTCAAAAACAATCATTAAAAACCGTTTAAAAAGTAATACTCGTAAGAAGCTATCCTTAGAACGTGCGGAGAAAAAAGCAATTGTATTATTAGAAGCTGCGGAAAACTCGTATCCGTCCATTAAGCCAACGGATATTCGTTGTATTCAAGTACGCGATTATGCACGACGTATTGTGGATTTGATGGAAACGAAAGACAAACTTGTCAAGCAGATGGTGACAATGTCTGAGGATAAAAAAGAATATAAAGTGTTACTCTCTATTCCAGGCATTGGAGATACAACAGCTTGCCGATTGATTGGTGAGTTAGGCGATATTCGTCGTTTTCAAAATGCCAAACAAATAAATGCCTATGCGGGTATTGATATTATGCGCTATCAATCTGGCAATACACAATATCGTGATCGTATAAATAAGCGTGGGAATAAGAAGCTACGGAAGATTTTATATTTTATGGTTTGTACAATGTTAATGGCAAAAGGAAAAGGAAAAGGAGAAGAAAATCACTTTGTGGACTACTATTACAAATTAAAAACGCAACCTCAGAAAAAGCATCATGAGGTCGCGATTGTGGCGTGTATGAATAAGTTCTTGAAAGTTGCATTTCACCTTATTACACACGGCATATTGTACGATTATGAGTCCGCACTACCAGCTCTGAAATCGTAACCAAGTTTATATTTACTATAACACACCGACCTTTCGAAAAAAAGAAAATCGTAAGGTCTTTTAGTCGTGCGAAAATTTAGTTGTAGTTGGGAGGGGTACCCCTCCCAACTACAACTAAATCAAAAAACAAAAGAAATTAAAGAATTACACTTGACTGGAGGTAAGAAA
>NZ_JBNNVG010000069.1:0-2001 GCF_050280425.1 Lysinibacillus sp. NPDC093190 | reverse complement strand
AACCCTCGGCAATTCCTATTGGGAAAGCCAAGGGCTGAAAAGTCTGCAAGTTCGTTACGAAACTTTGCGTTATTCATCTTAATTGAACCGCCGTATACGGATCCGTACGTACGGTGGTGGTGTGCTGTGCAAGGCACATTAGAGATGAGGGAAGGCCCCTCGATAGAGATTGAATCAGGCAAATCTATCAAACAACCCTAAGCTGCTGCAATAAAGAGTTGTGGTGGTGAGCGTCTAGGGAAAAGGTTGAAACAAATCAATCATGTGAGATATACAAAGATGAACGCAAGTGAACCGCTGAAGAAGTATCGATAACGTAAAACTTTGTCAAAACTTGCTTTTCACCACTAGGCAAGGATAAGAGTAGAAGATAACCTGGAAAGCTGTCTACTTGGCAAACGGTATTAAGGTGGCATGAGTGTATATCAGGCTCTGATGTGAAACACAGGAACCTGCATCTCGATGGTAAGTGAAAAGACACAAGCTACAGAAAGGCGAGGTCGAAATAGCAAAGCGAGATGATAGGGGCGGAGATGTTCGTAGTAGTGAGGAAGTTACTGTAATGGCAATGGAGCGAAGGGACATCATCATTCAACTTGAAAGCTGAGAACAACTGGTAAAACAGGAGGATTTGATGAAAGAGAGTAAACCGTATAAGATTTCAAAACACGTTGTACTGGATGCGTTTAAAAGAGTCAAGGCAAACCGTGGAAGCGCTGGGATTGACAGTCAAAATATTAAAGCGTTTGAAGAGAACCTCAAAGAAAATCTTTATAAAATATGGAATAGAATGAGCTCGGGATGTTATTTTCCACCACCAGTAAAGTTAGTTGAAATACCGAAGAAAACTGGTGGGAAGCGAGGTTTAGGGATTCCGACTGTCGGAGACAGAGTAGCGCAAATGGTAGTTAAGATGTATTTTGAACCAAAAGTGGAACAACTGTTTCATGAAAATTCTTATGGATACAGACCAAATAAATCTGCATTAGATGCGATTGGACAAGCAAGGAAAATGTGTTGGAAATATGATTATGTAATAGAGTTCGATATTAAGGGACTGTTCGACAATATTGATCATGAATTACTAATGCGAGCAGTACGAAAGCATGTAAATGAACCTTGGATACTGATGTACATTGAAAGATGGCTTAAAGCGCCATTTATCAATTCAAAAGAAGAAAAGATTGAACGAAACTGTGGTACACCGCAAGGTGGTGTAATAAGTCCTGTTCTAGCGAATCTGTTTTTGCATTATGCCTTTGATATATGGATGGTTCGAACAAATCCTGAAGCACCATTTGAGCGATATGCAGATGATGCTATTATACATTGCAAGACCGAAGTAGAAGCAATGGAGATTTTATCCAGACTAAATCAAAGGATGAAAGAGTGCAAATTAGAGTTACATCCAGAGAAAACAAAGATTATTTATTGCAAAGATAAGGAAAGAGAAAAGGAATATCCTGTCACAGAGTTCGACTTTCTAGGTTATACGTTCAGTAAAACTTTTATTAAAGACCGAACGGGAAGGCTACAATTTAATTTTCTGCCATCAGTAAGTAAAAAGTCCGCAAAATCTTTCAGAGATAAAATTAAAGCAATGAGAATACATAGCTTTACAGGAAGTAAAATTGAAATAATAGCTGAAATGATAAATCCAACTATTAGAGGATGGCTAAACTATTTCATGAAATACAATCCATCAGCAGTACGGTATTCCATTGACTGTGTAAATCGAAGATTAGTTAAATGGGCAATGTGTAAATTTAAGAGGTTCAGAGGACATGAAAACCGTGCAAGAGATTGGCTCAATAAACTTGCAAAAAGAGAGCCCAGAATGTTTGCTCACTGGGCTCTTGGAATGTTTCCTTAATGGTTGAATGATAAGAGCCGTATGAATCGAGAGGTTCACGTACGGTTCTGTGAGAGCCTTTGGGTGAAAGTCCTATTGGCTACTCGACTGAGAGGTCGGGAGTTAATCACTCCCTCCTACTCGATTAT
>NZ_JBNNVG010000068.1:0-2500 GCF_050280425.1 Lysinibacillus sp. NPDC093190 | reverse complement strand
AATGAAATTACGAATAGCTTAGGCCATAAGAGTTACTACTATTTTAACGAAGATAACCTCTGTACGAAAATTGT
Source organism: Lysinibacillus sp. NPDC093190 (assembly GCF_050280425.1). Classification (NCBI taxonomy): domain Bacteria; kingdom Bacillati; phylum Bacillota; class Bacilli; order Caryophanales; family Bacillaceae; genus Lysinibacillus; species Lysinibacillus sp. NPDC093190. The sequence goes on along the minus strand of NZ_JBNNVG010000068.1, from coordinate 2,426 downwards.
TCATCCAGATGGTAGTGAAGTCAGCTATGAATATAATGAGGACTTTGAATTACTCCAAACAGTAGATGAAGATGGACGTGTGACGACATATAGCTATGATAAATGGGCAAATCCAGTAACTATTACCCTTGCAGATGGCAGTACCTTATCCTCTCAGTATGATGAAAAAGATAGACTGATTCAGGTTGTTAACGCAGAGGGGGGAAGTCGTTGGTGGATTTATAATGAAGATAGCACATTGCAGGCAAATGTTTTAGAAGATGGCACAAAGACTAAATTTTCCTATAATGATAAATATTTAATTGAAACAGTGACAAATGCGCAAGGTCATATGGTAAGCTTAGCTTATGATGCTGATCTAAACTTGAGTCAGGTAACATTGCCAGACGGGACAAGTTCGACATGGGTGTATGACCGTCGTGGTAATTGCACAACAACTACCAATCCGCTAGGGGCAAGAGATTGAAAGAATCTTACCAGGAGATGTCATCAGCAATTGGCAGTATGATGTAACGGGTAGACCGACACACCAACGAATAAGTAGTCAGAACCGTGACACACGAAGACGCGTATATAATTGGGACGTCAATCATCGATTACGAAGCATGGTTAACGAGTTAACAGGTGTAAAAGTCACCTATGGTTACGATGAATTCAGTAATCTCGTCTGGTCCAATCAAGGAGGTCAATTTGATTTCTTACACCGCAGTGTTGATGATGTCGGAAATTTATATGAAACAAATGAAAAGACAGATCGTTCTATGGTGCCGGAAGCAGATTACTTGAAACGAAAGAGGCAACATTCTCTTATGATGATGAAGGTAATCTTGTTCAGAAGGTTGAGAATAATGGCGATACGTGGAAGTACGAATACAATGGCAGTGGGATGATGTCTAAAGTTGTTCTTTTTTCGCAGAGCGACTTGGTTAAGGAAGTTACGTTTAAGTATGATCCATTAGGTAGGCGTGTTGAAAAGAGTTGTGAGGGAAAAACTACTTATTTCGTGTGGGATGGGAATACGATTTTGCATGAATGGGTTGACGATGCAAGTGACCTGAATGTAATAAATACATCTACTAATATTGCAAATCATGATCCGGATGGAATTCCTAATAGTCTTGTAACTTGGATATTCGATCCTGAAACATTCATACTGTCTGCTAAACTCACGAAACAAGGGAAATTTAGTATTATCACAGATCACCTTGGAACGCCTGTTGAAGCATATGATTCAGAAGGAAGTAGAGTCTGGTCAGGCGAATTAGATATTTATGGACGAGTTAAAGTAATTATTGGTGAAAAGGATTTCGTTCCTTTCCGTTATCAAGGTCAATATGAGGATATTGAGATAGGGCTTTACTACAATAATTTCCGATACTATGCTCCAAACGAAGGGATTTATACTCAGCAAGATCCAATTGGATCTATGGGAGATAATCCGACGTTATATAGTTATGTTGGTGATCCTAATTTTTGGATAGATCCTTTTGGTCTTTCTGCCGGTCGAGGAAAGAAACAGCAAAGGTTAAAAGTGCTGGTCAATGATCCGAAGCAGCCAAGATATGTTAGAGGCTGGATGCGACAAGAATTAAATAGATTAGGGAAGAAAAGAGGAAATGGAAAAGTTATTAGAAATGTGCGTAATCCAATAGGCTTTGAATTAGCTCATTGGTATGGATATGAATCAGACAAAGGTTATGATTATATGCACTCGGATCTTAAAGTAATTCAGGATCATAAAAATCAACATGTACTTGACGACAAAGGAAGAAAAAATAAAGAAGGAGCGAGTAAGAAAGCCCCTTGTTTATTAAAAAAGAAGAAATGAGGAGTTTAATATGGGTGGAGGATTTGAATCAAGTCCAGAGTTTAAGGCTATGATAAAAAAATCAGCTAGAGATAGATATATTTACTCTGTAAAACGTATTGCAGACTGGGAAGAGGCGTGGTCTTTGAAATTAAATGATGGGTTTGTTACAACTTCAGATGAAGAGGGAAACCTTTCTATGCCTATTTGGCCATTTAAAGAGTATGCTATGAAATGTATAGGGGATGAATGGGAAAACTGTAAACCAGAAAAAATATATATAAATACACTTTTAGAAGAAATATTACCCAATCTGTCAGATGATGGAACGCATGTGGTTGTATTTAAAGTTCCAGAAAATCCGGAAGTTGTAAGAGTATCTGCGGATGACTTTAAAAATAATTTGTTATATGAATGTTCTCAATTAGAATAGAGCATGGGTTGTAAAATGTGGATATCAACTTTTTGATAAAATTCTAGGTGGGTAATGTTTATAGAGCAAATAAAAAGAGTAGCGTAAATCCGAGGGCACTGAAAAAGTCTATACCTTCTCACATCGCGAGGTATTTAACGAGTAAATCGTTGAATACCTCGTTTTTTTCATTTGGCACTGTGACTC
>NZ_JBNNVG010000067.1:0-2692 GCF_050280425.1 Lysinibacillus sp. NPDC093190 | reverse complement strand
AAAATCTTATTAAATTTAAAGTATAAAGAAATCGGGGTTCATCTGGGTTAACGTGCTGAAAGATTTGTGCACCCCAACATTTGACTTAGAACCTTAATAAATGCATTTAGTATAAGACCCAAAATCGCTAATACAACACAAATATTTACAATGACTATACCAATTTTGTTATCATTTTTATCTTCCTTACGTTGTTGTTTTATCTTTCTATATAAACCTTGAACTTTTTTTTGCATTTGGATTTTATCTTTCCTTATTTTGGCTCAATCATTTCCCCTCCTTTTTCAATCATTGTTTTTTCTAAATAAAGGTATTTTTTATAAAGAAAAATAACTTGATGTTCATGATTAATTGGGTTTCAGAAAATAACTTATTTATTGATAAACTAAATTGTTCCTTTAGCCATCCATGAAGTTATCAGCACTTCACCACAGAAAATGGAAGATGATTAATTTTTTTTATCTTTCATGGGAGTTGAATAACTGAACAATCAGTTATTTGGTCTAGTGTAACATGTTTACAAATGTTGGTTCGTAGAAGTGCAAGATTATAAAGCAAATTATGATGAGATTGCGGTAGCATATCATTAAGTTGGTGTGCTTTTTCTATTTGAATCGGATTAATGAATATAAGAAGCGAAAAAACAAACACAAGCTCTTGGTTGTAATAAGGAGTGTGGCAAAGTTCAATTCTTTCAACTTTGAGTCAGCTTACAACAACAATCGTAGCAAGCTTACAGAGCCATTTAACGAGCCTGTAAGAGTTGATAGATTTGGCTTGGGCTTGTTTCAATGGACTTTAGAAAGCTTACCTATTTCACAAAAAGGTAAAAATCCAACAATCACTATTTACAACCTTTTCACCGAATTAAAATTAAACAATATATGTTAGAGCTATCATTTATCACTCTATCCTGTTAAATGAAAGAAACATTGCTATTACCCCTATCTCAAATATTGGGTTTATGATAACATATATCTGAATCTTTTAACTTTAAAAAATATGAAAGGAAGTGTATTAATCACATATGAAAAAGATATTGAAACCATTGATTAGTGTTATTGCCATTGGTACCCTCTCTCTATCTATAAACATAGATAAAAATGTATTAGCTAATAATATTGCAAATACATGTGAGTATGATTCGGCATCGAAAGTAAACCCTGATTATTCCACAATGAACTGTTTGTTAACCGAAACAGCACTGATTTATGATGTTCCTCCTGAAATTGTGAAGGCAATAGCGGAAGGTGAAAGTGGAAATTGGCGTCATTTTGATATGAATGGTAAAGCGATTGTGACAGCTGATAATGGAATTGGCATTATGCAAATTACAAATCAAGCAGGCTACAATCAAGATAGACTAAAAAGCGATATTGTCTATAATATTCAAGCTGGTGTAGAGACTCTAGATGATATGTTTAAGCGAAAGGATTTACCTAGCATCAACGGTGGGGAAAGAGATGTACTGGAACATTGGTACTTCGCTATCATGGCTTATAACGGTACTAAACCAGTAAATAGTCCAATTGTCCAAGCAACTGGTGAAAGAAATGCAAATGCCTATCAAGAAAGAATTCTCCGAATTATTGAGAAATTGGAATTAATAGACTTAACAGAGCTAACTTTTTTACCCGAACATTTTCAATATGATTCTAACAGCAGGGAAAATATTAAATTTTCAGCGATGAACTATAAATTTGATTTACCATTAACAAAATCAAAGTATTTTTTTAAAACAAATCAGAAAGTTAGTGCAACAACTAATGTAACATTTAGGACAAGACCTACTAAGGATAGTCCTTCTATGGGTACTTTACGTGAAGGTGAAATTGTTACCATTACGGGACCTTTTGAATATGAAGAAGTATCAACGAAGAAAAACCATTTTGTTTGGTATCCTGTGAAAAGAAATGACGGGACAAAGGGGTATGTAGCATCAAGTTATTTAAACTACTCAGCTTCAACACCAACGCCAACACCTCCAGTAACACCGCCCACAACGGGCAACGTTGATGTATCAAAGTTTGCTGATTACAATGCAAACCAATACTGGGCTGAGGATTTTAAGTGGGCAGTCAACATCGGTATCATCAGTGGATACCCAAACGTGAAAAACCCATCAACAGGTAAGTACGAAAACTTACTTAAACCGTACACTAACTTAACGGAAAACCAAATGTTATCTATCCTATTACGTTACTTCAAACCATCAGAACTAGCTTCAACGATAGCTAATACTTCATGGTATGGAGACGTAAACTACCAACTGGCTACAAAATACTCTCTACCAGTTCTAGGTGCAAACACAGCATCCAAACAAGCCATTGCAGGTAAGGATATCACACGGGGGAACTTCGCTCGTATCTTAGCTTCAATGCATTATGGTAAGACTGTATCTCAGTCAGAAGCTATTAAATTCCTTCGTGATAATGGTTTAACAACTACTAAAACAAATGAAGAGTTTAAACCAAATGATTCTCTAGCGAGAGCGCACACAGTGGCATTCTTCCACCGTTACGAACAAATATTCAATAACTAAATTGCTACTTACAAGTGAAAAGGTGACTATAAAAGTCATCTTTTCTTTTTTATGTTGACGGATTGTAATATTAAGTGCAACACCCAGAAGTCAATATAAAGGAAGCCCATAACGACCTCGTGTAGAATGTAGTTACCACACCAAATTCAA
>NZ_JBNNVG010000066.1:0-2963 GCF_050280425.1 Lysinibacillus sp. NPDC093190 | reverse complement strand
TTTTGGTTAAGTCCTCGATCGATTAGTATTCGTCAGCTCCATGTGTCACCACACTTCCACCTCGAACCTATCTACCTCATCGTCTTTGAGGGATCTTACTTACTTGCGTAATGGGAAATCTCATCTTGAGGGGGGCTTCATGCTTAGATGCTTTCAGCACTTATCCCGTCCACACATAGCTACCCAGCGATGCCTTTGGCAAGACAACTGGTACACCAGCGGTGTGTCCATCCCGGTCCTCTCGTACTAAGGACAGCTCCTCTCAAATTTCCTACGCCCACGACGGATAGGGACCGAACTGTCTCACGACGTTCTGAACCCAGCTCGCGTACCGCTTTAATGGGCGAACAGCCCAACCCTTGGGACCGACTACAGCCCCAGGATGCGATGAGCCGACATCGAGGTGCCAAACCTCCCCGTCGATGTGGACTCTTGGGGGAGATAAGCCTGTTATCCCCGGGGTAGCTTTTATCCGTTGAGCGATGGCCCTTCCATGCGGAACCACCGGATCACTAAGCCCGTCTTTCGACCCTGCTCGACTTGTAGGTCTCGCAGTCAAGCTCCCTTGTGCCTTTACACTCTACGAATGATTTCCAACCATTCTGAGGGAACCTTTGGGCGCCTCCGTTACCTTTTAGGAGGCGACCGCCCCAGTCAAACTGTCCGCCTGACACTGTCTCCTGCCCCGCTAAGGGGCATGGGTTAGAATTTCAATACAACCAGGGTAGTATCCCACCGACGCCTCCTTCGAAGCTGGCGCTCCGAGATCTCTGGCTCCTACCTATCCTGTACAAGTTGTACCAAAATTCAATATCAGGCTACAGTAAAGCTCCACGGGGTCTTTCCGTCCTGTCGCGGGTAACCTGCATCTTCACAGGTACTATAATTTCACCGAGTCTCTCGTTGAGACAGTGCCCAGATCGTTACGCCTTTCGTGCGGGTCGGAACTTACCCGACAAGGAATTTCGCTACCTTAGGACCGTTATAGTTACGGCCGCCGTTTACTGGGGCTTCAATTCGCAGCTTCGCTTGCGCTAACCACTCCTCTTAACCTTCCAGCACCGGGCAGGCGTCAGCCCCTATACGTCACCTTACGGTTTTGCAGAGACCTGTGTTTTTGCTAAACAGTCGCCTGGGCCTATTCACTGCGGCTCTCATGCGCTTGCACGCTCAAGAGCACCCCTTCTCCCGAAGTTACGGGGTCATTTTGCCGAGTTCCTTAACGAGAGTTCTCTCGCACACCTTAGGATTCTCTCCTCGACTACCTGTGTCGGTTTGCGGTACGGGCACCTCTCACCTCGATAGAGGCTTTTCTTGGCAGTGTGAAATCAGGAACTTCGTCCATACGGACTCGCCATCACAGCTCAACGTTATAGTGTGCGGATTTGCCTACACACACGCCTTACTGCTTGGACGCGCATATCCAACAGCGCGCTTACCCTATCCTACTGCGTCCCCCCATTTCTCAAACGGTGAGGAGGTGGTACAGGAATATCAACCTGTTGTCCATCGCCTACGCCTATCGGCCTCGGCTTAGGTCCCGACTAACCCTGAGCGGACGAGCCTTCCTCAGGAAACCTTAGTCATACGGTGGACGGGATTCTCACCCGTCTTTCGCTACTCATACCGGCATTCTCACTTCTAAGCGCTCCACCAGTCCTTCCGGTCTGACTTCAACGCACTTAGAACGCTCTCCTACCACTGACATCGTAGATGTCAATCCACAGCTTCGGTGAATCGTTTAGCCCCGATACATTTTCGGCGCAGCGTCACTCGACCAGTGAGCTATTACGCACTCTTTAAATGATGGCTGCTTCTAAGCCAACATCCTGGTTGTCTGTGCAACGCCACATCCTTTTCCACTTAACGATTACTTTGGGACCTTAGCTGGTGGTCTGGGCTGTTTCCCTTTTGACTACGGATCTTATCACTCGCAGTCTGACTCCCGTGTATAAATATCTGGCATTCGGAGTTTGTCTGAATTCGGTAAACCGGGATGGCCCCCTAGTCCAAACAGTGCTCTACCTCCAGTATTCTCATCACGAGGCTAGCCCTAAAGCTATTTCGGAGAGAACCAGCTATCTCCAAGTTCGATTGGAATTTCTCCGCTACCCACACCTCATCCCCGCACTTTTCAACGTGCGTGGGTTCGGGCCTCCAGTAAGTGTTACCTCACCTTCACCCTGGACATGGGTAGATCACCTGGTTTCGGGTCTACGACCACGTACTAATTCGCCCTATTCAGACTCGCTTTCGCTGCGGCTCCGCCTTCTAAAGCTTAACCTCGCACGTAATCGTAACTCGCCGGTTCATTCTACAAAAGGCACGCTATCACCCATTAACGGGCTCTAACTACTTGTAGGCACACGGTTTCAGGATCTCTTTCACTCCCCTTCCGGGGTGCTTTTCACCTTTCCCTCACGGTACTGGTTCACTATCGGTCACTAGGTAGTATTTAGCCTTGGGAGATGGTCCTCCCGGATTCCGACGGAATTTCACGTGTTCCGCCGTACTCAGGATCCACTCAGGAGAGAACGAACTTTCGACTACAGGGCTTTTACCTGCTCTGGCGGACCTTTCCAAGTCGCTTCATCTAACTCGCTCTTTTGTAACTCCGTATAGAGTGTCCTACAACCCCAAGAGGCAAGCCTCTTGGTTTGGGCTCTTCCCGTTTCGCTCGCCGCTACTCAGGGAATCGATTTTTCTTTCTCTTCCTCCAGGTACTTAGATGTTTCAGTTCCCTGGGTCTGCCTTCAAGACGCTATGAATTCACGTCAAGATACTACGCGATTAAACGTAGTGGGTTCCCCCATTCGGAAATCTCCGGATCAAAGCTCACTTACAGCTCCCCGAAGCATATCGGTGTTAGTGCCGTCCTTCATCGGCTCCTAGTGCCAAGGCATTCGCCGTGCGCCCTTAATAACTTAACCAAGTTATTAAGCCTATAAAAAAACTTAAAAAAA
>NZ_JBNNVG010000065.1:0-5062 GCF_050280425.1 Lysinibacillus sp. NPDC093190 | reverse complement strand
TGATGTCCAAAATTTTGTTTCGTTCACCAACTCAAGGTTAGCTACTAAAAACTTTATTGATTACGTTTTGCTTGTTCAGTTTTCAAGGTTCATTTACAATCATTATCTCTTTGTTAAGAGTCAACTTTTATATAATAACATATTTTATAAAGAATGTCAAACAGTTATTTTATTTTCATATTGTTCTAGCTGCATGTTCAGCAGCAACTTTTATATAATACCACCCACTTCATAGAACGTCAATAGTTTTATTCGTTTTTTTAAAAGTTTTATAACCTAAACCTTGGCCACGATTTTAAAAATTGAATAGTACGGTTTCTTCCAATCTCTAAAAGGGTTTCTTTAGTCTCTTCATCTAAATCAAATTGTGTGGAGCTATAATCATCGACAGGGATGAAAATAATATCTCTTTCATGCCGTCTTGAGATATACCTTTCATCATGAGCATCTTTCATAGTAGAAAATAAAGCTTCAAATAAATTTAATCCGTTTTTAATTTCATGTGGGTGTTGTTCTTCTCTACGTCTACTCAATTTAAGCCCTATAATCGGTCGCACTTTACGTCCTTCTCTATCATCAAATACCCATAACGGAAAATTACTCAATACGCCGCCATCTACAATAACTGAATCTCCTTTTCCTGTTTTTAATGTAACAGGTTCAAAGAAAAAGGGTATACCACAGCTCATACGTAAAGCACTGGCTACAGAAAAATTCCTCGCTTCAATATGATATTTTTGTAAATCGTCTGGTAAAACTATCATTCTGCCATTTGTTAAATCTGACGCCACTAATTTTAACGAATCTCTAGGTAAATCTCCGAATGTATAAACTCCTTTTGCAGCTAATTTCTGAAAAAACCATTTTTCTAATGCTTTCCCTTTGTATAAACCTAAATGATGATAAACATTAACCCACTTCATAAACGGGAATGGTAAGATCGTTTTCCTTGGATCTAGTAATGAAGGTACATCCAACTCTTCCAACATAGTTTGGATTTCTTTCCCGCTATATCCTGCAGCAATAAAAGCAGCTAATATGGCCCCAGCACTCGTCCCAGCTACCCGTTTAAAGCGAAAATTTTCAGCTTCTAGTACTTGATACGCCCCAACTAGTGCAAACCCCTTCAAACCGCCACCAGAAAAAACACCATCAATCCACAAAATTTCCTCTCCTTTTTAAAGTAATCGTTACATTATATAAAGAGTTATATACAAATAGAACGAACTCAATGAGTATTTTGTCGAATTTACAAACGACTTTGATACTGACATACGGATCTAAAAATAGTAAAAGGATTAGCTCTGTTCAAGATAGAGCTAATCCTTTTAACTTAGTTAATGTTATTGCTTAGATTACTTAATTTTAAAATGTGCAATTTGACCTTTTAAGTTTTCAACCATCTCATTTACTTGATTAGCTGTTCCTAGCATTTCTTCCATAAAAGCAGATTGCTCTTGCATAGTTGAAGCAATATTTTGGGTACCTGCTGATGTTTGCTCCAATGATTGCACAGTTGTCTCAGTAGTCCCTAATACTTGTTCAGAGCTTGCTGATATTTGTTCTACTGTTGAAGCAATTGATTGCGTTCGCATACTAATGTTTGAAATTAGAGAAGAGATTTTTCGGAAAGTATCTCCAGCCAATCTTATTGCGACAGTCTCTTGATCAATTTCATTTACTACTCTCGTAATAGCTTCAACAGATTCATTAGAATTGTTTTGCATTTCAGAAATTAATTTAGTAATGTCATTAGCAGATTGGGCAGATTGTTCTGCTAAATGTCTTATTTCATCTGCAACAACAGCAAACCCTTTTCCGTATTCACCTGCACGAGCAGCCTCAATAGCTGCATTTAGTGCAAGTAAATTAATTTGATCAGAAATACTTGTAATTACATTTGTAATTTGTCCTACTTCTTTAGAACGTTGATGCATTTGTTCTGTCATTTGCATAGAGGCTTTTGAAAGCTCGTTAATTGAATCAATTCCTTGTACGGATTGTTGAATTACATTATTACCTTGATTGGATTCTTCAGATGTCTTAATAGATTCATCAGAGACGTTTGTGGTAGATTCTGTAATTTCTACTATCCCCTCTGATATTTCTCTAATCGCAATTTGATTTTGAATAGCCCCAGTCGTTACCATTTCGCTACTTACTGAAACTTCCTGAATCGCTGCTGATACCTGATTAGCCATTTCTGTCACTTGCTCTATACTTTGAGTCAATTCTTTAGACCCATTTGCTACATAGTCTGCTGTTGAGGATACATGACCTATAACTTCTTTTAGCTGTACTTGCATACTATTAAAACTTGATGCAAGTTGACCAATTTCATCATTACTTGTATTTTTTATTTCCTGTGTTAAATCACCAGCTGCAATTACTTTAGTATAATCTACAAGTTTATTTAAAGGTTTAGAAATTCTTTTAGCAGTGAAATATGCTAATAAACCACTTACTACAATAAATATAAGTGCTAATAATACACATACTTTTATTAATAAGTTTTCTAGATCAACTATAAAATCTGCATCTTCATCTAATCCTAAGACAGAATCTGTTCCTTGAACTTGTAAAAATGTAGACTTATGAGCACCGTAATCATCCATATAAATATCACTTGTAACCATTTTTGTTGTACCTAGCGCTGCTTTTTGTTCATCTGTAAACGCTAGTGGTGATAAATACTTATCGTCATTACCTAAAAATAAAATGACTTCTTTATTATCTACCTTACTCATAATATACACATTTTCTAAATCATACTCTTCTTGAAATGCATTTCCTCTAGACAATAGTTCTTGATATGCACTTTTGTTTGTTTTAGCACTATTGATTAATTCTTTATCAAATAGCTCATCAAAATCCTCCATTTTCATTGTTAAGCTCTCTTCAAACTGAGGAATAATATACCCATCAATTAAACGTTCAGCTACAATAAAAATGACAAAACTAAAAATTGTGCTTATAACAACAATAGGCATTAATACGTTTAATAATATTTTCTTTCTAATTGTCATACCTTTAAACATCATTAACGCTCCTAACTGTAATAAAAAAATTAATCATTATTAAACAAATGCCAATTCTTTTAACGTAATATATTGATTCAGATCTAAATTCAATAACCTTATATTTTCATTTAAATCTGGTGATTTATGAAAGATTACAGCAAAAGTAGAGCTTTCATTCACTTTCATTGGTCGATATTCTAAAATTTCATCAAAATTTAGTTTAAATGCTTCATGATTAATAGATACAACTTTCTTACAATCAATAGATGCATCTATTTCAGCACAACAAAAACTATAAATTGAATCATCCATTTGATTAACTATATTTTCCCAATCAGGCTTTTGTTGTTTAAAAAAGTACTCACATGCGTTTACACCATATGCATGAACACCAAGTTCATTTGTACCGATACCAGCAAATCTAAGTGGATTTACTTCAATTGGAACAATCTGTCCCTCATTATCGATGCGAATTTCAATATGTATAGGGGCAAGTTTTAAAGCGAAGAACGATGAAATAGTTCCTAAAAATTCTTGAATTTTGTTGAGGGACTCATTTATTACTTGCTTACTCGTATAGTAAATTCTATCGCTCATGTCTTTCTCATGCCTAAACATTCTTTTAAAAAGATTTAAGATAACAGGTTCCCCGTCTTCTGTAAAATATACGTCAACAGCGTATTCATCACCTTCAATTAATTTCTCAATTATAAATGATTGATTATTAATAACTTCGATTGGATACTCTGAACTTGTAACTTCCATTTCAAATTTAAGTTGTTTAATAGTTTCTTTATATTCTTCTACCTTATCAATACGATGTACACCTATACTTGAATATCCTATAACAGGCTTAACAATAATAGGGAAAGGTAGTGAACCAGGATCTAATTCTTCTAATTCTTTTAGAGAAACTTCTGTGAAAAAGAAATCTTTATAATGTCTACTTAATGTTTTCCTGAAAGTAACTTTATTTTTCAAAATATCTGTAACAGTTGTTAAATAGTGTTTAGGTGCATATTTTGATAAAATATTAAGTCCATTTTCAGAGTTAAAGAGAATTGAACAATTCCCCTTCTCTAATTCAATCAACAAATCGTCTACCTTTTTTAAATTTATAGTAGATTCATTTGGTATAAAAACTTCATTTAATTTGATAACCGGAATTTTATTCTTACTAATTGTGTACGCTAATAAATCAGAAACATAAGGTCTATCTAGTATTATCAACTTTTACACTCCTATCCATATATTTTTTACATATCCATATCCTACAATGATCTATAAAAGCATGTAAAAATAACTATTACCTATTTTAATATATAATACCTATAAAATCCATAATATTACCTTTTTATACTATAGGTAATATTACACCGAAATTAATAAAAGGCATAATTAAATATCTAAACACTAATGAGTATATTTAACTATATAAAGATTAACTTTTGCTAAAGTAAATAACTAAAAAAAATCAAGAAGCTAATTTAAGCCTCTCGATTTTTTATATTGGTTTATTACAATTTGTATAATTTTATAAAAACTGTTCTAAGTCAAATGTTGGGGTGCACAAATCTTTCAGCACGTTAACCCAGATGAACCCCGATTTCTTTATACTTTAAATTTAATAAGATTTTTGCTCGAAAGTGATCGAAGCGTCGAAAGCCATATGCATTCCGTTTCATCACTTTTGTTTTATTATTAATGCCTTCCAAGAAGCCGTTGGAATAACCAAAACTAAAGCTATTTAAGATTTCTACTTGCCAGTTTTTAAATGTTTGAATTGCTTTTAAGAAAGCTGGTAATTTTGTCTCTTCTACTTTACGGTAAAAAGCTTGTAATCGCTTCTTCACTTCTATGACATCATTCTTTGTCTTTGCCCAATCAAACCATTCACAATAGGCTTCCTTTAATTCATGAGCTACTTTTAATGTTTCAGACATTTCAGTATAGCGCTGTAAGTACCACTGTTGTTTCGGTGATAATTTAGATGCACGTTTATAAAACACATGACGCATACGTTTACACTTTGTGCGATTGTA
>NZ_JBNNVG010000064.1:0-5545 GCF_050280425.1 Lysinibacillus sp. NPDC093190 | reverse complement strand
GATCCCAGAGGCTGGTCGACTTTTCTTCACTTCTACTAAATAAAATAGTAGCACAAACCATGGCCTTGGTTTGTACTACTAATCTTAGTATGTTTTTGTTGTTGGAAAGTTATTATGCGATGAAATTAAGGTGTCATAGGCTCGCTCTTCGGCAAAATGAAGGGTTGATTTCTGTTCCGACTAAGCGCTTTCCTGGGGACGTTGGGGCAACAGTTGTTTTTTTGTGCGAAAGCGTAGCGGCAGGAATTTTATCGAAACAATATCATGTTTTATCGAAACAATTTTATATTTTATCGAAACAATTTCATGTTTTATCGCCCAACTTTTGAGTTTTATCGCCTAACTTTTGAGTTTTATTGACATCCACCTACGTACTGACGAATTGGAACACTTAATAAAAAAGATGCCTCAAATAATATTTGAGACATCCCTTTTATTGTTAATATGAAATTTTTTTCTTATCCGTTTTAATAATAGCTGACGCAATTATGACAAAGCCAAGCATTAAAACAAAGATTAAATCAAGTAAGCCAGTATGCATAGACACTGTAAACAAGGTAATGACAAATGCATAAGCTACTGAGTGGAAGCTACGAATACCGCCTTGCTTCACTTTATTATATATTAATGAGATTAATACACCATATAATAAGAAGCCAATCGCTACAAGGAAATATCCGCCATCTAAGAATAATTGACCGATAAACGTAGGTGTTGTTGTTCTGTTAGGACGTGTAATATATTTACCTTCAGCTTTGCTTAGAGAGTTTACAACTTCTGTTACTTTCATACGTGGTGACACTTGTTCACCCGGTAAAACTGTACTGAAGATACCAGCATGGATTTCCCCATTTAGATAGCCTTCCTGCTGCGTATATTCGATAATTTTACTTAAAACAATATGGCCAGTTACACTCTCACCATTTATTGAACGCATCCATTTTGGTGTTAAGTTAACTTTCTGCTCTACTGTTAACAGTTTTTCCTTTTCTGTTTCAGATAATTCTACATCTGGTTGTTCACGGCTATTAAAATCCTTCGTTGTATCCTCTGTTACAACACGTAAGAAACCAAACATCGAGAAAGCTACTCCAATAACAAACAGAGCAGTAAGGAACCATGTTAATTTCACACGTTTTACAACGTAATGGAAAATGATAATACCAGTAAATAACATAATGATTAATGGTGTACGGTAACCCATTAATAGGAATAAGAACATTACAGCAGCATAGATGGAGCCGTAGATTAATGTTTTTTTCCATGTCATATTTTTTTCTAAAATCATTTTATATGATATTAGCAGTAAAACTCCATACCATAATAATTGGGCAAAGAAGTTTAATTTTGGATTGAGGTTACGTCGATTGGATTCATCAGCAATCCCTAATCCACCACCGGAAATCATCATTAATACATATGCAACTAAACCAAGGACTGTTAAAAATAAAATAAAATGAACAACATATTTCCCAAAGAAGGATAAACCAAATGATGGGATTGTCCATTGTAACTTATCAATAATGTACACTCCGATGTAGTAGCATATTACTGCTAAAAATACCGCTGGCCAAATTGATACACGTAAGTTAAATAATTCAAATCGATGGAAATCAAATAGACTTGTAAAGAAATAGAGCATTAATATAAAAGGTAAAAAGAAATACGGCGAAAACGTATCAATTTTGTTGACCTTTGCAAAAGTTTGTTTCAGTTTATTCATAAATGTCATACATCTCAGAAGATGTGATTGCCCTCCTCTATCGCGAATCATAATTGTTTATTCTTTTATTTACTAAGCAAAACAAGAGTTATTATATCATAAATACAGGTAGACTTATAGAAAGGAATGAGTTGATTTTATATAAAATTATGCAACGATTTCCCTTTTTCCCTAAATTGCGAGTTTATACCCATAATCTTCTGCATTGCTCTCCCTATTGCTTGTCCCTCTTAGCTCGGTAACACAATTTAAGCCTTACATCAATTAACAATAAACCCCAAAAACTCTGTACTAAAATCTCGGTTAAAAATCAAATTTTAATTATTCATCCATTATTTAGATGTAAGATAAGCAAGTAGTGCAAATTTCTCAGAAATTGAGGTTCAATTGTTCAAGCACTTTCAAAATCAGGATGCAATCGCGTAATTGAAGACAAATACAAAAATAAGGATGTGGATTTAACGAAGAAATTATTCATTTCACTACTCATAGCGTGCTTTTTTATGCTTGTAGTTTTTTTAGCACCAACACAAGCTAATGCTGCACAGAAAATCGGTGTCGTTTTCTCTGAAAGTAGTGAAAAATACGCCAATACTACACACCCTGGTGGAACATTTAATGGCCAACTTGTTTCTGAAAAGGTTGACTATAGCTCCACATATAATAAGGAACTTAAAGCTTTTCTTCTCTATCAGCAACAAGGTTTCCAAGTAGAGAAAATTTATAAGAGAGACTTAAATAATATAGAAAATTTAAGTCAATATGATGCAATCGTCTTTGCCTATACAGTCATGATGAATCATCAGCAACGCGAAAATGTCAAAATGTACGTTCGAAATGGCGGTGGTGCAATTTTTGCCTTCCTGACAGCCCGTAATGAATCAACAAAATTCCCTTGGTCAAATGGATCTCTCTCCATTAATCTATGATGTCGATTCTTGGGTAATGGAATGGGATAATTTAACTGAAGTCTTTAATTCACATTTTATTGACGATATTGTATTAGAAAACTCTACAATAAGCAATATAAATACTGTTCATCCAATTATTCAAAATACAACAAAAGAGCTTGGCAAAAGCAAGCTTAATCTAACAAAAACAGATCGTGATTGGGTAGAAGTTGTGAAGCCTTGGCAAGGTGGATCTGCAACACCTATTTTATATTTCTCAGATTACAATTACACAGACAAGCCTAAAACAATGAAAAAAAATGAATTTGGCACAGCCCATGCGATCGAATATGGTAAAGGCAGAGTTGTTCAAATTGTAATATAGATGCTAAAGCGGATTGGCAGGATAATGAAAATGGTGCAGCCTATTCAACTACTAATGGTGACAAAGATACACAAGTATTTATGAAGCATTCTTTAAAATGGGTAGCCGAAAAACATAATGGCTATGTGCCCCGCCGTTATAATCTTTCTCTTTACTCTGACGGGGTGCAAAGTTATGTAGCACCGTCTGGTAAATTTGTTTTCTACTCCATTGTAACGGTTAAGAACAATGGTAATGTGCCTGCACGTGGTACATTGAAAGTAGAAATTTTAGACGCAAACGATAAAGTTGTTGGTAACGGGCATGAACGTTACATTCCAGGACTTGCTGCTGATTCCACAACAAACAATGCTGATCAAAAAGATATTAGTACCCATACAGAAAAACATCAGATTTCTATGCCTGGTAATTTAGCTGCTAGAACATATACGATACGTACAACCTTTATAGAGGGGCGTGCTGATCGCAAAAATGCTGATGAAAAATTTGCAACGATTGCAGAAATTAAAACGCTCACACGCGCAAAAGGTTCCAACAAAGCGACAATTGCTTCCGCCCCATTCTTCTCAGATGTATCTTCATCGAATGGTGCCTATTATGATATTAAAAACTTATATGTGCTAGGCATTGTGAAAGGAACTAATGGGAAGTTTAATCCACAAGGTCGCCTGCAAGCAACAGAAATGATTTTGCGAGCATTAGGGATTCCAGCATCAAGCTCAGCTACCTTAAATGCGAGTGACATCAAAGCAGGTGACTATGGCTATGCCGTTTTAGCAACAGGCTTACGCTACGGTACCATTTCATTAGAGAATGGCAAAATCAATGCCCATCAGCCAATGACCCGCGCTGCCATGGCACGAGCACTTGTTAACGGCTTCAAGCTACAAGGCTACACAAATAATACTCTCTCAGATGTGCCGACATCTCATGCATATTTTAAAGATGTCCTAGCCTTATATGCACTTGGCATTACTACAGGCTATGCTGATAATACATTTAAACCAAATGGTACAGTGACACGTCAAAACTTTGCCCAATTCGTAAAAAGAACACTTTATGCAAATTCAAAATAACTAAGGTGAAAGTTGATTTTTTAGTGCGCTGATTGGGATGTTTTTTATCGTTGGTAAACCCGTGTGTTTCGCCGCTAAAAGTGCTCGCTTCACCGCTAAACTTGTGAATTTGGCTGATAAAATTCCTTTGAATACTACTAATCAAACAAAAAGAGCTACAACGTCTACTATTGAACGATGTAGCTCTTCATTATTATTGTTTTGAGTAATATTCCAAAATCCCTTTGTAGATGGATTCCGCAAATAACTCAATATATTTATCATCCGTCAACTTAGCACGGTCTTCGCTATTCGTTAGGAAGCCTAGCTCAACTAGAATGGCTGGAATATTCGTATTTGCAACTACAATGTATTTAAATTCTTTGACCTTACGATCTTTCATATTTACGTTTTTAACGATTTGATTGTTTACAAATGTCGCAAGATCAATATCTTCTTGATACATATCACCAGGCGTTTGAGCGTAATACGTTTCGGTACCTTTTGCATCAGTATTCTTTGCTGAGTTCACATGGATACTTACGAAGATTTCACCGTAGTTAGCATGTGAAAAGTCAACATGTTTTTGTGGCGGAGAGAACGTATCTCCAGTACGAGGCATCAATACCTTTGCACCTGCTGCCTCTAGTTTATCCTTTACTAGAGTACCAACCTTTAATGTTATATCTTTTTCGTAAATTTTACCGAAAAGGGTTCCGACGTCACTACCACCATGACCTGGATCAATAATGATAATTCGATCTTTTAACGGATTACCGCTTTGATTTAATAGCTTTAAGTAAGATTTATGGACATACCCTTTTTGACTTTGATAGGTAACTTGAGCCCAATAACCGTTAATACTGTTCACTTGAACATATTCGCCCTTTTTCAGCTTACTTACTACCGCAGAAGTAGAGTTAGCTTCTTGGCGGATATTTAAATTATCAACCGTCACCCGACCTAATAGATCACCAGAAACTGTTGGTGGAGTTGGATCTGATTTTGGATCTGGGTTTGTTTTTGGTTCTGGATTTGGTTTTGGATCTGGAGTAGAAGGTTGTTCTACTTCAACGTCCGCTGTACTATTAGCCACGATATAGCCTGGTACACCATTCACTACAGTTAGATGGTAACCACTTACCGTCTTATACACAGGTAAATTCACTTTACTTTTCACAGTTGAAATTACCTTTGATGAAGAGGTTGCTTTTACGTAAAGATTAATATTTTGTGTTGTCGTAACTTGCTTTTGGACATTTCCTAATGCGTTACCATCTGCATCTAAAAACTGTGCATATGTTTTATAAATATAGGCAAAGGCATCTTTATAGGAAACTTTTAGCCAGTCTCCCTCAACTGCATAGACTGATAGTTGTCCACCTTTGTTGGCAGTTCCTACAATATTAGCAGAAGATGAAGAATCTTTTGATTTACGAATATTTAATCCGTCAGTTGTTGCAGTAACTAAACCAATGACCTGTGATGAATC
>NZ_JBNNVG010000063.1:0-5582 GCF_050280425.1 Lysinibacillus sp. NPDC093190 | reverse complement strand
AATGAAATTACGAATAGCTTAGGCCATAAGAGTTACTACTATTTTAACGAAGATAACCTCTGTACGAAAATTGTTCATCCAGATGGTAGTGAAGTTAGCTATCAATATAACGAAGACTTTGAATTACTGCAAGAAGTAGATGAAGATGGTCGTGTCACAGCATATAGCTATGATGAGTGGGCAAATCCAGTGACGATTACTCTGGCAGATGGCAGTACCTTATCCTCTCAGTATGATGAGAAGGATAGACTGATTCAGGCTGTTAATGCAGAGGGTGGAAGTCGTCAATGGATTTATAATGAAGATGGGACATTGCAGGCAAATATTTTAGAAGATGGCGCAAAGACTGAATTTTCCTATAATGAGCAATACTTAATTAAAACGGTGACAAATGCCCAAGGCCATGTGGTAAGCTTAGCTTATGATGCTGATCTGAACCTGAGTCAGGTCACATTGCCAGACGGAACAAGTTCGACATGGACATATGATCGTCGTGGGAATTGCACAACAACGACCAATCCGCTAGGGGCCACAGAAAAGTTCCGTTATGATAACTTAAATCGCCTAGTACGTGCAAATCTTTCAGATGGAAACGATGTTCAATTAAAGTACAATGCCTATGATGATGTTGTTTTTGTGAATGATAACCATACGCAAGTAGCCTTTGATCACACCATTCTCGGCAGCTTGGTGTCTCGAGAACAAGGTGGGAAGAAAGTTAAATTCACTTATGATACAGAGGAGCAGTTAACCTCTGTCATCAATGAGAACGGCGAAGCGTATCAGTTTGAACGCGATACGAAAGGGAATATCATCAAGGAAATTGGCTTTGATGAGATGGAAAGAACATATGAGCGAAGTCAGGCAGGATTAGTTCAGAGGATTCAACGACCTGGTGATCGTTGGACAGCGTACCAGCATGATGGTCTAGGGAATGTTATTCGAGCTGATTATTATGATGATACTTGGGAAACGTTTGGCTATGACAAAAATGGTTCGTTAATTGAGACTGAAAATGAGCATGTGACTGTAAAGCTGGAGCGAGACCCATCTGGCCAAATAATCAAGGGATGGCAGAATGACCATTGGATTGCGAGTAGCTATGACGAATTAGGCAACCGTTCACAGATTACGAGTAGCTTAGGTGCAAAAATCGATGTCGCTCGTAATGAAATGGGAAATGCGTCACAAATCACAGCCTCTCGCTCAGAGCAAGAACAGTGGACAGCAGCGATGCAATACAATGAACTTGGTCAAGAGATTGAGAGAATCTTACCAGGAGATGTCATCAGCAAATGGCAGTATGATGTAGCAGGTAGACCAACACACCACCGCATAAATAGTCAAAATCGTGACACACGAAGACGCGTGTATAATTGGGATGTTAATCACCAATTACGAAGCATGGTCAACGAGTTAACAGGTGTAAAAGTTACCTATGGTTACGATGAATTCAGTAACCTTGTGTGGTCCAATCAAGGCGGTCAATTTGACTTCTTACACCGTAGTGTCGATGATGTCGGGAATTTGTATGAAACTAAAGAAAAGACAGATCGTGTCTATGGTGCCGGAAGTAGATTGCTTGAAACGAAAGAGGTAACATTCTCTTATGATGATGAAGGGAATCTTGTTCAGAAGGTTGAGAAGAATGGTGATACGTGGAAGTACGAATATAACGGCAATGGCATGATGTCGAAGGTCGTCAAACCAGACAACACAGAAGTTACTTTCAAGTACGATTCGCTAGGTAGACGAATAGAGAAGAGTTCTGAAGATAAGACAACAAGTTTCGTTTGGGATGGGAATACTATCCTACATGAGTATTTCTCACAGAATGATTCAGATAAATTTGAAAATCTAGTAGAGCGTTCTTCACAGAACAAGTACGAAATACTGGATAATCTAGTCACATGGGTGTTTAATGATGGGTTCGTACCTTCAGCTAAAATCACTAGTGAAGGTAATTACGGTATTATTAATGACTATCTAGGAACGCCTGTTGAAGCCTATGATGAAGAAGGTAATACGGTTTGGTCAGCAGAGCTTGATATTTATGGACGAGTGAAAGAATTCACGGGTGAAATAGATTTCATTCCATTTAGGTATCAAGGTCAGTATGAAGATATGGAAATCGGATTATATTACAACAGATTCCGGTACTACTCTTCAAATGAGGGGATGTATTTACAACAAGATCCTATTGGACTTGAGGGTGGAAATCCAACTTTGTATGGGTATGTAAGCGATCCGAATAGTTGGATTGATCCGTTTGGATTGAAAAAACAAAGTTGTGGAAATTGGAAACAACGAAGAACATTCCAAGAGGGTGATTCTGGATTAAAGGATCATGCAAGTCGACACTCAAATTTGTCTCCCGAGGATTATTTAAAACGTGGTCAAAAAAATATATCTGATGGTGTTCTTGTTAAAGGTGGGGGCAAACGTCAAAATGCTGA
Organism: Lysinibacillus sp. NPDC093190; assembly: GCF_050280425.1. Lineage (NCBI taxonomy): Bacteria > Bacillati > Bacillota > Bacilli > Caryophanales > Bacillaceae > Lysinibacillus > Lysinibacillus sp. NPDC093190. Next base: position 3,126 of record NZ_JBNNVG010000063.1, on the reverse strand, counting down.
TTACTATATTAGGAAGTTAGGAGAAAACGAATACAGTATTACAATTACTAATAAAAAAGGAGAAATCTTATCCATAGATACATGGTCAAAAGAAGGCTCCCGAATTACTGCAGAAAAGATTGAAGATATGCTAAGTAAGGGTGGAAATACTTTGAACAAAAATTTCTGGGATCTATTTTAAAAAGGAGAACTATGTCAATTAAACATTTAGAAATGTTAGAGAATCAGCTAATTCAAAAAGGGTGGACGGTTTCAAATGCCTATTCTGATCAATTGTATTATGTGACAAACGATTTTACAATTTATTGGAAGATCGCAAGAGATATAAACAAAGAAGCTATTACTTTAATATTCCCTATTCATGGAGAATTCGGTAGAAGGAGTACTGATTTGAATGATATTTTCTATTGTGAAGAAAGTCGGAATGGCAAGATACTTTACTTTAAAAAAGTTAAGAGTAAAGAGTGGACTGAAAATCTTAAAGAGTGGGTAAGTCGTCTTATGCAGTAGTAAAGTTTATTTATTTATTTTTATTTTGTTATTCCTATTATAAAAGGTTCAGTGATGTGAGTTTTTAAATGGAGTTAACGCCTAAAAACACAAGTTGATTGGATTTCAAGTTCTTCCTCAACATGTGTTTTCTGTTAGAAATAGAATTGTCTTTTCTCGTTATTTACTACTCTGCTTCATCAGGAATGCATACACAGCAAGACCCGATTGGACTGCTAAGAATAATTCAATCCAATATTGTATGGATATGTGTTTGATCCATTAATAGAAATTGATCCTTTTGGGCTAAATAGTTCTAAAAACTACCGCAACTTAAGGGAAGATCAGTGCAACAGATTGAAAAAATTCTATCTGAAGTAGGATTTAACGTAACTAAAAATAATGGAATCAATCAAACATGGAATCATTCTGATGGCTCAGAGGTTAGAATTCATGCTTATGGAAATAAAAACGCCGCAACTTACAAATCTGCAAATAATGCACATGTTCATAAACAGGATCTAAGTAACAATCAGCTAAATGATCGTGGAGCAATTAGTACAAATAAAAATGAAACTCGAGAGGCATATCTTTATAGTAGAAATATGAAAACACATGTATATGGTATTATTCCATGTACATGTGTTTTTTCTTGTTTTGATTTACTTTTATCGCTCCTAATTTCGGAACGATTACAGTAACAATTGTTAAATTATGTATAAATGCGAGTGTTAAACAAGTAAAAACTAGTTGTTTGATCACTTTAAACTCGGAAAACGAGTGATTTTATTCATCCTTAAACAAGCAAAAATGTACATAATGATTTTGACATTTATATGCATACTTTAAATTTTATTACCACTAACAGTAGCATACCTTCACCATCGTAGAAACATATTTTACAACTATAACTATTCTCTCCAACACGAATGTAATCTTAGTTTGACGCTAATTACATTTCTTGTACCTAATGATTAAAGTTTCACTTTATCCATCTCTCACTCAGTATATCTAACTACCTAAAATTCAAATTTCCCTAATATACAGGATTTTTCGTCTATTCTGAATAATGGTTCGTATGGATGTTGATTTTTTATCTATGGTTTATTAGCATATTTATGAAGAAAATAACCAATTAATGGTTTTAATTCCATATGTAATTAGTTTAGGGATATTACTGAATTAAAAAATTTATTAACAAAATTGAGCGATAGTATTTAATAGGAAAGTAAAAAATACAAGGTTATGAGATAGAAAGAACAATACAAATCGAAATGAATTTCATGGATGAAGAGTTATCGAGATGACGAAACATGAAAAAGAGAAGAAACGAATAAAGAACATCGAACCCCAATTATTACATATGAGTTTACAGAAATGAGTTTCTATGAGAATTAAAATCCAGTTGTATACCTTCAACATTTGACGTGTTTGGAACCTGAATAATGGATAAAAAATATCCATTTAGTCGTAGATACGATTAAATCTATACAAACGAAAAATCTACGCCATGTTGAAAATCATGGAACAACAGATAAAAGCAGAAGAAGTAAAAGATTTCACACAGTCCATGATGAATATTTTTCAAAAAACACAGCCAACTGCGAAAATGTTGGATATTGGCATTAATGAAGTTAACGGTGTACAAATTGGTTGTTTGATTTCATGACGTAAGTACTAGATAACAAGATTTATAATTTTAATGTTTTTGTTTTAGGTAGACTTAGAAATGACGATGGGCTCGGTTAATTATGTGAAAAAAGAGATGAATATTTGGAAACCCATTGCTTACGGCATGATGGAATCTATCTTACAAGGTTTTTAAAAGACGTGGTTGATGGAAAGGAGGTAAGTAATGAGATCGCTAGAAGAAAATGAAGTACACATGATTAGTACGTATGAGGATCTTGTGCTCGAATGGCCTTATCCACTTATTCATTTAGATAAACTAACCATCAAACATAAGGGCAATGATCATGCGAGGTTGTACTTTACGGGAATGATCGCTGAAGAGCAAGCACAAAAGTATATTCAGCGAGTCAATCATACAGATGAAGTTGTTGTGAAATTCGGACGAGACAGTGCCATATTGTTCTCAGGAAGAATTGAAAATGCGGAGTTGCAGGCAGCACAAGGGGTGCATTATGTCTCCGTTGAGGCTGTATCATTTACAGCAAATATGGATATTGCGAAGCGCTCACGTTCTTTTCAAGATGCCAATATGACGTATGTGCAGTTAATAAAAAACATCGTAAGCGCCTATCCTAATGGGGATTACATCGACCAAGCTTCTAACGGTCAAGCCATTGGTAGTATTGCGATTCAATATTTAGAAACAGACTGGGAATTTATTAAAAGAATGGCTTCCCATTTGCACGCGGTTGTTTTTCCTGATTTAAAAGGGAAAGGTGCTCGATTTTGGCTTGGTACACCTCAAAGTAGGAAAAGCATAAAGATCGACCATTTGCTTTCTATAGTACGTATGGACGTCGATGCGTATCGCTTGATTACTGAAAACGATGGTACTGATGTGAGTGAAGCTGATTATACTTTTTGTGAGTTTGAAAGCACAGAGCCCCATGAGTTAGGCACGTTGGTGCAATTCAAGGGAAGTTCCTATATCGTAACGGCTAGGGA
>NZ_JBNNVG010000062.1:0-6096 GCF_050280425.1 Lysinibacillus sp. NPDC093190 | reverse complement strand
GGGAAGCCCCCAACTACCATCGGCGCTAAAGAGCTTAACTTCCGTGTTCGGTATGGGAACGGGTGTGACCTCTTTGCCATCATCACTAGACTATTAACGACTTTCAATATACGTCGTATTTATGTATTTCGTTTTGAAGTTTATTACCTGTCCTTCAAGACAAGAATTATTGTATAACGTTTTCTCACATTGCGCAACACTTTTTTATAAAAAAAGAGAAATTAATACTTTATAAAGATATTTTTGTAATGTAAGAGAAATTATCACTCTGCTATTTATTATAGCAATTGTTCAATTAAAAGAAAACAATTAATTTATCAGTTGTGTTTTTATCTATTTTATTTCATTAAAAAACGCTGATTTCCGATATGAGCTACTCCTTTCCGACTGTCGAGCCGCTTCGCTTTTCGCAGGAATCTTTAATTTGCGACAGGATCAATCAGAGTAGCCCTTCGTTACAATCAACTTAAAAAGCAAAATATAAACAAAAAACTATTTATAGATTCAATTAACATGCCTGTTAATTTATAATTTCAAAATTATTTAATTATAGCTTTCAGGTTTCATCTTATCCTCAATCATATTAAGCTCTAGAATTACTGTTCAGGTGAAAGAACATTTACTTATTTCACCTGAGAAACAAGCAATTATGCCTCGCCATAATTGTATCTGAAGGCTTTAGGCCAACAGATGTTTTTTGCGCGAAAACGTACCGTCAGCAGCAGGTGTTTTTGTGCGAAAGCGCAGTGCTAACGTAGCGCAGCAGCAGGTGTTTTTGTGCGAAAGCGCAGTGCTAACGTAGCGGCAGCAACATGATGTTGGTCACTCAGTCGTGTGTTGTTGCTGCCGCTTCGCTTTCGCACAGATAAATTGCCACAGGACGAGTGGCGTTCTTAGACTGAGTTCCTCTATTTCAGCAGATGTTTGGACACCCGCTAAAAAGTAACTTATACCAACTTACGTTACCGAAAGCATTTGCTAAAGAAGTTAAATAACAGAAAGTGCCATTTGTAATCGATCAATTTCCTCAAATGTTGTTGCTGGACCAAAAGATATTCTAAAAAACTGACGCGCCGCTTCCATAGAATAGCCCATTGATAAAATTGCCTTCGTACCAGATTCACTATGAATATCACAGGCACTTCCTGTGGAAATACATATCCCCGCTTCATTTAATTTTAACAATACGTATTGTCCCTCTACTCTTTTCATCAATACACCACAAATATTAGGCAATTGCTCCTTACTCTCAATTATTTGACACGTTTCTTGTAAATTCTCCTTAAAGCTTTGACGTAATGCTTCATAATGCTTCCGCTCATATTGATAATCTTCAATCGCCGTAGCAAAAGCGACAATAGCTGGGGTATCTAGTGTTCCTCCCCTTAACCCACGCTCATGCGTGACACCTGGTGCTAATGCAGGAACACGGAGCTTAGGATTAATATAGATAGCTCCACATCCTTTTGGCCCACCTATTTTATGAGCTGAAACGGTAATAGCATCTACTTGCTGTTTTAACGGAAGTTTACAGAAGGACTGTACACAATCGACATGCAAGAGAACGTTTGATTGTTTTGCAATTTCGGCTATTTCTTCAATAGGTTGAATAGAGCCTATCTCTGAATTTACATGTTGAATAGTGATTAAAGCCGTATTTTCTTGTATTGCTTCTCGTAGTTGCTCCACATGAATACAACCATCTTGCTGTAATGGTAACTTCGTGACCACAAACCCCATTTTTTCAAGTGTATTTAAAGCTGCATGTACGGATGTGTGTTCAGCTTGTGATGAAATAATGTGCTTCCCTTTATTTGACGCTAAAGCTAATGACAAAATCGAAATTAAATTGCCCTCAGTTCCGCTTCCAGTAAAAATGACACCGTCACTATTTACTCCAAGAGATCTTGCTACGACAGCTCTTGCCTGTTCAACAAAATAATGCGCTTGCCCCCCTAGATCATGTAAGCTTGCACTATTTCCATAATACTGCTTTGCTACCTCACAATATGCTTTAAGAGCTTTTGGAGCCATTGGAGAAGTTGCAGCGTAATCTAGATAAATCATCTTATTCTTCCTTTCTAGTTTATCAGGTCTTGTTTTCTCTTTTATTTTATGTAAAGATATGTGTCAAGACAACTGTAAAGAAGGTGTGTGTGTGGATGTAATGACAAATGTACTTATTATTGGTAGTGGCATTGCTGCACTTCAAACTGCTCGACTTCTCGAAGGACATTTTCAAGTACAGATCGTTACAAAATGTTCAGTTAAAATGAGTAGTTCTTATCGTGCTCAAGGTGGTATTGCTGCCGTTACAAGTCAAGAAGATCATCCAAAGTTTCACATTGCTGATACGTTGACTGCTGGTGAATATCATCATGAAAGAAGGAATGTTGAAGTACTAATAGAAAACGGCACAGAAATTATGCGCGATTTATTAAATGAGGGCTTCCCAGTTGATCGACAAGTTGATGGGTCCCCTGCTCTAGGCCTTGAGGGGGCACATAGTCATCACCGTATTTTACATGCAGGCGGTGATCGTACTGGCCAAGTAATGATAGATTATTTGCTCAATCAACTTACATCTAATATCGTTGTGAATTGCTATGAAATGGCTTACGAGCTTTTATTGAATACAGATGGAGATTGCGTTGGCGTTTTGACAAAGGGGCCAGAGGGAATGAAGCGCTACCTTGCCCACCATGTCATTCTCGCGACAGGAGGTGCAGGTGCTATTTATTCTTGTACGTCTAACTTTGCTACGAATACTGGAGATGGTATCGCTTTAGCATACCGTGCAGGTGCTGCCATCAGTGATATGGAATTTATGCAATTTCACCCTAGCTTACTTTGGTGTGAAGGGCAGGCTAAAGGTTTAGTCTCTGAAGCTGTACGCGGCGCCGGTGGAATGTTTGTCGATGCACAGCGTCATCCCATAATGAAAGGCATACATGAACAGTTGGACTTAGCACCACGCCATGTTACTGCACATGCATTATTTAATAAACGTACTGCTGGGCAGGAAACATTTATTGATATTTCAAGTATTGAACACTTTGAAATAAAATTCCCTACGATTGCTCAGCTTTGCTATGACAATCATGTTAATTTACAAGATGGATTAATTCCTGTAGCACCAGGTAGCCATTTTTTAATGGGTGGTGTTGTTGCTGATGACAAGGGAAGAACTTCTATTCCTAATCTATATGCAATAGGAGAAGTTGCTTGTACAGGGGTACATGGTGCCAATCGTTTAGCTAGTAACTCTCTTTTAGAAGGAATTGCGTTTGGGCAAAGAACAGCCCAATACATTATTCAAACAGGTTGCAAGCAAAATAGTTTCTTGATTGATGACAAACATCACCAACAAACAATGCCACCATTATTTACAAAAGATCAATTACGACAAATGATGATGCACACATTAGGCATTGTGAGAAATCCTATTGATATGCAACACTTCGTACAACAATTGCCCTCAATGCAAACACTTCTTCATGTTGATTTAGACGGCTTGAATCGACAGGAACTTGAACTTTACATGATGCATATTGTCGCTACATTAATGGCACACGCAGCCATTACACGAAAAGAAACTCGAGGAGCACATATTCGCATTGATAAACCACAAAATGATAATCAGTGGGCAAACCGCTGGATCATTTTTCAACAAGGACAGATGAAAGTGAGGAATTCATTATATGAATATCATCAAACTCGAGGAATTGCTCAAGCAATTTTTTAATGAGGATATAGGCGATGGAGATTTATCGAGTGAATTTATATTTTCTCCAGAACAGCAGGGATCGTTTTCTTTTTATGCGAAGGAAAGCGGCATTTTTTGTGGAGCCCTTATCATTCAGCATGGATTTCTTCTTCTTGATCGATCAATGGATATTATCCTTTATAAACAAGATGGTGAAAAAGTAAATGCCGGTGATGTTCTTGCTGTTATTCAAGGACCTCTTCAAAAGTTATTAATGGGTGAGCGTGTAATTTTGAATCTTATCCAGCGTATGTCTGCAATTGCTACAGCTACAAATTTAGCGGTGCGAGAAACAGCAGGTACTAATGCGAAAATATGCGATACGCGCAAAACAATGCCTGGAATGCGTATGTTAGATAAATATGCTGTTAGAATCGGAGGCGCCTATAACCATCGTAATGGTTTATACGACGCGATAATGCTAAAGGATAATCATATTGCTTTTGCAGGTAGTATCACAAAGGCCGTACAAGCAGCCCGTGCGAAAATCGGTCACACCATTAAAATCGAAGTGGAAATTGAAACAAAAGCGCAGCTAGATGAAGCAATTGCAGCTGGTGCAGATATCATTATGTTTGATAATCGTAGCCCTGAAGAAATACGTGAGTGGCTTCCAGCAGTTCCTCCACATATTGCTACAGAAGCTTCAGGCGGCATTTCGCTTCATAACTTAAATACCTATGCTGAAACAGGTATTCAATGGATTTCACTTGGGGCGCTAACACACTCAGTAACAGCCTTTGACATTAGTGCACTTGTACAAACGAAAGGAGCTAATTCCAATGTCCATCACTAGTTTATTACAACAAACGTCGCTACTACCAGAGCATTATCGTGCATTATCTAAAAATGACATGGAATCTCGCATTCTAGCAATTAAAAAGAGTTTAGGCAGTAAGCTCTTCATCCCTGGGCATCATTATCAAAAAGATGAAGTTATTCAATTTGCAGATGCCACAGGGGATTCCTTGCAGCTTGCTCAATTATCAGCAGCTAACAAGGAAGCTAAACATATAGTATTTTGTGGCGTACACTTTATGGCGGAAACAGCTGATATGCTTACAACTGAACAGCAGCATGTTTATTTACCTGATATGCGTGCAGGCTGTTCAATGGCAGACATGGCAGACATTTATCAAACAGAACAAGCATGGCCGATTTTACAGGAACTCTTTGGCGATACCATTATCCCTCTAACATATGTCAATTCTACTGCTGCCATTAAAGCATTTACTGGGCGACATGGTGGAGCCTGTGTAACATCGTCCAATGCAAAAGAAATGGTTAAATGGGCATTTACGCAAAAGTCACGTATTTTCTTTTTACCAGATCAACATTTAGGTAGAAATACTGCGTACGATTTAGGAATACCACTTGAAAATATGGCCGTTTGGAATCCTCATACAAATATACTTGAGACAGATCAGTCCCCAGAAAACATTCAAGTCATCTTATGGAAGGGACACTGCTCTGTACACGAAGGTTTTACAGTTCAGCATACGAAGTTTATACGTCAAGTTCATCCAAATATGCGTATCATTGTTCATCCAGAATGTAGTCGAGAAGTTGTTGCCGCTGCAGATAATGCAGGTTCTACAAAATACATTATTGATACGATTAATAAGGCACCGAGTGGTTCAGCATGGGCAATCGGTACTGAAATGAATCTCGTTAATCGTATGATCAAGGAGCACCCTGATAAGCAGATTATCTCTTTAAATGAGAATTTCTGTCCTTGTCTTACAATGAATCGAATTGACCTTCCACATCTACTTTGGTCCTTAGAAAGTATAGAAAAGGGGCAGCCACATAATCGTATTGAAGTAGATGCTCATATTGCGGAAGAGGCACGTAGCTCACTTGAAAGAATGCTATTAAAAGCTTAAGAACAAATGCGCTAAAGCGTATACATCCGGCCATAGGGATCGAATCAACCTCTAATCTGCATTCATCTCACCACCTATAGAGGTGGGAGACTTCTGCTGAAAGAAATTAAAAATCTATAGTTTCTTTAACAATAACAAAACGTCTACTCATTTCTGGTAGACGTTTTGTTATTGTAGTTATTTGAGTCTTCTACGTGACATGTTGCAATGTTTGTTTTCAATTTAATAAATTTCAACATTTAATTAAAAAATTGTTTATGAAAAAAATATTAGATTCTTACTCTTCGTATCAAATCCTATATAGAATCTTAAAAGCTATCTTTATACAAAAAAATGCAGTAGATGTAAATTACATCTACTGCATTTCAGTATGACCCGTACGGGATTCGAACCCGTGTTACCGCCGTGAAAGGGCGGTGTCTTAACCACTTGACCAACGGGCCA
>NZ_JBNNVG010000061.1:0-7092 GCF_050280425.1 Lysinibacillus sp. NPDC093190 | reverse complement strand
TTTGCTAGAACAGTAGGTCCCGCAATGCTTCGCTGAATGGCAGCTTGTGGGGCTTTCCCACGTTTCATTTGTGCTTTTTGTGTGGCATCCATTTTGCAGTGCTTGCACTCGTAGGCATGTTCAATATGCTGAATGCGCATCATTTTTGCCGGAATGAATTTTGCTTCTTCACGCGCAATAGTTGTACCGGCTTCGGTCATTGGGCCAAGGCAACAGTCGCATTGTGTATTGGTGGGATGATGGTGAGTTGTCAGTGATGGGATTTAGTGTCACAGGGACAATTGTTAGTTTGGTAGTTGACATAAAGAAGCACCTCCTCTAATTTGATACATTTATCGTACCGGAGGTGCCTTGTTGTTTATATGCGTTATTTGATTACGGGCTTACAATCAAGCAGCCTAAAAGTGTTTATATGTGTCTCAAATACAAATTTTGATTGGAAGTTTGACACAGCTTTTAATATTTATGATTGTCAAAGGCTTCAAATTGTAGTTAATTTTCCGAATTGTTTCTGCACCGGTGCAGGTCACTTCTTTAAAACAAATCCATTTTTCCAAGTCCCAATAAATATCAGTTCATCATTATTAATATATTCAGCAAAACATACATATTCGATTGGCACCGAATTAATCAGTTCAAGTTGTTCTATTTGTACTAAATATAAGATATGGTTGTAAATTATTAGAACAGAGTCTTCTAGTTTAGAAAGGTGAATACTACCTGCCATTAAATTTGGATTTTCATTGGGTAATTTTATTTTATTTTCAATAATACTTAAATTATTATTTACTAATAAAATTTCATTTCCTGAGACAATAAGATATTGGTCCTTTGTTTTTATATAAACAATCTTATCCCAAACAAATTCGGTTTTAATTAACTCATGTTGGATGTTATCATTCTTTATATCTAATACAAGTAAATTAAACATGAAACGTTCCGTCTCATTACGTAAGCTTAGGATTGTAAAAATGTACTTACCCTCAATTTGTTGATTACAGGTGATAATTTGTTGTATACCCTCATTAGGAATAGATAGGATTGGAGAAATCATCTTCGTTTCCAGATCTAGTGCGACAATTTGTTCAATTCCATCCATTTTAACAACATCCACTATTTTATTTTGTTCATGATTAAACAAAAATTTCCCCTCAATCATTTCGATGAATTTAGTATTTTTAAAAATCGAAACAACTTCAAAATTAATAGTTTCGTATACATAAATATTTCCTAACGTATTTTTTACTATAAGAAATCTTTCGTCATCTGAAAATAATACTTGTGATGGATGAGCCGGTTTTTTTAATCTATGTGTTTCTTCCCCTGAATGAAAATCATGGATCATAGTGCTCCCCGCACATCTGGCTATCAATCCCTTTTTCTTCGCATATGATAATGAGTAAGATGTTTTAAATTTATAAATAAGGTTCAGACCTAACATAATATCCTCCTTAAAATGGTGCCCAGGCATTAAATTTACCTAACCAAATCTTAATTAGATTATACATAGCTTTTACACTTTTAAAGTTGTCATTTTTCTTTTTTTTAGTACTGTATGATGACTCCATTAGTACATTAATTGCACCATAATACAGTTTTGTGTGAAGACGTCTGTGTAGACCTGTTTTTAACTCAATTAAATTAATTTTATCATTAATTTTTATATCAACATTTTTTATAATATTTCGGGCAGCTTGTGCAAGAGGTGCTGTTTGCGCTACTATATGATGAATCTCAGTTTTTGATTTATATTTTGGTTTTACTTTTACTTTTACTTTGGCAAAGCTAGCTTTTATAGCGGGCATTATTGCATCTAAAGACTTTACCGCTTGCAAAATCAAACTCACTACTAAAAGACCATATAAAGGGGCATATGAAAGTGGTATGGCATATTCCCCAGTCGAATCGACATTCATCACTGGGTTATTATTCGCATAATTATAGCCATTCAACGATAAAGGATTCATTGTATCTCCACTAACAGGGTCTAGTGATAAGAACACACCTGTATCCGGATTATAATAACGTGCCATTAAATAGTAAAGCTTTGTGCTCTCATCGTAACGATAGCCAGCATAGCGGTATGGGTTGATAGTATCCATATTATCTGTACCACTCTGTGTTAAAATGTTACCCCATACGTCATATGTGTAAGATGCAACGAGCTTGCCACTTTCATCTGTCAGCCCAAGTACATCACCACGATAGTTTGTGATGTAATGATAAGGTACACCTTTGTAAATCATTGTGAGTAGATGTCCATTGTCATCGTAAACATAACTTTTTACTGCGTAAGTGCTTTTATCCTTCTCATAGAGGACGCAGTTAGTGTCTCCATCATAAGAGTAGGTAATGGAACCCTTGCTATCTTTACTATGGATTCTTCTTCCGTTTTCATCATATTCATATTCTGCGATGACTGTGCCAGCGCTATTTGTTACTTTCTTTAGCTGATCATACGCATCCCATTCGTACGTATTTGCGCCATCATTTGTTAAATTCCCATCATCATCGTAAGTATATAACTGATTATTTACATACTTTAATCGATTAACTTCATTATATTGGTAAGCAGTGGATTCGGTTTTACCTGCTTTTTTCACACTTTTTGAGAGGCGGTTACCAACCTCATCATATGTGTAATCCATTTGTATGTCATCGTCATCATACGTTTCTTGCGTTAATTGATTTAAAGCATCATAGTCATAATTGACTTTGTTTTTGCTATTTTGTTCAATGGATTTGATATTGTTGTTAGTATCATACTTATACGTGAACTTATTCCATTCCGCTGTATTCGACAGTGATAATATCTCTTCTTCTAGTCGACCTGATTTATAAACTTTTGATAATTTACTGCCATTTGCAAAATTAGTATCTTTTAATTGACCTGTCACATCGTCATAGGTAAAGGATGCTAGTAGTTTCTTGTTTAACTCTACCTGTTTCGTATTATAGGCATTATCAGGCTCAAATTTTAATGTATTATATGTTTTATAACCCGGGAAGGAAAGTGACGATAAGTACTTGTCGCCTATATATTCGTACTCAATATTGCCATCAATATCATCTTTATCAATCGATTTTAGTAATCCATTGTCATAGTAGCTAATACGTTTTAGAGTAGATTCAGTTTCACCATAATATATTAGCTGATCGTCCCCATCTTTTGCGTAACGCCACATTTTTTTCCATTGACAACGACCGTTGTACCAGGTGCTTGTTGATCAATTTTATTTTCAATACGATCTCCCTTAGTTGTTTGGAGTAATATTAACTCACCATTTTCATCATATTGATAAGACGTTGTATTGCCGAAATGGTTTTTCTCTTCTGTAATTTGATTTTTACCATTGTACTTAAAGTCTGTTTTGAACCCTCTTGCATTTGTTATCTGTTTTAAATTTCCATTGCCATCATATTCGTAAGCTGTTTGTTGCTGCTTTGGATCGACAATAGTTTCAAGTTCATTCTTTAAATTATAGGAATACTTTGTTTCATTGTGTTTTCCATCTATAGATGCTGTGATATTTCCAGACAAATCTTGTTCAGTAGTTGTCGTATTGTTATATGCATCCGTATGGTTAATGATTTTTTGGGAATCCCTATAATTTGTATCGTAAACTTCTTTAATGCCATCAGATGTTTCCATCGATTTTAAATCACCATAATTGTCATAATCATACTTCGTTATTGTCTGCCCACTAGTAGAAGGGGATTTAGACTCTACTAGATTTCCTGTTGGACTATACACATAGCTACTCACTTTACCATCTGAGTCAGTATGAGTTTCGAAATTTTGGTAAGTCGTGTAGGTATACGATTGTTTATTATTTTCTGCATCCGTTGTTGTTTTTAAATTGCCATTTTTGTCATACTCATTCGTCACTAAAACTTTGGACACACCATCAATGGTTTCCGTTTCTCTTAAAATATTATAGTTTTCATCTAGATCATACGTTTTCTCTTCACCAGCAGGGGAAATGACTTTTTCAACAACAAAGTTATTGTTAACAAAATATCTTGTAACACCTTGCTCTGGGTCAATAATTGTTGCAACGCCTGTTGCTCGATCTAATGAATATTCTGTTTTAGGTTGGTTTGCTGTATCTTCAGTTGGTTCATAAACATATTTTAAATCTGCGCCATTATATTCAAATTTTGTAAGCTTACTATTTGCATCGACAATTGTTGTTAGAAATTTATTCGTATATATAAATTGTGTTGTTGTTTTGTTACCAGTTATGTCTTTCAACACATCTACATATTGTAAGTACCCATCTGACGTATATCGATATGTAATTTGTTGGTCACCATACGTCATCTTGCTAATCATGCCAGATTCATATTTAAACTTAAGTGTTTTATTTAATACATCCTTGCCTAAATCTGTTGCAATCTCTATCAATTGATTATCACTATTGTAAGAATAGTGGATTTTATTGCTATTACGGTCTATTTGAGTCGTAATATAGGCAACCTCTACATCTGTATCGCTTGTCGATTCACGAACTTTGAAAATAGTTTGGTTGCCATATAAATCATAAAGAATAAACGTATCTGCTGCGGTTTTCTTAATGGTATTATAATTACCCAGTTCACCCTCATATTGCTTTGTTTCTGCTTTATAAGTGAAAACATGAATCGTTCCATCTGCGTCTTTGTACTGTAATTGATTATTTTGACTGCCCGTATTAGTAAAAATCTTTTCGTCCCCTGTAAAGCTCCAACCATAACCGAAAGCAGACTTTTCATAGTCTTTACTATTGTAAGTTCTAGTAAATCTTAAACTAGAATCAGCTCGTCCTAGAATTGACATATCTTCATATTGTAAAATATTATTATGTGTTGTTAAATTCACATAATTTATACCATTTACTAATGGACGTGAATCATAATCCCAATAATCTTCTATGCCAAGTCTGGCGAATGTTTTATACGTAACAACAAGCTGAGGCTTATATTTATTTAATGTGGACTGTTCACTACTAGCAAATTTTTTATAAATCTGTGTTGATTCACTATCGCTCTTTAACATAAATCCATAGTTAGTGGATGGATTATTGACCCACCCTTGCACTGCTTCAAGCGGAACCTTCCAGTTTACCTTAGCGTCTGCTATAGAGTTAGGTGGTACACCAATACCTTTTACTGTACGGAGTTTGTCATTTAAAAAATCTCCACCAGCTATTTTCCATGCTGTATATGGAATCGTTTTGGCATAAGTCCAGGACGCTTGGTTTTCTTCCCAAGGGCTTGTTAATTTGTGAATACTAATATCAATAGGTGAATTATTATTAGTAGATGATAGCCATAAATTTAAATCTGCTGATATGATTGAAGTACTTGAAGGTACAGCACTTAAATCAAATTTTAATAAACTCCTAACTGTGTTTCCACCTACTGCTGTTCCTACGCCTAATTCAAAGTCATTTCCCCCTGTTTGTGTAGGTGAAGCACTTCGTATTGTTGTATCTTCCATGTTTGCTGAAGTTTGTAGGCGAACAATCGTAGGATCAATTGTAATAGGATATACACGTTCCTTACTTTGTAACCAAGTAGCATCTGGCTCTAAGTATACAAACAAGTCTTGTCCAATTACTTCATAACTTAATGTTAATTGATATGATCTTGCCTCTTCGGGTATCGATATTATTTCATCAACAGTTTTAAACCCTTCAGGTTTATAGCTATCATACATGTAAGGTGCTTCTATCTTATATAATGGTGTATTGGTAGCCACATCCTTCAAATAGATGTTCTGGTCAATCTGTTCTACGGTTAACCCAGTAACATTCAATTTATATGTGATTTTTTTTGGGAAACCATCTTTGGGCTTTTCGCTATAAATAATATCTTCTTTAATCTGATTGGACCCTATTGTGTAAACCACATCGGTGTCTTTTAATACGTTTGGATAGCGTATTGTATTATTATCTACTACCCCTTTAGCATTTTGGACTTGTTCGTTTTTATTAGCTGTTTCATGTTGGGCAGACACTAAGCCAAAGTCAATCTTCTTAGAATCATCTGTGATTGTAATATTTTGCTGCGATGCAGTCGTAGTTTTGTCAATTTCTACAGAGAATTCATTGGCTTTATTTGTTACCGTCTTACCATTGTTTGTTTCGACTAAGCTATTGTCGATTTCTTTCCAGTTCCCTTGTTTATCCTTATATTGAATGGGCTCTTGAGCAATCTCTGCTGTATAAGTTCCATCCAAATTATCAAATGTTTTAGCATTTTCTGTTCGTAATTCTACTAATTCTATTGGTTCTTTTTCTTCACTCTTCTTTTCTTCTACATTCTTTGCTTCTGCTTGTAGCACAAAATTCCCAAAAGGAATATACGTGATGAATAACGTAAGTACTACACTACAAATTAATAATTTTTTTAAAAAACTTCTCAATTTTACTACTCCCCCAAAAATTAACATATATATTTTTGATATCCCTCCAATGACATCCAATATATATTATCACTATTCATATCTGTAGTTATATGGTAATGCTTAGCTACTAATATTTACATATAATTAATACCTTAATTTTATTGAAAATGTTCTTTGAAGAACGATGAAGTGATAAAAAGGGTTTATAATAAAGGTAAGCCCGAAATATAAAAAAAGCGCACCTTTTCGGTACACACGACGAGTGGCCATCTATCTGAATTTTTTTCGGATAGATGGCTATTTTGCACATATAGCTTGGATTTTTTTCGACCAAGACATGTAATTCTTTAAAATCTCTGGCTGTTGGTGAATCGGTAAATTTGGCAGTTCTGTCATTAACGTCACTAGGTATTGATAGAAATCGATGCCGTTTGCTTTTGCCGTTTCAGCCAAACTTAAACAAATGGCATTCGCTTTAGCACCGGCTTCACTAACAGAAAAAAGCCAGTTCTTGCGACCAATCACAGTTGGGCGAATCGCATTTTCAACTGGATTATTATCGATTTCAATTCGACCATCGAACAGAAAAGCTTTTAATCCATGTAAACGATTTAATGTGTACTCGGCAGCTTTAGCTAAGGCATTTTTTCCGAAGAAAGGTGATTCGTCCACCCATTTTAAGAATTTCTCTACAATCGGTT
>NZ_JBNNVG010000060.1:0-7228 GCF_050280425.1 Lysinibacillus sp. NPDC093190 | reverse complement strand
TGTTTCTCGACAATTCAAGTATATATAAATCGGTGAATCTGTGCTTTTTTTATGCGTGGAATTATGTGAATACCCCAACAAATATTATAGAACCACTTTATTAAATGATTTTGACAAATAAAAAACCCCCTAACATTTTTTTGTTAGAAGGTAAAAGTCACATCGGAAAAAAAGATGATTTTTTTATTTAGTTCTATTCGTAGTTTTTTTCGCTACTCTACTTTAGTTAAGAAATTAAACTAAATCTTCACCGAAGAATAAGCCGATTTCACGCTCAGCAGAAGCAAGTGAATCAGAACCGTGGATGATGTTGTGAGAAACAGTTGTTGCATAGTCACCACGGATTGTACCTGGGTTAGATTCTTCAGGTTTAGTTGCTCCCATCATTGTACGAGCAAGCTTAATTACGTTTTCGCCTTCCCATACCATAGCGAATACAGGACCAGAAGTGATGAAATCAACTAATTCACCAAAGAATGGACGCTCTGCATGCTCTGCATAGTGCTTTTCTGCTAATTCTGTAGGAATTACCATTAATTTAGCACCTTTCAATACAAAACCGCGACGTTCAAAACGATCTACGATGTCTCCTACTACTTGACGTTCTACGCCATCAGGCTTAACCATTAAAAAAGTTTGTTCGATTGCCATGTTTAAAACACTCCTTAAATTCGTATAACAGGTTTTACACCTACCGATAAATATTAACAAAAAATGAGCCTTTGTACAACAAAAAGCTAGAATTTACGCTTACCCATAAACAAAGCGACATCACGTAGTTTTTTCTTGACAGGATGTTTTGGTAATGCATCTATTTCCTGTAATGCCTTTTTCAAATATTTATCACTCATTTTATTAGCTTGCTCAATTGCGTCAGATTTACGCACATACTGCAGCATATTTTGACGTTCTGCTTCTGTCAACGTACCTGCAAATACTTTTACCAAATAAGGTTGCATCACAGGATCATCTTTTAACAATAGAATCGGTAACGTAATGTTGCCCTGCAATAAATCACTACCTGCTGGCTTCCCTAATTCTTTATCAGTTGCCATAATATCTAAAACATCATCGATAATTTGGAAGCTCATGCCCACAAAATAGCCGAAGCGTTTCAAATGTCTCACTGTTTTGGGATCTACACCTGCTGCTACTGCACCAAGTTCACAACTAGAAGAAATCAGTAATGCCGTTTTTCGTTTGATTCGTCTAAAATAATCCTTTAATCCTTGATCTAATCTAAATTTATCTTCGATTTGAATGACTTCACCGTTACAAATTTCCACCATTGTACGTGCTAAAATTTGATGAACTAATGGGTCTTCAAGCTTTGTAATATATTCAAGTGCACGCGCAAAAATAAAATCGCCCGTGTACATTGCAACTCTATTATTCCATTGTGATTTGACAGTCGGGCGTCCTCTTCGCATATTGGAATCATCAATTACATCATCATGCACAAGTGATGCCATATGAATAAGCTCTACTGGCACGGCTACATCCTTCATCTTTTCGATATCATATTCGCCAAATTTCGCGCCAAGCAACACAAAAATTGGTCGTATCCGTTTGCCACCAGCTTGCAATAAATGGAGAGAAGCATCATTGATCAAACATGAAGAAGAGTTCACTGCTTTTTCTAATTCTTTTTCAATGATATCGATATCTGATTTCAAATCGGAATAGAGTAGTTTTAACTTCATCTTTTCCACGTGTGAAAACCTGCCCCCATTAACGTACTTTTTTAAAGCCTATATGCATTGCCGCAGCACCGCCACTGTATGCTTTATACGTTACTTTTTCTAAACCTGCCTGCTCAAACAATGCCGCTAACTTCTTCATACCTGGGAAATCATTTGCTGATTCCTGTAGCCAAGAATATTCTTTATAGCTTTTCGCAAATATTTTACCAAATATCGGCATTATATATTTAAAATAAAAACGGAATAGTTGTCGATAGCCTGGAATTTCCGATTGAGATGTTTCTAAACAAACAACCATTCCCCCTGGTTTTACAACACGATTCATTTCCTTTAAAACTTGTAAATAATCTGGTACATTGCGAAGACCAAAACCAATTGTTACATAATCAAATGTATTGTCTGGGAAAGGTAACTCCATAGCATTTCCATGTATTAGTTCAATTTGTGGGTATGGCTTTACCTTTTCCTCGCCAGCTTTTAGCATGTTTTTACTGAAGTCTAGCCCTTTTACTTTTCCATTTTCACCAACTGCCTCGGCTAATGCAATTGTCCAATCTGCCGTACCGCAGCAAACATCTAAAGCCTTCGCTCCAGGTTTTACTGCCATGTGCTTCATCGTATCATTGCGCCAGCCAACATGCATCTGGAAACTAATAACACCATTCATTTTGTCATAGTTTTCCGAAATACTTTCAAATACTTCGTGCACGTGCTCTTCTTTCGTTTTAGCCATTTTGAAAAACCTCTCTTATTCATTAGTAGAAGCAATGGATGCCTCTACACGTGCTTGTAGAGCTTGTTTCACATCACCTTGTAAAAACGATGCATCTTCTATCTCCTGTAACAGCTCTGTTTTTAATTGCACAATTTTGTCCTGTATGACGTTGCCATAGATCGCTCCAGCATATCTCGCGCTTTCTTCAAGAACCCTACTCATTAAAGATACTTGCCCACGTTGATATGTCGCTAATTCTCTTTCTAAACGCAAGATTAATAAGCTCTTCTCCATAATTGGAATATAATCACTAAATGAATAAAGCTCAAAAAACTTTGAAATTAATCCTGATTCAATGTTAGTTATTGAGGCAAACCATTGTTCGATTGATCGTTTTTCTGCCTCATATACTTTAATTTGGTGTTCACAACGTGCCACAATTCCTTGTGACAAATTTCGAATCAATGCGACATTTCCCGACATAGCTAAAATCTCATAATAACGGCCACTATAAAAGTCTCCAGCTAAAACGGTTAGCTGTTGTTCTTTTGATGTGGCATGTAATTCTTTAATATGATCGTGCGCCGCTAAGGCTGCGTACACAATTCCAACAGTGATTGCAGCTTCTCTTTCCTCTTGTTGCCACTCTTCCCCATTCAAAAAGGGAACTAACAAGTAAAATAATTGATTTTCATCGAGCACAGGCAATCCTGTGTATTTTTGCAAAGTTCTATGACGAACATCCATGAAAATCTCTGTTTTTAATTGTGCAATTGAATTTTGAATGTATGTTGCATTCATAGACCTTACTCCATTTCACTTTCAAATATGTTAGTCACTTCATGACCTAACGCTTACTTACTGAGTCATTATAGCATACGCGACGATTCGGAATAAAAAATTTTTGCTTTATTCAACATGATAGGCAGTAGAGCTTCCCCATTAAAAAACGGTAGAAATCCAACTGCCTATCAATTATGCCTCGGCATAATTGCGTCCGGAATCGGCTTTGTGCTTAGGCCTGCACGAGGGCCGACACGATGTCGGTCATTTCGGTAAAGCCACAGGACGTGGCGTTTTTACCGATGCAGGTCAGTTAGCCGTTATCGCATGGATGCGATGATTTTAGGCTAACATCCTCTAAGAACTCCTTTCCGATTCTGTGACATCCGCCGGAGGCTTTAACTTCTTTCAGCGGGTGTCCAAACACCTGCTGAAAGAAGTTAAAATCGGAGTGAAAACATAAACTTAGTTTTACAAATCTAGTCGATTTATATGTGCCATCACTAATTTGCATAGACACGAAACCATTCATAATGCACTTCTGAATGGTATTTCTCTCTATTACTTTTTAGCTTCGCTATTTATAACACCATGAGCTGTATGAATCTGTGCTTTCCCACGAATTTTCATGGCTGATGTATGTTCGGTAAATTGAGCAATCATAACTTCGCCTGCATCTAATTTTTCAGAATGATGGAACTTTGTATCTGTACCTCGTGTTAAACCGATTACATGCACGCCATCTTCCTCTGCTTGAATAACAATATAATCTTGCGCCATTGTCTGTACACTCCCTTAAATCCGACAAATTCTTAGTCCATCATAACATAATTAGATATGCAATTTAAGACATTTGAATAAATGATAAAACTTCTCTACGTTTTACTTCATCTTCTTCGTAAATGCCACGTGCAACCGATGTCACAGTTTTAGATCCTGGCTTCTTAAGCCCTCGCATAGTCATGCACATATGCTCCGCCTCTATCACTACATAAACACCTTTCGGAGAGAGCATTTCCATAATTGTCTCTGCCACTGAAGAAGTAATGCGTTCTTGTAATTGTGGACGACGAGCAATAGTTTCTACTGCATGTCCTAATTTACTTAGTCCAGCAACAATGCCATCATTTGGTATGTATGCGACATGAGCTTTTCCATAAAAAGGAACTAAATGATGCTCACACATCGAATAAAATGGAATGTCCTTTACAAGTACTAATTCCTCATGGTCTTCATGAAACACTGTTTTAAAATAATCTTTTGCGTCTTCATGTAAGCCACTAAACATTTCTGCATACATTTTTGCTACACGTTTCGGTGTATCGAGTAAACCTTCACGATTTACATCTTCCCCTACCGCCTCTAAAATCATTTTTACTGCTTCTTCTATTTTCAATAAATCAACATTCGACATCCTTAAAAACCCTCCTGCATTCAATACATTACACATTTCTTTATGCATCGTAGCATATCCAAAAGGTAAGCGCAAAACGACTTACTTGATTCAAAAGAAATTCAGCGCTATATGAGCAAAATAGCCACTTAATGCTTTCTAATTTGGAGCATATTTTATAAATTTTGACTCACCATCATACGTGTGGTTGATTTCCGTTCCGACTGGGGGCGTCCGATGAGCCGCTGCGCTCCAGATTCTCAACTGTGACGCTAATCCCCAAGGAGTCGCCCAGTCTCCACTTCAATCAACTAATATTATGGTATATGTTTTAGCAAAGAGCATCCCAACTTTTAGTGATGGACATTGTGCATATCTATCTACGTTGCATACACTTATGTTTATTGCATCTTTCTATGTACCATTATCTTTATTTTGCTATGTGCGCAACTTTTCGTTGAAAGAAGTTAAAAAGAGCAGCCTTCATGTTCGTTTACATGAAGACTGCCCTATGTAACTACTAGACGTGTATTATTTTACAGCATCTTTAAGCGCTTTACCTGGTTTGAAAGCAGGTACCTTGCTAGCAGCGATTTCGATTTCTTTACCAGTTTGTGGGTTACGACCTTTACGAGCCGCACGTTCACGTACTTCAAAGTTACCAAAACCAATTAATTGTACTTTGTCACCCTTTGCAAGAGCATCTTGAATTGTATCAAATACAGCTTCAACTGCTTTAGAAGCGTCTTTTTTAGAAAGACCTGCAGCTTCAGCAACAGAGTTTACTAATTCTGTTTTATTCACACCATTCACCTCCTCTCAAAGGGTCATGAACCAATTCTGTAAAAAGATTAACACATAGAAAACCGCTACGCAACTGTATTCATTCATGATTATAACCAAAAAATACGTTTTTCACCCAAAAAACAAAAATAACAGGACTTTTCGCATAAGAACGAATAGCCCTGTGATAATTTTTTGCGCTTTATTTTTCATTTTTTCACTACAAAATAAATGTAACCAATCCTCTATCACCTTCGTTCACCATACGTTCAATTGTTTGTCGCATCCGTTTTTTGGCCGTAGATGGAACAGCATCCATTTTATAGCGTATTCCTTCTTTTAACACTTCATGTAGCGGAGTTCCAAAAAGCTGTGTGTTCCATAAAGCGTCACGATCATGTAAATAAGCATGATTTAAATCCTTAAGCAATTGTTGACTATGGAATTCAGAGCCAATTAGTGGCGCAAATTCTGATTCCATATCTACACGAATGATATGATATGATGGTGCTTTTGCCTTCATACGCACACCATAAAAATTATTTTGTTTAATGAGCTCTGGTGCTGTTGGCTCAAACTCCTGCATCATTGGTAATGTTACACCATAACCAGTCGAATCTGCTTGACTAATAGCATTTTTAAAGCGTTTTTGCGCCTCTTTTGCTTCTGCTGACTCTTTAATAAAGAGTAGCCAATCTCGCTTCGTCTCAATTGGCTCATCTAGCCATTCATTGCAAACCGACTTATAGAGTTCACTTTGTAATGACACTCGAATGATCGCGGTCCCAATACCAGCATCCACATGTACCACTTCACTTTGGTCAATAAAATCAATGGCTTTAAAGGCATCTGACGCCTGCTGTACATCCCTAATTTTCATAACAGATGACAACACTTCTTCCATCGAATCAATTAATGCAACATTCAATGGGTGTGTTGCATCTAAAACATCTAACCAATCTGGCTTTTCCACCTCAATTGTTCGAATTGGAAATTCAAATAATGCTTCTTGCAAAATATACTGAATATCAGATGCGCGCATTTGATCAATTGAAGTGGCAATTACTGGAACATTATAGCGCTCAAATAGCTCATTTCGAAGCTGTACCGTTTCCTCCCGTGCTGGCATTTGGCAATTTAATACAACAACAAAAGGTTTTCCAATATCCATTAATTGCTCTACAATTTCCTCTTCAGCCTTCTCTGCCGCACGACGACTTATCCCATTTACCGTGCCATCTGTTGTTACAACAATTCCAATATTAGCATGGTCACGAATAACTTTATCTGTGCCTATTTTCGCCGCTTCTTGGAAAGGAATAGGCTCTGTATGCCAAGGTGTATGCACATATTTTGGCCCATTTTCATCCTCATAGCCCTTTGTCCCTTCAATGATATAACCAACGCAATCTGCTAAACGAATTTGGAACGTCATTTCATCATCACCGACGGCAATACGTGTTGCTTGGGCAGGCACAAACTTCGGCTCAGCAGTCATAATGACTGGACCCGGCGAGCTTTGTGGCAACTCGTCTTGTGCCCGCATTCTTTCTGTTTCATCCACTATATTCGGTAACACGACCGCTTCCATAACCTTTTTTACAAATGTTGATTTACCTACACGTACTGGACCGACAACACCAATATAAACATCGCCATTTGTGCGCTCTGCAATTTCTCTAAATACTGCTTCACTCAAGGTTTCTGCCTCCTTTATCTACGCTTTTTCACTATATGCGAGCTGATAGATAAATATGAAACATACTAAGATTAGTAGTACAAACCAAGGCCATGGTTTGTGCTACTATTTTATTTAGTAGAAGTGAAGAAAAGTCGACCAGCCTCTGGGAT
>NZ_JBNNVG010000059.1:0-9256 GCF_050280425.1 Lysinibacillus sp. NPDC093190 | reverse complement strand
AAAAACCGAACTATTTCGAAACACTTCATGAGCGTTTCATTGGATAGTTCGGTATTTTTGTTGGCTGAAACACTTTTGTCCCAGCCTCATTTTTTTTTGCTTTCGAAAGCGGGGAAATTCCCATATTAATCAAAATTTTTGTCCCTAATTTTGTGCCAAATCTGTATATAAGTTAATGAATAGGAATGACTCAAAAATCTTACAAAACAAAAGGAGGGCATTATGGCAATATTTAGGGTTCATAAAAAGGACAATTATGTTGTGTTAGACAAAGGGTTTCTGAATGACACTCGTTTAAGCTGGAAAGCAAAAGGTTTGCTTGCGTATATGTTGTCTTTGCCAGATGATTGGTCATTTTGTATTTCTAATTTAGCCACTCATAGCAAATGCAGTCGTGAATCTACTGCTCACATTATTAGGGAGCTATCGCAAGCTGGCTATGTTCACAAAGTGCAGGGTAGAACAAACATAGGTAAATTTAGGAAATTTGAACTCTCAGTGTTCGAAACACCACAAATTGAACCGTATAGTGAAAATCCGATAACGGTTAATCCGTTGATGGAAAAACCGTTAACGGAAAAACCAACAATACTAATTAATAATAAATCACTAAATAATAAATTACTAACTAAAAATAATAATTATTATAAGAGCCATTCCTCAGAAGAGAACATTCCAAAACCACAAACGGCATTCTAATTCTACGAGCAAAATGGCTTTGGTTCTCTTGTCGCTCATGTCACATACAAAATCGATCATTGGATTAATGAATTATCGGAAGACCTTGTTATCCATGCTATGAAGCAAGCAGTAGAAAACAACGTGCATCGTTGGAATTACGTTGAAAAAATTCTAGACGATTGGACTAAGGCAGATAAGATCAATAAAAAATATAACTTTCAATTAAAAAGAGATTAGTATTTGTAAAGGCTATAATGTTTAAACTTATGCATTTCTAAGCGACCTTAAAAAATTTCTATACATATTTCCCCTTACATTTTTGCAATTTGCTTCACCCTGTATTTTCTAAAATTAATAACATAAAAAGCTGTAGCGTATGACAACGCTACAGCACAGAATTGGTCTTGCCCTTATAATGGCTTAGCCATAATAGCATTATAACACATAGAACGAAAAATCAAAGTTCTAATGAGAATTTATTTCAATGAATTGAATATATCGCTAGATAGTTGACACAATTGTGTTTTAACTTCTTTCAGCGGGTGTCCAAACATCCGCCGGAGGAATAATTGATATATCTATTCTTGAATTGTTTCAGCAAATGTTTTTCGACCAGGATTAACTTTATTAACGGTTATATTTATTTTACTAAGTGAATTTTCTGTCAATGGTACCTTACCATCTTTTTGTATCTTTTTCCATACCTTTACGTTTTTTCGATATAGCTGTTCTGATAAGCGGAAAACATCAACATCTATTTTTAAGCCCTCATCATATGTTTTTGTTATTTCTTTTTTAACTGCCTTAATAATACCTTTTCTTATTTGATCGGTGCTAACTTTTCCTTTGAAACCATTGATGATTGCATTCAATTTTATATCAACTTCAAAGGTTACTTCATTGTTTTTTACAATTGGTTTTATTTCAGTACTTAATTTTTCTAAATCGACTGTTAAATATTCTTTTTCTTTATTGTCTAATTTAATGGTTACGTCTCCTCGAGTTTTTTTACTAAACATCCATTGAATACCTCTTGCATTCTCATCATTTAGGTAGCCTTTAAATCCATTCTTAGAAACTACCCCGTAACCTGTTAATGCAGTTTCCGTTGTTGGCTCTTTGGTCGTCTCCCAATTTTTGTTGATTGAAACAAATGGAATATTCACTTCATGACTCGGTTCATTTAAGGCGATAAGTAAGTTTCGTAAATCAACGGGTTCTACATAGCTTTCTATTTCCTCTGTACGTAATGGATTGCTTAGTTTTGAAGCTGTTAACGATTTATTTAACATCGGTGTGACTAAAAGAACATCTTTAATGGGGTCCTTTGTACAATAAGTCAATATTTGATATCTTGTTTCCCGATGACGTAAAAAACTGTCAATAACAGGTATCGAATTCTCATTTTTCAAGGCATCCTCCGAGAAAAGAAGAAAAGTCATATGTCCCCAGAATATTTTTTGATCGATGGAGCGATATAGTTTAAAAAAGGCTTCTTCCATCGTTTTACCTTTAGCAAATCCAATTTCTGACGGTGGTGCTGGGGGAGTAGGCGCTTCAGATTTAGCTACATTAGCAAAATTGATAATTTGCATATATATTTCATATTGACCATCTTTATAATCGATCCCAATTCCGTCAATATAGTACATTCTTTGTGGTTCAGTTACATCCCAACATCCAGAAAGCAATAGTATAGCTGTTAAACTTACGATTAACATAATTTTTTTCTTCATTTTTTTGATCCCTACTTTTAGAAATTCTGTGTAATTTTGTGGAGTAAAGGGGTTTTGTATATAGCTTGGACAAAAAATGAGAAGATTATAAGTAGTGAAAATCTTAGGATAGCTACATTTGGCAAATTTAAACAAAGGACCAGGACTCATCTTTATAATGAGACCTGGCGTATTTATGAAAAATAGTTATTAATTTAATCCTACAATAACTGGCATTCAAAATTTAGGGAAAGCAAGGAGGGGTGAAGAAAATCCATCCCCTGATCACTTTATATTCCTTTATTATCGCGAAATTCTATAATGGTTCCTTCAGGTGCTATTAATTTACAAAGCTGGCCATTTTCAACTTTATAAATAATTTCATCATTTTTACGAATAAAATTAACATTCATGTCCTTCAATCGTTCTACTTCTTGATTAAGATTATCGACCCATAAACAGAAGTGTACAATGCCTTGAGCATTTGAGTTGCATGTATCAAGATTTTCATGATATTTCCCTGTTTGAAGCTCAATATAAAAGGCTCCGAGCTTTAGCCAAGTATTAAAATGTCTATCATGGAAATTTGGTGACTCCTGTACTAGTTCAAATCCTAATACCTCTGTGTAAAAATTTAAAGACTCAGAGTATGTATTCGTTTGTATGCAAATGTGATGCACATATTTTTCAGCCATAGTTAATTCTCCTTTTCAATTCGCTAGGTTGAATGGGTATTTCCTAAATGATACCAAAATAGCTAATTACCAATGAAATAGCGTATCATTTAGATTATATTCTTATAAGTATAATTTACACCAAAATGGATAATTTATATATCGGAGGTGATAATTTTGACAAATGAAAAGCGCAATAAAAGTGCAGAAGATCAAGTAGAATTTGGATCAGATTTAAGCCCTGACGATTTAGATGTGCGTGAAGAAAATGAATTAACAAAAGAACAAATGAACAATTCAAATAATGAAAAACAACACAACGAAAACACTTCCTCAAAACGTAATAAATAATAAGGAAGACGTATAAATTTCCTACCACAATCTCTGGGTTGTGGTAATTTGAATTGGAAAAGCTAATTGTTCAGTTGTAAGAGGGGAAAACCAATAAATTAGAAAAAACGAACACTCAAAAATGTTCGTTTATAAAAAATTACTTTTCAGTAGCTGTATTTCCCATTGCAATCGAAATCCTATTCCAACTGTTAATTTGATTGATGATTAGTATAAGGTCAACATATTGTTGCTCATCAAAGTGTTCACGTACTCTTTTATAGAGGTCTTCAGGAACTCTTTTAGTAGGAATTAGCGTAATATGTTCGGATAGTTCTAGAGCAGCTTTCTCTTCTGGTGTATAATAAGTGCATTCATTCCAAGCATTTAAACAATAAATACGTTGCTCAGTTTCACCCATCTTTCGAGCATCGGCTGTATGCAAATCTAGACAGAAGGCACACCCATTAATTTGAGAAACTCTAATTTTGATAAGCTCCCTAATCGTTCGATGAATTGTCGATGTCTTAGTATATTTCTCCATATCCATCATAATTTTCATTCCATCAGGTGCAACATCGTAATAAGCAATTCTTTGACTCATAAAGGCAAAACTCCTTTTTTAGTTAAGATAAAATTAATTATAATAGAGTACGAACGTATGTTCAAGTGTTGTTATCCGATATTTGGCTTAATTGGAATTCGAGAAATTAAAAGGGTGGAAAGTGAGGATATCTTCATTACATGACACGTCGAGTAGTTAGTTGTAGTTATAAATTAAATATTTAAAACTATATAAAAAATTAGGGAGGGTAAAATAAGTTGCGAAATTAAAGTGAGAAAGGACAAATAGAATGACTACAAAATTTAAAATTGAACTCCCACTTATACCAAATGATTTGGCTATAGGAACTTTTGAAGATATTTTTTATGATGAAGAACGTTATCTATCGAATCAACTAATTACGAATACAAGTAGAGAGAATGATAGTATTGAACGTTTATTTTTATCCAAAGTTATGTTTCAAAAAGTATCTTTGATTAACTCGAATTTCTACAAAATTGACATGACTGATGTAATCTTTGAAAACTGTGACTTATCTAACTCAAAATTTAATGAAGGTATTATACATCGAGTTACATTTAAAAACTGTAAACTGTTAGGTGTTGATTTCTCAGAGGCCCATTTAGGGAACGTTTCTTTTGAAGGTTGTATCATGAATTTATGTAATTTTGGAGTAGCGAGATTAAAACAGATTTGTTTTGAGCAGTCATCATTACGTGGTACAAGCTATTACGACTGCCAATTTAAGAAAGTGAAATTTGAACACTGTAATATTGATGAAGTTGATTTTAGCGATACGCCTCTAAATAATGTAGATATAAGTACATGCACATTTGAACGATTAAATGTAACCTTAAAAAATTTGAGCGGCTGTGTGATTTCCACTGAACAAGCAATTGGTTTTGCTGAATTACTTGGTTTAAAGGTTAAACGATAAAATTGACCTGGTTCGATTCGTTTTTTTAGATTTTTTATTCTGATCCCTTATTGGTAACAAGGACCCAACTACAATAAAGGCTTATCGCTATAATTGTAAAAGGAATTTTTATTAGTGAAACAATTATCAAAATAACCCCCCCTGTATTGCCTAAAATTGTAACATATAGAACAAGATAGAATAATTTGATAAAATTTAATTAATCATTAATTTTTATCGGATATTAATGTTAATGTCACAAGAAATAAAAATAGAAGTTTGCTCCAGGGAAGAATTAGCTTTCGATGAAGCATTTATTATAGAGATAGGGGAGAAAATTTTGAATCAAAAGGTAGTATGGAAGAATGAGGAACAGTTTGGTTGCGAGCATTTCAGCATTAATAAAGAAGAAAAATACTACTCTGCCAAAGGGACAATTATATATGTAGAAGAGGATGAATCCAATGCTCATATTGTAGAATATAAAGTTGATTTAGACTCCAACTGGTTTACTAAAAAATTGACAATTATAGTTGATGAACACAACAGTTTAAACTTAATGTCTGATGGGAAGGGTAACTGGTTCGAAAATGATGGACAGGTGATTGATAAGCTAAAAGGTGCAATTGATATTGACATATCTGCAACACCATTTTCAAATTCACTTCCTATCAATAGAATGGATTGGGTCCTTAATCAAGAGGAACATTTCGAAATGGTGTACATATCTATTCCAACACTTGAGGTAAAGAAAGTTCCTCAATCCTATAAATATTTAATAAACAGTGATAATTTGAGATATTTTAAATACCGTTGTTATGATTTTGAAACAACTATATGTGTAGACGAACAGGGTTTGATTATAGACTATCCGAATGTATTTAGAAGAATAAGATAATCTAAAGGGCATAGGCTCATGCCTAATCTCAAATGGGAGTGAGTCTTACTTCAAAAAAATACATATTGCTGAGTGTCATTGCTATGACAGCTTTAAAGCAAAAAAAGAGGTTGCGAAATACTATGTTGAAAAATAAAATTATATCAGTTGTCATTACAATAATTCTAGGAATATTTATCATTCCATTATTTATTGGATCTACATACAGCATTGCATATGGTATTTATGGTACTGCATTTACTGCACCTGCCATGCTTGTAGCTGTAATAGTATCAGTTGTAATTGAAAAAAACAGTAAAAATAAAAATGTTGCATTCATGTATTTTAAACATTTAATTTGTGCATTCATTTTTGCGCTATTATTTAGTATAGTTAATTTTGATATTAATACTATTAAAGATACTCTTTATCTAACTATTTCAATAGGCAGTATTTATATAACACTATTTGTGATTATTGAATATATTCTAAAATACATAAGTAAAAAAAATATTGTTACGAAGATTCTACATTAGGTTAACACTAGAGACCAGGTTTTTGCATGTTGTGGATTAACCTGGTCTCTTCTATTTTAAGACAAGAATGTTTAATCATTTAAAAAGGAAAAGTGCTTTACCGTTTTTGATTTTACAAAGATTTATTTACTAACTCTATAGTGTTTTTAATAAAATCTTGATAATTTGTTTTGGGTAATGAATCTATTTTGTTAGCAGCCTTTTTCGCATAAATAAGCGCTTCCTCTGTTTTTCCAAGTTGCATAAGACAAATTGCTCTATATGAATAAGCTGTGTAAAGAATACATAATTCAAGCGGGTAAGTAGTCGAGCCCGGCAACTTAAACTTTTCAAACGCTTCTAAGGCTTCATTGAGTTGTCCTTTTCCTAATAAAGCCTTACCTTTTTCTAGATAATAAAAATCACTTCCGATATTCCCCTTTAATACTGTAGCAAATTTATTTAAGTAAAGAAGAGCTTGTTCATAATCTTTTGGTATTTGATTGTAATAATGAGCTTGAAGCAACAGTGTAAAAGCTAGGGACTTATCATTTTCACTGAATACAGCGAATTGTTCTGACTTTTTTATAAAATATGCATAATCATTTTCATTGTTATGAAGAAGGGCTTGGAATGCTGCAATCCTGAAAATATTATCCATCTTATAATAGACCATTCTCTTCTTAGATATTATAATTAATTGATTAAGCTTTTCCTTCCCTGATTTATATTCTCCTATTCCAAAAAGTAAGACCATTTCAACGTAATTCGCCTCTAATTCAACTAGCATATCAATAACTGTTGCTTTTTCATCATACTCTTTTCTTACACTTCTTAACATATTCAAGGCATTAAGATACTCGCCCTTTTTTGCATGGTATTCTACTACATATAATTTGGCTGCCAAACAGTGGCTATAAAGAGATAATCGATCATAGATTGAAATAGCCCGATCTATCAACATTTCTCCACTTTTTTCATCTGACTTCATAACTGTTCTTCCGGAAATTTCTAATATCCTAGCAGATTCCAATGAAATGGGAAACTGTTGGTCAATAATGTTTTGAGTCAAACTAATTATCTGTTCATCATTATTTTTTTCATATTCTTCCTCTAATTTATTAAACAAGGTTTTTAGCTCATCAGGTGTAGGGCTCCCTAACAAATATTGAGGATCACAGCCCAACTGGCGCGCTATAAATTTTAAACTGTCCATTGAAGGGTTTGCGCGCCCATTTTCAATCATACTTAACATTCCTTTGGACATTTTATTACCTGTTAGTTCTACAAGTGTCATACCCTTTTCTATTCTTAATTTTTTAATTCGTTGTCCTAACTCATTCATTTTCCAACATCCCTTGAAATTCAGTTTATAAGTTCAATTATATTAAACTTCAGCTTGAAAAGGCAATTATTACATGTTACGATAAAGTTCAATTTAATTGAACTTTCTTGAATTGAAGTTTATGAAATTAGGAAAGATTTTTTTTATAGAAGAGAGCTTTCCTTTTAAAAAAATGGAAAAGAGGGATTAAAAATGGGTGAATTTATTGAAAATGAAGCAGGTCAAAAACTTGATATAGGCGGTATCGAATTATACTATGAATTGTTAGGGGAACATCACGATAGTCCAACACTTGTTTTCGAATCAGGGTATGGAGTTACTTTAGAAAACTGGAATTCGATTAAAGATGAAGTGTCAAAGTTCTCAAGAATGTTTATTTATGACAGAGCAGGAATCGGAAAAAGTGAAATGGATGACAGACCTCGACATAGTAGACAAAGTGTCGATAACTTACGTATATTACTTAAAAAAGCAGGTGTAAAGCCTCCATATGTATTAGTAGGTCACTCAATAGGAGGATTAAATGTAAGATTATTTGCAAGTAAATATCCAGAGGAAGTCGCAGGAGTAGTTCTCTTAGATTCATCACATGAGGATCAAAATAAAATATTGCCTCCCTTATTCACAAAAGAAGTTCAGGAAGCGTATTATAATCAATTTACTATAGAAGGATCTTTTAATGAGGTTGAAGAAAGTTTAGAGCAAGTTCGTTCTTCTAAATCTTTTGGAACTATTCCATTGATTGTCGTTACAGGAGGTTTGCAGCCTTTTCATACAAAGGAATCAATGGCTGCTTGGATGAGACTTCAGAAAAAGCTTGCAAACTTGTCAATAAATAAGCAACATATTGTCGTTGAAGATGCTGGGCATGCGATACATATTGATAAACCAGAAGTTGTTATCGATACAATAAGAGGTCTTTTAAGTATTGTAGTATAGAATGATAATAGATAATGCTTTTCTTTGTGCTACCCTGCCACTGGAATGGCGAAATCAGTGTGAAAGAAATACTGATGTTTCATTGGGACCTCAACCAGACGCTGAAAGTAAATATATTCAATTAGACAAGAAGTAGTCAGTAGAACTATTTGAAATACTTACTGGCGAAGAATTATCTGGCCTCGAGTTAGAGGCCATTTATTATGCACTTTGAACTAGAACCATTGATAATAGCACCAAACAAGGATACAGAGGTGTTACAGAATAATTTCTAAACAAACCGTCCTTGACGATAAATAGAATATTGTGAAACTTATTTAAACTTATGTCGTAGTAATATATAAGAGGGGAGGGATTAACTTGAAAAAATACTTATTATTTGCAGGAAGTTTCACGTTAGCATTTGTAGTATTGCAAGTACTATCAGGTATGCTATTAACAATGTTTTATACGCCTAGCATACGATGGGAAGAGGCTTCGACTTTATCATCACAAGTGGTATTTGGAAATACGAGCTTTATTCCGCCACTTATTATTTCTTTAATAGCGTTAGTAATTGCACTTGGTAGTACCAAGCTAATCAATAAAAAGGTTGTTCACTAATAAACATACTAAGATTAGTAGTACAAACCAAGGCCATGGTTTGTGCTACTATTTTATTTAGTAGAAGTGAAGAAAAGTCGACCAGCCTCTGGGATC
>NZ_JBNNVG010000058.1:0-9698 GCF_050280425.1 Lysinibacillus sp. NPDC093190 | reverse complement strand
TTTGCTAGAACAGTAGGTCCCGCAATGCTTCGCTGAATGGCAGCTTGTGGGGCTTTCCCACGTTTCATTTGTGCTTTTTGTGTGGCATCCATTTTACAGTGCTTGCACTCGTAGGCATGTTCAATATGCTGGATGCGCATCATTTTTGCCGGAATGAATTTTGCTTCTTCACGTGCAATAGTTGTACCAGCTTCGGTCATTTGGCCAAGGCAACAGTCGCATTGTGTATTGGTGGGATGATGGTGAATTTCTTCTATTTAAATCCCATCATGAAAAAATCATTCCGTTTTTTCTTATGTAATTTACGGTTAACAGTATAAGTAATCGTCGCTGTGCTTTGTTCTTCTGTCTGCTCAGATTCGTTAAAAGACGGATCGTCATCGAATAAAGAGCCTTGTCCGTCTGGTGCTTGATACTTTGATTTTTCTGTTTTGGAACCGTATAAAGCTTTTGTTAATTGGCGAACTTGTTCTGTTAACACTTCTATTTGTTTTAATGATTGATCCAACTTCTTTGACAGTTCATTATTTTGCTGATTTGAATGAGCCAATTGTTGCTCAAGTAATTGAATGAATCGTTCATTTTGGTTAGAAGATACGTTACCCACTGTATTCACCACATTTCGTTCAGTATAAGTCATGGATGATTATACCACTTTGGTGTATAGATTTAAAAGACACCTTTTTCTGATTTCGCAATTGCCTTTGGTTGCTGAAGTAATAAGCCTTCCAACAGCCAACGAAGCTCCTGTTGTGAAAGATTACGCACTTCCTTTTCATCTTTTGGCCATTGCAGTTTACCGTTATCTAATCGTTTATAAAGCATTGCGAAGCCATCACCATCAAAGTACAAACATTTATAGCGGTCTTTGCTCCATCCAGAAAATAAGAAGATGGAATCACTATATGGATCAAGTTTAAAAGAATCCTGAATGAGCGTTGCGAGACCGTCAATACCTTTACGCATATCGGTCTTGCCGCAAATAATGTAGATGTTCTGCACGCTCGTAAAATCATGCTTCATTGTTTGTTCAACTCCTTCCGGATCGTTTGGATGATGCGCTCATCTACGCCATTAAATAAGCAAATTTTAGCATCAGTTGTTTTAATGATGCAGCTCGGCTCAGGAGCATTTTGTGGTGAAGTTGTTGATGAGGAGTTGTCAGTGATAGGATCTAGTGTCACAGGGACAATTGTTAGTTTGGTAGTTGACATAAAGAAGCACCTCCTTTAATTGATACATTTATCGTACCGGAGGTGCCTGGTTATTTATATGCGTTATTTGATTACGGGCTTACTTTAAAACCACTATCGCTACCAGAAACAATTAAACGGCTTGAGTCCTTTAGAAATTAGGGCTCAAGCCGTCTTAATACGATTTTTATTATTTCCATTGTCTACTTGGTATGGGGCAGTTTATTTATTTCCTGTTTTATTATTTATTTCTTCTATATAACTTCCATCCATATATTCCCATCAACTTCGAGATTAGCTTTTTATAATTAATCATTGTTAGATAGCAAGCTTACACAGACTGCACTTTTTATGACTAACTCTTTTAGGCTAGATATAAACTCATCTTTATCTTCCATTAATTCTTTTATCAAATTAAGAATGTATTTAAGTTTGGGCCTACTCTAAAAAGTTATATTTTTTATCATATAAGCATTTTGCTTAAGAAAAACAACCACCAACAAGGCAGTTGTTTGATAGAATTTTATTTGATATAAAAGGTCAGATTCTCTTCTCAGTCAACAGACCATTATGTAACATATACACTTGATCACATAAGGACTCAATGTCGATTTTATTATGCGAAGTTAATAAAATTGTAGCACCACGTTGTTTTTCATCTTTTATGATCTCATATACTTTTTGTACAGAATCCTCGTCCAAACCATTCATTGGCTCGTCTAACAAGATAATTTCGGGTTTTTCCATAATGCTTTGAGCAATGGCTAGTTTTTGTTTCATACCAAGAGAGTATGTTTTAACTGGGCGATGATCTGTTGGATCTAATCCAACTCTTTCTATCGCAGCTTTTATATCATCGTCATTAATTTGGTTTCTAATAGCCGCCAAAAATTTCAAGTTCAAAAATCCTGAATAATGCTCTAAAAACCCTGGTTTTTCAAGAATAACACTTGCACTTTTTGGAAACGAAATATCCTTATGTAATACATCTTCGAATAATTTTACCGTTCCTATACTAGGCTTTACTAAACCACAAATAATACGAAATAACATGGATTTCCCTGAACCATTATGTCCGACAAAGCCATATACTTTCCCTTGTTCTAAGTGAATGTTAATATCTTTTAGCACAGTTCGTCCTTTAATAACCTTTGAAACATTTGATACTTCAATAGACATATCGCATTCTCCCTAATAGTAATCTTTTTTTAATCCGATTCTAACAATTAGCACGCTCATTATAAAGATTAGTACCACTTCAGCTAATAAAATGGTTGGTAACATGCTTGGCCTGAAATTTTCTGTCATCCCAAAATAGAAAGGGATATAAGGCGCTGATATTTCCACACCAGCGTAAAATAAAATAACAAGTAATACAGTAGCAATTTTTGCTGAAAAAAGTAGCTCAATTAATTTCCATAATAACGAATGAAGGTACATACTCACCAATATTACAACACCTTGTATCACAATAGAGAAGTCGAGTTGTATATGCACTTGAAAAAATAAAAAAAGAAAAAAACTTGCGACAAAATAGAGCATGACATAGCATACAGTAAAGATAAATATTAACAATAGTCGGTTCAACCAAAATAAGCTTTTATTTGGATAACGCAATAACATGTTGTATAAAAAATACTTTGAGCGAGGCTTCCATAAAATTTGTAACAAAATAACATAGCCGAACCATAAAAACGTCCAATAAATCCAATTGAATTGATTAATTTGACCAAATAGTATAGTGAAGGCTTGTCGCAGCATCATATCATCAAATAATGTTGCTTTATGAAGAAATAGTAGCGCACTAAAAATAGGAAAGATTATAAAGATTAAAGCAATTTTAAATGCATCTTCACGAATTAGTTTCCACTCTAATCCAAATGTTCTCATCATTTATCATCTCGCACGTAAAAGTCTAGTTTATTTACTAAATAATGGATAGAATTTACTAACAATACAGCAATTGCTACTAGCTTCAAAAATGAGCTTATTGGTGAAATAAATTCACTTTTATAAAAGAGAGTAGGTACAATGCTTATAGTCATTTGGTCTAAAACGACAACACACATGATTATAATAGTACTAATAAAATTATTTTTTAATAACTGTTGAAGTAAAATGAAAAGCAGACCACTAATAGCAGTCAAGCAAAAATACATATAGACGAAGTAAAGTAACGAACCATCTTCTACAAGGTCAGGCATATATAAAAACAACGCGCTATAATTTGTTACATGAGGGTAAATCATATATTTCACTAAGCAGGTGCTAATGGTACTACCTAGCATAATAATTGCAGTCAAAATTGCTGTAACTGTGAATACTAAACATATTTTTTGCCAAGCAATGTGCTGTCGATGAATATACCTTCTTAGGAGGACCCAGTCATTTATTTCAGAAAAAGTGCCTAACAGGACTAGAAATATAGGTAGATGAAAATATTCATAACGAAACAATAACATAAAGTCTTTCACGGAATGCCATCTAGTCAACACCAGCGTATGACTAGGAATAATCGCAAACAACATCATTGTCATAATAAATAATATGACCATGAAAAATAACTTCTTTTTAAGTTGAATATCTTGTATACTATACATTAAAAATTTATAAAACATCACGGTTTCTCCTAACACCCATGAAGTAAATCACAAATGCTATAAAATGTTGTAAAAGAAATGTGACAACGATTGCTGTAATAGATAATTGTTCCAAACTTTGCCTAGGGTTTATCAAATTAAATGGATCCCATTGTGGTTTCCCTAAGACCGTTAATAAACCCCAACAAGCGATATAAATAATTTGTGGCATAAATATAACTAAATAATGATTTTTGATAAACATGGAGAGTGCTAGCCCCATACAAATATAACCACTGGCAAAAAGTCCACCAAGCACATAATAAAATGCCATGTATGCATATGGAGACATTATTAATAAATCAGAAAAAAGAACTTTTATATCTCCTGCAAATACATTATCCGGCAGTAAAATTGTCCCTTCCACTAAACTTTTATAGCTAGTTGCATAAGTTGTATATTCCCACTGGTTTGTTAAGAGGTTAACAAGTATAACCCCTAGGAATAATGGAAGTACGAACAACAAAAAGGCTGTTATGTAAGTCTTAACAAACTTTACAGTATAATATTTCTTTCTACTCATCCGGAGAAACATATAATTTTGATTACCACTTATTCTTTCACGAAATATCGAGTCTACAAGTGCAATAGAGATTAGTGCTGGAAAAATAAAATAATACAAGCTTGCAGCAAAATTAGAAGCACCAGAGAAGCCTACCCATTGTTTATGAGGAGAAACCAGACTTAAAACATTTTCATTTTTCTCGTAAATATTCTCTAACAAAAGATATTCTTCTTTATGAGTATTCACACCTGTAAATACAGCAATAATAACAATTAGTACTAATGTAAAAAGACTAAGATAAAAATTTTTATTTTTCAGTAATTTTTTGTATTCAACGAGCATTGATCTCCCCCCTATCTTAAATTAAACACAGGGTTGTCTGTGAACAGACAACCCTTACCATTTTATTTTGTATCAGGATAAAACTTCCCTGAAATTTCCACTTTAACATATGTCACAGTATCATTCTCTGCTGCAAGGTTTACTTTGTCACCAACAGCTTTTTGATCAACAGTAAATTGGCGTGTATCATTATCAGTTACTTTTGTAGCTGTTGCAGATACCTTCTTTCCGTTAGCATCAACGATCCACATATTTGCTGTGTAAGTAGAACCAACTACTGAATTTTCAACCTTTGATAGACTATTATCATCTTTTTTCCCTGTTGCTAAATATATATTATTGGAGAATACCGGCAGATCTGTTGCATATGTAACAGCACTAGTACCTGCACTTGCCAAACTTGCACTTGCCAATAACCCTACTGCACATAATGTTGATGCTAATAACTTTTTCTTCATTAAAATACAACCCCTTTTTTTGTTTTTTAAAATCTCCCTAAGCCAAACAACACCATAAATAACCTCTAGACACACCTTTCTAACCGGAATATATTACCTCCTTTGCCTTGTATTTGTAATCAATATACATTAATACATCTTCCTTTTCAAGCGTTTATTGCCTTAAAAGGTAGAAATATGGTAATTTTTGACGCATTTCTTTAACCTTAACGTACTTGTATATTGCAAAATAAAAGTAAAGAGTATTGCAATCTTACTTGGCGTTGGATTGGAGGGCATGTTAGTCTCGTCTAGGCATAGCTAGGCCTTTATATAGCTGGCTTCTTAGCTTCTTACTCTTGCTCTCAGAGGCTTCATGTCAAGTTGCAACATTGTGTACAAAAAGAGTACATGAGCATTTGATTTCTTGTAAGCACTTTTTACAACCAATTTTCTATTATTAGAATAGTGCATTAAGGTTACCAATTCTTTATTACTCCAAAACATTTTTCTTCTACTATAAAACAATGGTAAAAGTAAGTAGAAAAGACTCTAGCGATTGCCTAATCTCTTAAAGTCTTATCGTATAATCGATAAATGATAGACTTAATTTCCTCATCTATTTCATTAACAAACTCAACTACTTGTTCGTCTTCAACATATTTATTCTTATCTTCTTCTATCAAAAACATTTCCTCTTAAATATTAGACCTAAATTTGTCCTAGTGTATTTAAACAAGCATTCTATGTTATATTTTCTTCATAAGAAAGGGTGTTTATATGTCTAAAATAGCGGTACTCGCAGAAAAACCTTCTGTAGCACGAGATATAGCAAGAGTATTAAAGTGTAGTAAAAAAGGAAATGGATTTCTTGAGGGTGATAAATATATTGTGACATGGGCTTTAGGTCACTTAGTTACTTTAGCAGATCCTGAAAGCTACGATATCAAATATAAAACTTGGGATTTAGATTCCCTGCCAATGCTACCTGAAAAGCTAAAGTTATCGGTGATCAAACAAACAGGAAAACAATATAATGCGGTCAA
The DNA here is from genome assembly GCF_050280425.1 of Lysinibacillus sp. NPDC093190. Taxonomy (NCBI): domain Bacteria; kingdom Bacillati; phylum Bacillota; class Bacilli; order Caryophanales; family Bacillaceae; genus Lysinibacillus; species Lysinibacillus sp. NPDC093190. The sequence continues at coordinate 3,536 of NZ_JBNNVG010000058.1, read as the reverse complement.
ACATGTATTAGAGAGATCTGATGTATCAAGTTGTATTATTGGTACCGATAGTGGTCGTGAAGGTGAATTAGTTGCAAGGTGGATTTTAGAAAAATTAAAGTATAAAAAGCCTATTCAACGATTATGGATTTCATCTGTTACCGATAAAGCAATCAAAGAAGGGTTTGCGAACTTAAAGCCCGGCAAAAATTACGATAACCTATATCATGCAGCTGTTGCTCGTAGCGAGGCAGATTGGTACATCGGTTTAAATGCAACACGTGCTTTAACGACACGCTTTAACGCTCAGCTAAACTGTGGACGTGTACAAACACCGGTCGTTGCGATGGTTGCAGCACGTGAAGATGAAATTAAACATTTTAAGCCACAAACGTATTATGGCATCGAAGCGCAAACTACCGATAAATTGAAGCTAACGTGGCAGGATGCAAAGGGCAATTCACGCAGCTTTGATAAAGATAAAATCGATACAATCGTAAAAAAAATTAGCAATGACAATGTTAAGGTTGTCGAAATCGAGCGTAAACCGAAAAAAACATTTGCTCCTGGCCTATATGATTTAACTGAGCTGCAACGGGATGCAAATAAAATTTTCGGCTACTCTGCGAAAGAAACATTGAACATTATGCAAAAGCTTTATGAGCAGCATAAAGTTCTAACTTATCCACGAACAGACTCGCGATTTATTTCAAGTGATATCGTTAGCACGTTACCAGAGCGTTTAAAAGCTTGTGGTGTTGGCGAATATCGTTCACTTGCGAATAAAGTATTAACAAAACCTATTAAAGCGACTAAAGCATTTGTAGACGATTCTAAAGTGTCTGACCACCATGCTATTATTCCTACAGAAGAATATGTGAACTTTGCAAACTTTAATGATAAGGAACGTAAAATTTATGATTTAGTTGTAAAACGTTTCTTAGCGGTATTATACCCTGCGCATGAATTCGAGCAATTAACGCTACGTACGAAAATTGGTGATGAAAGTTTTATTGCGAAAGGTAAAACAATTGTGACAGCTGGTTGGAAGGAAGTATACGAGAACCGTTTTGACGATGAAGAAAATCAAGAAGATTTAAAAGAACAGGTCTTCCCTCGTATTGAAAACGTCGCAACACTAGAAGTTCGTTTAATCGCACAAACATCTGGTCAAACGAAACCTCCTGCACGTTTCACTGAGGCCACATTACTGTCTGCAATGGAAAACCCAACAAAGTATTTACAGACAAATGATAAGCAGCTAGCGGATACTTTAAAATCTACTGGTGGATTAGGAACGGTTGCAACACGTGCTGATATTATCGACAAGCTCTTTAACTCGTTTATGATTGAGCAGCGTGGTGGCAAAGACATTTATATTACTTCAAAAGGCCGTCAGCTATTAGATCTAGTCCCAGAAGAATTACGCTCACCTGCTACAACTGCTGAGTGGGAACAAAAGCTAGAGTTAATTGCCAAAGGGAAATTGAAAAAAGAAGTATTTATTAATGAAATGAAGCAACATACGCAAAAAATTGTTGCTGAAATTAAAGCAAGCGATAAAAAATATAAGCATGACAATATTTCAACAAAGTCTTGTCCTGATTGCGGTAAGCCTATGCTTGAGGTAAACGGTAAAAAAGGTAAAATGCTTGTTTGTCAGGATCGTGAATGTGGACATAAGAAAAATGTAGCTCGTGTTACAAATGCTCGCTGCCCACAATGTAAGAAGAAATTAGAATTACGTGGTGAAGGTGATGGCCAAATTTTTGTATGTAAATGCGGCTACCGTGAAAAATTATCCGCATTTGAAGCTCGTCGTAAAAAAGAAGGTGGAGGTAAGGTAGATAAGCGTAGTGTTCAAAAATATATGAAACAGCAAGAGAAAGAGGCAGAACCATTAAATAATCCTTTTGCTGATTTATTAAAAGGCATGAAGCTCGATTAAGTAAATAAATAATAGTGTATTTGAATACCCCAATTGTTTAGTATGCTCAACAATTGGGGCGTTTTATTTTAAAATAAGGCTGTTTATTCGTAAGCCCGAAATATAAAAAAAGCGCACCTTTTCGGTACACACGACGAATGGCCATCTATCCTAATTTTTTTCGGATAGATGGCTAGTTTGCACATGTGGCTTGGATTTTTTTCGACCAAGGCATGTAATTCTTTAAAATCTCTGGCTGCTGGTGAATCAGTAAATTTGGCAATGCTGTCATTAACGTCACTAGGTATTGATAGAAATCGATGCCGTTTGCTTTTGCTGTTTCAGCCAAGCTTAAACAGATCGCATTCGCTTTAGCACCGGCTTCACTAACAGAAAAAAGCCAGTTCTTGCGACCAATCACAGTTGGGCGAATCGCATTTTCAGCTGGATTATTATCGATTTCAATTCGACCATCGAACAGAAAAGCTTTTAATCCATGTACACGATTTAATGTGTACTCGGCAGCTTTAGCTAAGGCATTTTTTCCGAAGAAAGGTGATTCGTCCACCCATTTTAAGAATTTCTCTACAATCGGTTTTGAATGTTTTTGCCGTGATTTTCGGCGTTTATCTGGTGAAAGGTGCTTGAATTGACGTTCTAGGTGATACAGTTGATCACAGTAATCCACGCCAATTTGCCCATTCTTGCTATCGGCTTTCAACCAATAACGTCGCACATGCGCCCAACAATTGGCGAACGTGACATCAGGTAGATTACCGTATGCCGAATAACCATCACAAATCACGGTTCATTTAAAGCCCTCTGTAAATTCTTCTAGTACAGAACGACTTCTCAATAATGCACTTTGAAAAAGAACGTGATCGGTCCTTGACTTGGTACACTTCGGAACACCCAATTCCAGAAAATAAGAAGATGGAATCGCTATACGGGTCTAGTTCAAAAGTATCTTGAATGTGTGTAGCGAGACCATCAATGCCTTTTCGCATATCGGTCTTGCCACAAATAATATAGATGTTTTGCACGCTCGTAAAATCATGCTTCATTGATTGCTCAGCTCCTTAATGATCGTTTGGATGATGCACTCATCTACGCCATTGAAGAAGGATATTTCAGCCCCAGCTGTTTTAATGACACATCTTGGCTCAGAGGGAAATTGCGATGAATTGATAAAAGAAGACTTGTCAGTGATGGGATTTAGTGACACAGGGACAATTGTTAGTTTTGTAGTGGACATAAAAAAAGCGCCTCCTTTAATTGATACATCTATCGTACCGGAGGTGCCTGGTTGTTTATATGCGTTATTTGAATACGGGCTTACGTTTATTCAAAGAGTTAAAATCAAAAAGTAAATAATGATAAATTTAACCATATAACATTTATTTCCCCAATTGTTAGTTTAGAATGAAGTTTGAACTAAATATTGCTGCTAACTTTGATTTTATTATAAAAGAAACCCACACACTCAAACAAAGATTCATGAAAATGTGTGGGTTTAAGTTTGAGGTTTATTTATTTTTATGACGGATTGTAATATTAAGTGCAACACCCAGAAGTCAATATAAAGGAAGCCCATAACGACCTCGTGTAGAATGTAGTTACCACACCAAAT
>NZ_JBNNVG010000057.1:0-9888 GCF_050280425.1 Lysinibacillus sp. NPDC093190 | reverse complement strand
AAATTGCGAGGGCTAGTTGCTATTTAAAGACACTCAATCTTCTTTACGATTCACCTTGATGAAAGTTAATCTTATAAAATTTCTTTGGTCTGCCGCGAAGCTTTTCATGCTTCTTATAAATTAATTCAGCAACGCCTTTACTTTCTAGCTCGTTCAGTATGCGATTAGAGCTTCTGATGGTGATATCTAAATGTAAGGCAATATCAGCAGAGGATAATTCATTCGTGTTTGTTTTTTCAATGACAGATAGAATCTTTTGGATTAAAAGGAGGGAAATATTTAATTTTTCACTTAATCGTTGTAGCTCAGGAGTTTCTTCTGTCATTTGTAAAACAACTTTTTCTTCTGTATTTGGACTTATTAGTTGACCACTTTCTGTAATAATAAATGATGGCTTTTCCTGTTGGTGAGCTTCGTGGTTGGCAATATGTGCTTTTTTCCGAGCTTCATCAATGTTTTGACCAATTCCCCACCCGATATTAATGGCAAACGGTAAGTTTTCCGATAAAGCCTCTACTAATGCATCTTGTGAAAAGTTATTAGTCATCGTTAGTAAATCCTTTTGAGAGGTGAAAATTTCAAAATGAACACTTTGTTTTTGTATAATCATCGTTAAATGATTCTTTTTACTATATTCCAATAGCGTAGTATGCAACAAGCTTTGATTAAATTCTGCATTTGTATTTTCTATCTTAGAAGGAATCAAGGCATCACTTGTTATTTCACCAATCGCCATAATACTTTCTGATAATTGTTTATGTCGGACCTCTAAAATAACTTTTTCAAATACTTCTAAAATCGTTTCTGGAGATGCTGTGATAAGCTCTGCGTTCACACCTTGCTCAGAAAGCTTGTCTAATATATTACTAAAAGCAGTAATAGATAGATCTACCTTTCCAGATCTATTTAATTCGATATGTCTTTCTAATAATTCCCCATAAAAATTATCCGTAATATCTAAATGGATAATATGTGCCTCTTCATTGTTTAAATATAATTCCTCTAATTTAATTAAATCTGTATATCCACTAAAGTCAAATGTCACTTTAGAAAAGTCCAAGTTAGGATATTCTCTACTGATATGAAATAGCTTTTTATAAAAATCTCGCTCATTTGCCATGTAGTAGTAAGTGGGTATTTGATAAATAACATTTGAGCTTTGCAATACTAAATGGGCTAGGCCGTTCATAACAACTGCATCAAAAAATAAATAGTTTTCTAAATATAATGGTTTAATTTCAGAAAGCTTTTTATATGTAAAAAAAGTTAATTCGCAGCGTTCTTTTAATTGTTCTTTGATTGGTAAAACATCTTGTAGAGAATTATGCGCTACAATCACACCGATTCGAATCAAAATGAATTCTCCTCCTAGATTTTTCTATTAGCTCTAGTATATTTGACATTTGCATCTTATAGCAATATTGAAGCATATTTTTTGAATTTTGTTGATTTTTTTCATAAGCATCCTCTATAATCATTTAAAGACAGTCTTTAATATGTCCAAAAATAAACACAAGGGGGACTCTTATTGGAAAGGTCTAACACAAGTAATCAGAAGTACATAATTCTTGGGATTTTATTTTTAACTTGGATTGTAAATTATTTGGATAAGCTATCTATGAATGTAGCAATTATTCCTATTGCGGAGGAGTTTAGTTTAAATGAGACGCAAGCAGGGTTAATTATCAGTGTCTTTTTCATGAGTTATGCAGTGATGCAGTTAGTTGGGGGATATTTATCAGATAAATATGGGGCAAGACGTATGATTCTTATTTCGGTTCTATTGTGGTCTATTTTCACGATTTTAACTGGCTTTGCATGGTCATTTGTATCACTTATTGCGATTCGGTTACTCTTTGGGATTGGAGAAGGAAGTTTTCCTGCAGCTAGCTCATTAGCAATTGCGGACAATTTCCCAAAATCAGAACGAGGTCGTGCAAAGTCAACGCTTACAGCTGCTACTACTATTGGTAGTATGATTTCGACTATTGTAGCTGCTGCTTTAATAATTTCTATTGGTTGGCGAAATTTATTCTTTATTTTTGGTGTTTTAGGATTCCTATTAACGATTGTCCTTTATTTTTTATTAAAGCCAAACACTCAATACAGAGAAGGGGCAAAGTCTATTAAAGTGAAAGTGCCATTAAAAAAATTATTAAAAATGCCAATGCTCTGGCAGTTAATGTTGATGTACTTTGGCGTCAGTATTGTCAATTGGGGACTTACATCGTGGATGCCGACTTATATGGTAAAGGCAAAAAATTTAGATATGGTTTCGATGGGAGCACTAGCAATAATTCCTGCGTTGGCAGCATTAATTGCTGTAGTGCTAACAGGCTGGCTAATTGATAAATTTGCTGTTGGTAAAGAGAAATATTTAATTATGTTTGGTGCTTTTATTGCAGGCATTAGTTTATTTTTCATGACGAACGCTTCTTCAATTACGATGATTGTAACATTTCAAGCTTTAACATTGGCGGGCTGCTTGTTTGCTACAACAACGATATTAACTTTACCACTTAAATATTTCTCACATGATGTTATTGGAACGGCAACAGGGTTTATGTATTTTGGTGGTCAGATAGCTGGTGCAATATCTCCATCTATAATGGGGTACATCATCTCGCTATTTAATGGATCTTATTCAGCAGCATTCTTGTTCTTAATGGTTATGGTTATAATTCCTATTCTAACAGCGACAACTTTAAGAACTAAAACATCAATAACTACAAATCCAACAGCTTAATAAAAATAGAAAACGGAGTGAAAGGTTTATGTCTAATTCTTATATAAATGAAATATCCAAAATTATTGAAGAGAAGCGAGATAAATATATAAATATCAGCGATAAAATTTGGAACTTTGCCGAAATTCGTTTTGAGGAATTTCAATCTGCTGAATTATTATGCACGGCATTGGAAAGTGAAGGTTTTCAAGTTGAGAAGGGAGTGGCTGACCTAGAAACGGCTTTTATCGGTAGCTACGGAAGTGGGAAACCTGTTATTACTTTTTTAGGAGAATATGATGCCCTTTCTGGCTTAAGTCAAAAAGGAGGGGCAGCAATGAAAGCTGCTACTCAAGAAGGGGGAAATGGTCATGGCTGTGGACATAATCTTCTCGGTACAGGATCCTTGGCAGCGGCAGTAGCTTTACGTGATTACATGGAAAAACATAATATTCCTGGTACAATCAGATTTTATGGTTGTCCAGCAGAAGAAGGTGGCTCTGGCAAAACATTAATGGTCCGTGCAGGTCTTTTTGATGATGTAGATTTTGCTTTATGCTGGCATCCCGCTGACCATAATTTAATGATGTGTACGAGCTCCTTAGCCAATGTTCAAGCTTCCTTTAAGTTTACTGGACGTTCTGCCCATGCAGCTCAGGCACCGCATTTAGGTCGCAGTGCACTGGATGCCGTTGAACTTATGAACGTGGGAGTTAACTATCTTCGTGAGCATATAATTCCAGAAGCACGCGTGCACTATGCAGTGACAAATACAGGTGGATTATCACCGAATATTGTACAAGCAGATGCAAGTGTACTTTATTTAGTACGTGCACCAAAAACAAGCCAAGTCAATGAAATTTATGATCGTGTCTGTAGGATTGCTGAGGGTGCCACATTAATGACAGGTACAAATGTTGAAATCATCTTTGACAAAGCATGCTCTAATCTAGTTCCAAACCATACAATGCAGCAAATAATGTTTGAACAGTTTACACAACTTGGTACACCACAATTCAGTGAACAAGATTATGAATTTGCTACTGAGATTAGAAAGACTCTTTCTGAGCAGGAAAAAAATGGAGGAGGTCTGGCCGCTATTCCAGTATTTAGAGAGCTACTTGCAAAGGAAAAGGATACAGCATTATCAACAACGTTATTCCCTTACAATAAAGCATTTACAACTATCACGATGCCAGGCTCAACAGATGTGGGGGATGTAAGCTGGGTTGTCCCAACTGCACAATGTACAACGACATGTCATGCACAAGGGACACAACTGCATTCTTGGCAGGCCGTTGCTACAGGTACGACATCTATCGCTCATAAAGGGATGCTTCATGCTGGGAAAGTTATGGCTGCCACTGCTGCTGCGATGCTGGCGCAACCGGAATTAATTGAACAAGCAAAGCAAGAGCTAAAAGAACGTTTAGGAAATGAGATTTATCAAAATCCAATTCCTCAAGATGTTAAACCTTCACACATCCGCAAATACTCATCTGACGTAATCGAATAATTGAAAAAGAGGCGTCAAGGCAAGAAAACTGTCATTGACGCTTCTTTTGTTTTTTATAACGAAGAGGAGACGTTGCCATCTTCTATTAAAAATTCAACACAGTTTCTGCCTCGTTCTTTTGCTTGATATAACGCTTTATCACATCTTGATAATAATGTATTTCGCGTATCACCATCTACATAGCTAGTTACACCGAAGCTACTAGTTTTTCGTTGCACAACAGGGAATTGATGATTTTCTAATTGTTGACGAAGCTTTTCAGAAAGCTTTACAGCATCATTTAGTGTAGTTTGAGGACAAATAACTAAAAACTCCTCGCCACCCCATCTTCCAATTGTATCTTGTTCTCGAATCGTATTTTGCAATATCTCTGCTACGTTCATTAAAACCAAGTCGCCTACTTGATGGCCAAACTCATCATTTACTTCTTTAAAATAATCAATATCTAGTAGAATAATAGAGAACGGAACTTCTTGATGTTGAGCATGTTCAAATGCTTCTTCTAATACATAATCTAACCTTACACGATTTGGGATTTGAGTAAGGCGATCTGTATTTGCTAATGTTTCAAGCTCAAGTTTTGCCCTTTCTAGCTCTTGTGTTCGTTCTTTTACTTTATGTTCGAGCGTTTCATTTAGCATTTTTTGCATTTCCTGATGCTCTTTTTTTATAATATTGATTTTATCGCCTAATGCTAATGATAAAAATATAGATTCAAAAATAGCACCAACTGCAGGAATATCCTCAAATATAACTGGATGGAATGGAATTATACTTAAAAAAGCCAATGCTTGTACAATAATGGAACCAAGCAGAACGGTCCAACCTACCAAATAACATCTGGCCATTTTCTGACCTTTTAACAACACAAATATTCCTGATAACCAAAGAAAAATAAAGACTACTACAGCAAAAATAATTGTAAAATCATTTGTAATCGTAACATCAGGGACAATGAATGAAGCAATTAAAGAAAGTATAGTGATCCATAATAGTAAATTCCCGATTTTGTGGGATCGAGGTAAATATTTTTTTAGTTCAAGAAACTCTGTGCAAAATAGAATCATAAACAAAAGTAAAAGATTCCCACTTATAGCGGAAGATTTTATAAAATACCATTTAGGCAAATATTGACTTGCTAATTCAATATCTAAAGAATTCAATGTTCCTTGATAGAGAATAAAACTTAACATATACATAACATAGTATAAATAAGCCTTTTCTTTTAAAGAAAAGTACAAAAATAAATTATAGATTAATAATGCAGATAAAAATCCATAAAAAATCCCTGTAAAATATTTATACTCAATAATTTTTTCTAGAAAAGAATCTGTTGTAAAAAGATAGGAGATTAAATTCAATGGTAATACACCGTCTAATTTAATATAAATTTCCTTGATAGTTGGGTCATTAATGGTAAATAAGTTAGAACGAAATTTGATGTTTTGATCGTTAATATATGAAATTCCACCCTTTTGAACTTCATAGGAGCCATCCTCTTTCACTAAAAACATCTCAATACTATCTAGCTTATCAGTAGCTTCTATCCAGTAAGACTCTTGTTTATCCTTTATTATTTCATCTGCGTATAATCTTAGCCAAATCGTATCATCTGTATGCCAAAAGAATAAATACTTTTGGTTACTAGCAACAAAGGAGTTGTCATATTTATCCGTTAATATGTCATCAATCGTAATATTTTTTGAAGAGTCACGAAAAATAGAGTAATATTGTCCTAATATAACAGATTCTGATTGCTCTGAAGCATGACTTGGTGTAATAAATTGTACCGTTAATGTAAATATAATTGCGATTATATAAAATAGCACGATGTATTTAACGATTTTTTTTTTCATTATTTATTCTTTTCTCCTACTCCTCAAATATTAAATTTGGTTGACTTTGTAATGACAAAACAACGGAACTTAATAAATACACCTCTATAAAAGAGTTTTATGTAAATATATCATATTTAGTATTTTTAGGGCTTTTTATGAACACTAAATATAGGTTTAAAATAACTTAATTGTGATAATTAGTTAGGTATGTTCTCATACTTGATTATTGTCAAAGACCATAAGAGCAAGAATGAGGACGAAATGAATATCTATTTCCTGATAATATGATGGCTAATAAGTAATAAGGAGGCATCATGATGTCAAAAATTCAGGAATTTAATGAGCTACATTCAGCTAAAGAACTATTATTTATAGGAAATGCGTGGGATTTATTATCTGCGTTAACTTTAGAAAAAGTTGGTTTCAAAGCGATTGGTACAACAAGCTGGGGAATTGCCAATTCACTAGGGTATGCAGATGGTGAGTTAATTGATTTTGATCGACACTTAGCCATTATTAAAACAATTGCAAACAATGTAAAAATACCTGTTTCCGCAGATATTGAGGCGGGATATGGACAAGATCAGAAAACAATTTTAGAAAATGTTTTAAGGACGGCAGATGTTGGTGTTGCAGGGATCAATATTGAGGATTATCTCAAAAAACAAAAGGGATTACGTAATTTAAAAGAGCATTGTAACCTTCTAGCAGAAATGAGAACGATGTTAGATAATCACGGTTATAAAAATTTCTATATTAATGCTAGAACAGATACGTATTTTCAGCTTCAGAATCCATTTATGGAAACTATGAATAGAGCAAAGGCCTTTGTGGAGAGCGGAGCAAGTGGCATATTTATTCCTGGATTAACAGATGATGAGGAGATAAGAGAAATAACTTTGAATATAGATGCACCCATTAATCTACTCTCTTTACCTGAACTGACGGATTGTAATAAGCTTAAAGAATTAGGGGTTAAACGTTTTAGCTTCGGCAATGCACTATCAGACAAAATCATATCTTATTTAAATATGAATGCTTACCAATTACAAGAGAAGCAAAATACTGCATTTTTATATGAGAACTAGGATAAAAGGGGATGGAATTTAGTGGACAATAAAATAAACCTTTCATTTGAAGAAATGTGGGAAAAAATTATGGCCTGTAATCAAACATATGATGGGCTATTTTATACGGCTGTAAAGACTACTAAAATCTATTGTCGTCCTTCATGCAAATCGCGAAAGCCGAAAAAAATAAATGTAGAATTTTACGATGATATTCAAATGGTTGAGAGTGCTGGATATCGTGCATGTAAAAGGTGCCAGCCTGAAGTGGAACACTCTCCACATACTCAACTCATCAAAAAAGTAACAGCCTATTTAATAAATGAGTATAAACAACGATTAACATTACAGGATATTGCTAATTATGTGGGAATAAGTTCCTTCCATCTTGAACGCCTATTTAAACAAGAAACTGGTGAAACACCGCGAGCTTATTTAGAAAAAATAAGAATAGATAAAGCCGTATATTTTTTAAAAAATACAAGCTATACAAATCTTGAGGTTTGCTATGAAGCCGGATTTCAAAGCCCATCAAACTTTTATAAAGTGTTTCGGAACTTAAAATATTGTTCACCAAGTGAATATCGAAACCTTGTGGGGAGTTAAGGATATGAATTGGATCAATAACGAAACCTATATTGTGATTAATCCACCTGCAGCATTTAATTATACTGAGTGTTTAATATTTTTAAATAGATCTAAGCAAGAGGTGCTGCATCAAATAAAAGACGGCTATTTATATAAATTGCTTCAAGTGGATGGACAAAATATTTTATGTAAAATAGGATATCAATCAAATTGTATAAAAGTTGAATTTCCAATACACGCACCATCTGAAAGAGACTTAGAAAAAATTGCACAGTACATTTGTGAATGGTTTGATTTAGAAAGAAATTTGCACAGTTTTTATGAAATGGCTCAAAAAGATAAAATTTTGCAGCCTCTCGTTAAAAAATACTATGGATTACGAATAATAGGCATGCCAGATTTATTTGAAGCCCTCGTATGGGCAATTATTGGACAACAAATTAATTTAACATTCGCATACACATTAAAAAGACGATTTGTAGAACAATTTGGAGAATGCTTAACATTTGAAGGAGAATCCTATTGGCTGTTTCCGACATCTGAAAGAATTGCTGCTATTCAAGTGGACGACTTAAGAAGCTTACAATATACAGCTAGAAAATCTGAGTACATTATAAATATTGCAAAAATCATGACAAACGGACAATTAACAAAAGAAAAATTGCTTCAACAGGAAGATTTTTTAGAAAGCAAAAATTTCTTAATGTCAATTCGGGGTGTTGGTGCATGGACAGCTGATTATGTGCTGATGAAATGCATACAAGATCCAACCTCGTTTCCTATTGCAGATGCGGGTCTTCATAATGCCTTAAAAAATCAATTAGCATTAAATCGTAAGCCGACTGTTGAGAAAATCAAGAACATCGCAACACATTGGAAAGACTGGGAGGCTTATGCCACTTTTTATTTATGGAGGTCTCTATATGATGAAACAATATAAATTAGATTTTAATTCTCCCATCGGCATCATTGAAATTGTAGGTTCTGATACAGAGGTCTATTCAATAATGTTTTCAGAGCAAGATCAAATAGTAAATGTTCCTCAAAAAGATACACCTCAAGTTTTATTAGATTGCCAACAACAGCTACATGAATATTTCATCGGTGAGCGCCATGAGTTTACATTTACTTATGATTTTGATGGTACTAACTTTCAAAAAGAGGTTTGGAATGCTTTAAAAAGTGTTACTTATGGTGAAACAGCAACATATAAAGAAATTGCCGTTTCCATCGGCAATGAAAAAGCTGTGAGAGCTGTAGGAAGTGCAAATGGCAAAAATAATCTAAGCATCGTCATTCCTTGCCATCGAATTATTGGCTCAAACGGAACATTAACAGGCTATGCAGGTGGGATGTGGAGAAAGGAATGGCTACTACAACATGAAAAATTGAATAGTAAGGGAATTAAGAAATAAATTTATGATGATTATTTCTACGTTTGGGTGATAAGCCATTTAAAAAGTGGTTTATAACCTTTGATTTTCTAACGTTCCTTTGTTTGTAACATAACTTAGCCTAGGAATACGTTTTGTATAAATAAGCGGCAATTGCTAAAAATAAGACCGTCAAAATGGGTGATTTAATTACTCGATAAGTATTTGTAATTTTACCACTTGTTATGACAGTTTTTTTGCAGTATCGACGCTTTTCATACATGTGAAGCATAAATTTCAAATGTATAACTGGCTTCGTATTTACAAGTGAAGGAGGTGTAAACATGAGCGTAGTTTATAGAATCGCTTTAGTGTTAGTCATCATAGGAGCAATCAACTGGGGACTTATAGGATTTTTTAGATTTGACTTAGTTGCCTATTTGTTTGGTGGACAAACCGCAGTATTGTCAAGATGGATATATGCATTCGTTGGATTAGCAGGACTAATATCCTTACCTGTGCTTATTATGCGATTTGATGGGGATGAAGACCTTAATCCTGATCTAAATCTTAATCAAGATCATGATCATCATACTCGCATAGACAGAAATCCAAGCTATGGTATGGAATTTGGTGATGAAGCAGATTTTACGGCATTAAAAACAACTAATGTACTAAAAGAAGAAAAAAAGGATTCACATAGCAAAAATAAAACTAAAAACAAAAACAAAAAATAACCCTTAGTTTATCGATATTACCCAAAAAAACTGGTGACCATTTG
>NZ_JBNNVG010000056.1:0-10052 GCF_050280425.1 Lysinibacillus sp. NPDC093190 | reverse complement strand
AGTCACAGTGCCAAATGAAAAAAGCGAGGTATTCAACGATTTACTCGTTAAATACCTCGCGATGTGAGAAGGTATAGACTTTTTCAGTGCCCTCCTATTAAGGCAGCCTCTTTCTTTACATTAACTATGGTATTCATTATAGACGTCTCGTTTTGCAACTTGACGTAGTTTTGCTACTTCCTTTATAGCTTCTTTTGATGTAACACCTGTATGATCAATAATATAATCAACATGTTCAACGATAGACATTGTGATCCAATAGGCTTCTTCACTATTTTCTTCCTCAGCATTCTCGTTTCCTTCAAGGACAATACAAAATTCTCCTCGAATTTCCTCTGTTTGTGACCATTCTACTGCTTCAGCCACCGTACCACGTACAAACTCTTCGAATTTTTTAGTTAACTCGCGAGCTAATACAATTCGACGATTACCAAGAATAGTTTCCATATCTTTCAAAGTGTCCTTTAAACGATGAGGAGCCTCATAAAACAAAATAGTTTCCTGACGTTTTTTTAGTTGCTCCAATTGCTGTCGACGTTCCTTTTTTCCTCGATTTAAAAATCCATAAAAGAAAAATGGCTGCGGTGTTAATCCAGAAGCGATTAATGCTGATATTGCTGCATTGGGACCTGGTACCGGTACAACTGGAAAGTCTTGCTCGATTGCTTTTTCGACTATATCTGCACCAGGATCGGAAATACAAGGTAGACCAGCATCACTAACTAATGCCACTGTTTTTCCTTCACGTAAGAAGGCTAATAGCTTCTCTCCCCCCACCTCTAAATTATGTTCATGGTAGCTTATCAGTGGTGTTCCTATATCAAAGTAGTTGCATAGCTTCTTTGTATTACGTGTATCCTCGGCAGCAATAATATCTGCTTCCTTTAAAATACGTAACGCACGTACACTCATATCCTCTAGGTTGCCAATAGGTGTTGCCACTAAATATAAACAACCTGTATGACCGTGCATTGTACTTTTCTGAGATTTCATGAGTCAGCCCTCCCTATATATTTCATTTTTTGCGTTCGTGTTAGTTGTTTAAAGGCATATTCTGCACGCATCGCCTCTTGTTTCGTATCGAATTCCTCCATATAAATGCATTCCACCGGTCCTCGCGCTCTCGTATATTTTGCTCCCTTACCAGCATTATGTACAGCGACACGCCTGTCTACATTATTCGTGTAGCCTGCGTAAAAGGATTGATCTGCACATTCTAACACATAAAAATAATGGCTATTGTTCTTTTCCATAAAGGATTTCTCTCAATTCTGCTGTATATTCATTATTCTCATTATAAACATACAGTGGCGGTAATATTTTTAAATCAGGTTTACCGTCTTTAATTCCTTCTATTAATAGTGTATTGGCTTCCTTACCTTCTTTCGGATAAATAAGTTGCATACGTTTAGGCTCTAAACGATTAGCACGCATTGTCGTAACAATATCTAATAACCGACCAGGACGATGAACAAAAGCTGCCTTTCCGCCTTGTTTTAATAATTTACTTGCTGATTGTATTGCTTCCTCTAACGTTAAATATAGTTCATGACGTGCAATAGCGTAATGCTCACTTAAATTTTTATCACTAGCTTCATGTGCTAAAAAATATGGTGGATTACAGGTTACAACATCATATTTTTCAATACCAAGCTCCTTAGGAATTTCTTTCACATCACCAAGGACCATATGAATTTGCTCTTCTAACTTATTGTAACGGATACTTCGCTCAGCCATATCAAATAAACGTGGTTGAATTTCTACTCCTGTAATATGTCCCTTTGTTCTGGCACTTAGAAAAAGTGGGATTACGCCATTACCTGAGCACAAATCAACCATTTTCCCTTTATGATATGGAACATTGACAAATTTCGAAAGTAACACTGCATCCAATGAAAACGAAAAGACAGAGGGACTTTGAATAATACGTAAATTCTCAGCCAATAAATAGTCTAACCGTTCGTCACCTTTTAACCAATTTTCCATGTTTCTTCCTCCTACTATACAAAACAAAAGACTGACACCACCATAGTGGGAATCAGCCTTCTATTACACATTTTGTTTATTTAAAAATGATAGACAAAACAGACAGTCTTCACCTTTACGTGAACTTCCGAAATGAACATGACAAACATGGAAGCCTTCTTGGTATAAACGTGCTAGGTTATCATAACCCTCGCCAATATCTAACGGATTCTCTTTCTTCTCATCAGCAGCCTGTACAGAGTTTTCATTAGAAAGTAGTTCTTCTAGACGTGTACGAAGGTGATGATTTTCTGTTTCGAGTGCCTTATGCTCCTCCATCATTAACGCTACAAATTGTTTCAATGCACTAAATTGCTCCTGCATTGCTTCGAGCTGTTGTTCGAACTCCATAACGGTATCTAAGAAATTACGGTCCTTCACCCAAGCCACCTCGTCCAATTCTCTATCTTAAATAAGATTTTTTTCGTATGCTAGTAGTTCTTCTAATGTATACTCGACTGTGCGCTCCTGCTCTTGTAAATATACTTGAATGACCCTTTCCAGTACATTTAAACCAACAACTTTACCACGGCCATCTGGTGTCATCGTCATTTCACCAATATCTGGCATGCCCTCTTTTGCTTCTTCATATTCATCATTTTCATACTTCAAGCAGCACATTAAACGACCGCAAAGACCTGAAATTTTGGATGGATTTAAAGATAAATTTTGATCTTTAGCCATTTTAATAGAAACCGGCTCAAAATCTCCTAAAAAAGTTGAGCAGCAAAGCATCCGGCCACATGGACCAATGCCACCTAACAGCTTGGCCTCATCACGTACACCAATTTGACGAAGTTCAATACGTGTCCTAAAAACCGAAGCTAAATCTTTTACAAGATCTCTGAAATCAACGCGTCCTTCAGCTGTAAAATAAAAGATGATCTTATTACGATCAAATGTATATTCAACATCAACGAGCTTCATTTCTAAATTATGCTCTATGATTTTTGTACTTGCTAGTTCAAATGCGCGCTTTGATTCAGCAGCATTTTCCTCTACTTGGATACGATCACGTTCATCCGCTGGTCGTAGAACTTGTTTAAGTGGTAATACAACATCATTATCCCCAACAACCTTTTGAGGGACAACTACTTTACCATATTCTACACCGCGAGCTGTCTCTACAATGACATATTGACTGTCCTCTAGTAGATATGATGCTGGATCAAAATAATATATTTTACCCGCTTTTTTAAAGCGGACTCCCACTACATTATACAAATGTATATCCCTCCTGCAGATTTAGCATTAACTGCTCCATCATTAACGTCCTATTCATGTTACGCTGTAAAGATGAACGTGCCTGTAAAATAGACTCCATTTGACTAGATAGACGTTCATAAGTCGAATGTAATGCAGTTTCTTTAAATGTCTGTAACATGTCTGGATAAGTACAAGCTGCTTCGGGATTAGCTTTTATTGACACTATATCACGGTAAGCAAATAGTAATAAATCTAATGCCTGTTCCATCTCGCCTTTTTCTTTAAACAGTGGCAACCATTCTTCATGTACAACAAGCATTGCTTCATGTACATTCTGACGAATTGCCTCTACTAATTTTAACACTGTTTTTCGAGCATGTGCAAACTGCTCATCATTTGCTAAAATCATAGCTGTTTCGAGTTCGTTCGTCATCATGCTCACTGTAGAAGCCATCGAGTAAGAAATGTTGTTATCTTGCAAATGCTTTAACAATATATGTCGGGGCATTTTTTGAAATTTAATATGCTGGCAGCGAGAGCAAATCGTTGGTAATATTGACTGCATTTGCTCCGTCAACAAAATCGCAGTTACCTCACCCTCAGGTTCCTCTAAAAATTTAAGTATCATGTTTGCAGATGCGATATTGAGACGGTCTGCATGATGAAGTACATAAATCTTACGTCCCTCTTCAACTCCCATCATCTTCATTTCTGCAATTAATTCACGTATTTGATCAATTTTTATAAATTGACCTTCTGGATAAATTTGATGAATATTTGGATGATTACCCGAATCAACACGTCTGCAATTTCGACATGTTTCACATGGAACATTTTGATTTGGTTGCTCACATAGCATTAGTTTGACAAAAAACTGCATAATATCTACTTTGCCTGTCCCTTTTTCGCCATCAAAAATGTATGCATGTGCTAATCTATTCTTGTCAAAAATCGTTTGAAGCTGCTTCATTACGACTGGTTGTAGTGTGAATAGCTCTTCAACATTCTTGGCCATATATTTAAAATCCTTCCTATTTCAATTACACTGATAGCATAATTATTTCCTATTCCTCATTTTTAGTACAGAAATATCTGCGGTTTTAGAGTAAATAGATTAGTTACATCGTTTATTAGTCATACCATTCAGCAAATAATTTCTTAGCCAAGTGCTGTAAATTTGGCGGCTGAATAGATTTGAAAAAAGCCCGCGCCTACAAGAGAACGAGACACGGGTTTTACATATACAAATTAATTAATAAGCCTTTAATCTCACCGATTTTATCAAGTAGGTCAATTGCTTCCTTTTCTTCATCTAAAATATCTTGCGCAAGCTCTACAAGACGCGTATCAATAGTTTCGATTATTTTTAAGCGTCTTCCTTCACCAAAACGATTCCATGTATGCGATTGCTTTAAATCCATACCATTCTCTACCGTTTCTTGTAGAAATCGTTTAACAAGCATTTTAAAACGAGCAAGTTCTCGTAAATTACGTGATCTTGCAACACGGTCACCTGCTGTAGAAATATCCCCTAGCAATCGTGTAATCTGTTCAGTTTGCAATTTGGTTCCTTGCTTGACGACCATATCTCCAAATCGGTTATTTTGATTATTGTTATGAAGTGGCTCTTTACGATTAGTATTTAACCCGACACGTATATCTTGATTGATCTTCAAGCTGTTTCGCCCCCACTTGCTTTCTTTATCAAATACACAAAAGCTAAATTATAATATGATTTACTTCTCGTTTAACGTGGCAATGAATTAAAAATGATGAAACTGTTCAATTGGTAATACAAAAACAGTCGCTCCTCCTACCTCTACCTCCACAGGATAAGGTATATAGGAATCTGTATTCCCGCCTAATGGCGAAACAGGTGCAACCATTTGTTCTCGTGCTCGACAATTATCACGAATAATATCTAAAACTTTGGGTATGAGAGAGTCTTCCGTCCCAATAAGAAACGTCGTATTTCCAGAGCGTAAAAATCCCCCTGTGCTCGCTAATTTAGTTGCGCGAAACTGATTTTTCGTTAAAGCATTCGATAAGCGACTACTATCCTGATCTTGCACTACAGCTACGACTAACTTCATTCGCACTCACCCCTTTGATAAAATTCATCTAAATAATTTTTAGTTACCTTTTAATTATGCCTCGGCATAATTGTATCAGGATTCGGCTTTGTGTTTTCGGCCCGACACGATGTCGGTCATTTCGGTAATGCCACAGGACGTGGCGTTTTTACCTATGCAAGTCAGTTAGCCATTATCACATAGATGCGATGTTTTTAGGCTAACATCCTTTAAGAACTTCTTTCCGATTCCTTGACATACGCCGGAGTTCTTCTATTTCAGTAGGTGTTTGAAATCTACTGAAAAGGAACCGCATCCTCATTCATCTTAAAACATTTGCCGCTGTCGCGCAGAAAACAATGCTGAATGAAGATAAAATTATAGACGTTACCATTATATCACATTGTGGTAGACAACTTCATGCATTTACTGTATTGCTTCATATAATAATGACCATACATCTTCAACAACACGTTCAATATTTTGGTCTGCATTGACGACATGTATACGTCCAGGGTAACGCTCCACTAACTGTAAATACCCTTCCCGAACCTTCTTATGAAAAGCTAAGCTTTCAACGTCTAAGCGATTTACTTCTCGCTCTCCATGAGCATGAATCCGTGCCAAGCCAACCTCTGGTGCAAGGTCAAATAATATTGTCATATCGGGTAGCTTCTTACCGATTGCAAACTCATTAATTGATAATACTTCATCAACGCCAATACCACGTGCATATCCTTGGTATGCTAATGATGAATCGATAAATCGATCGCAAATAACCGTTTTACCAGCATCCAACGCAGGTCTTACTTTTTCAAAATAATGCTGACTTCTCGCTGCTGCGTATAATAATGCTTCTGTACGCTCATCCATGGCTGTATGTTCAGGATTTAAAATAATGCTCCTAATTTTCTCAGCAATATCAATACCACCAGGTTCTCTCGTTGCTAATACATCAATATTTTCTTCTGCAAGTCGCTCGGCTATTTTTTGAATGACTGTTGTTTTTCCAGCACCCTCTGGACCTTCAAATGTAATAAATAAATTGCAATTCATGCCGTTATTGCCTCCAACTATTTAATGATCTCAATCATCTTTTCTTCTAAACGGTGATTTCCTTGGAACGTCGCACCACTAGCCAGTAACTCCTCTAGCTGACTCAGCTTTGCTACTGTTATTTTTTCGCCAGGAACAAGCAATGGAATGCCTGGTGGATAAGGAATAATCATACTAGCAGAGATACGTCCCATTGTTCGCATATACGGTAACCATTCTTTTTCCGACTTTTCAATTTCATCAAATGTATAGGCTGGTTCCGTAACAGCCACAAAATTATAGGCTGTTTGTGAAGCAGTTATTATTTCCGCCTTTGGTGTACTTAACAATAATGTTATAGCATCCTTAATCCGGACACGTATTTCTGCAAATGGATAGTGATGCCCCTGTTTCAACAAAGGTAGCACAAGCAATACTTGATTTGCATCTGCTAGTTCTGCATATACATGCTTTGCTTCTAATGCCTCTTGTAAATGAAAACCGCTATAGCCATCAACACGTAACAATAATTTGATAGGGTCGTCTACCTCAATAACTTCCAAAGAGCCAATAGCTCGTAATGCCTCTACCCATTGATTCCTTTTTTCTATTATATATGCACCATCACTCTCCATATATGTCTGTATATAATAGCGTGCATCATCTAATGAAGCCAATAAAAGATAGGATGGGCTGCTAGATTGTAACATACGTAAATAATGATTTATTTTGTCGACATCGATTAAATCAGAATTAACATGCATAAAGGATGCCATTGTCATAGCAGGCAATGTTTTATGTGCAGACTGTACTACTATATCTGCATCAAATGTCAATGCTGATGGTTGAAATAAGGTACATGCACTAAAATGGGCTCCATGTGCTTCATCCACTAAAACAGGAATACTTTTCTCATGACAATACGCAATCTGCTGCTGTATTTCTTTAGATGTCATACCATAGTAAGTAGGATACGTTAAAACTATTGCACGAGCCTCTGGATAATCATCAACGGCATCTTTTAAATCTTTGTAAGAAACATGTGTTGCAGTTAATGTACGTTTATCCCATTGCGGGGAAACAAATACAGGTTTTGCTCCAACAAGCTCAATTGCGTGAAATATAGACTTATGTGCATTACGTTGGACAATAATCGTATCCCCTTTTTTACATGTGGTATAAATCATCGCTAAATTTCCAACTGTAGATCCACCTACTAAAAAGAAACTTTTCATCGCCCCATAGGTATCTGCCAACAAGTTTTCTGCCTCTAATATCATTTCCTCTGGGTGATGTAAGTCATCCAGACCTGATAATTCAGTCACATCATACCGCATTACATCTTTAAAGGGCTGAGGAAGATGGGACAGTTCTCCATGCTTATGCCCTGGGACATGAAAGGAAATATTTTGTTGTTGTCGAAAGCGCTCTAACCCTTCTACAATCGGCCTTTTCTTTTGCAAAACAAAACACCCATTTCCGTTATATTCTTATTTAATTATAACACTTACGGCACAAAAACATTTGCTGAATGAATATAAATAAAGTGGAATTCAGATAACCTTTTTCCCGATCCAATGTGCTAGTAAAGCCACAGGGATCAATACAAGACAAAATGGCAAACATACAAAAATAATGTTCCATGTTATGACTTTATTGACTAATAACGAATGATACAAAATTAAACTATATGGAATAACGATTATCAAAGATGTGAGTGCACCGGGTGTAATGGAACGAAGAAAAATAGACTGTGCCAGGTGAGTGAACGCATGTAGAAAGTAGGTTAGCGTAACAACAGTGAAAAAGTAGATACCTCCAAATGGCTCTTGATTCACATACTGACTTGCTACAAAAGTGGAACTACTTACAAACATGAATATTACGATTACTGCTACAGCAAACTGCGCTGTCGACATCGAGAACTGCTTCATTACTCGATCAGCAATTTTTTTCGGCAATCTTTCGTACAAAATAATAGAATTCTTATTTAACCACTTTTCACCCATAATAATTTCTTCAAAATCATGAAGAATAAACATAATAGGGAATAGCCAAATAAGTGTTTCAATGCCTACCCATTGTTCCATAATGATTCCTCCTTTTATATTGAGTGATTACTCAAATGTTTCTCAAAAAAATAGATTGGAACGGAAATCAACTTCTATAAATTGCACGTGTTTTAACAAATGTCATCCACAACTTTTGGTGATGAGCCAAAAAAATTTACTTAATGTGAATTTTGCATTCCTTTTAAAACAAACATTGCTATCTCTTCAATATAATCATTATTTTCAATTGGCATTTTATCTATCTTTCTTTCTTCAACTAAAACATGCGTTAATATTGTTGAAAGAAACATTGAAGCTGCTGTTTCTATTGTCCTTTTTTCTACAGTACATGAAGAAGCTCTTGTCAAAAATGAACTGACTTGTTCACCCATTGTATTTATAAAATCCACAATATCCTTACTAACATTTGTGCTCTGTACTATTTCTGGGGACCAAATAAACGTTAAAAAGCTTTTATTATGTAATAAAAAATCGGCGTATAATTGGCCAAATTTAATTAAAGCTGGATAGGGCTCCATTTTTGAAAGCTCTTTTATCTCATTTTGTAGTGAGCCAATAAATGAAAACTCACGAATAAGATAATTAAGAAGTTCATTTTTATCTTTAAAATAATAAAATATAAGCCCCTCTGCTACTCCGCTCTTTAATGCTATTTCTTTAGTAGTCGTTGCGGTATAGCCCTTTTTAGTAAAAAGCTCTAATGACGCTTCCAAAATTTTATCCTTCTTTGATATCAAACTTTTTCACCACCGTTTTTAAATTTGAGTATATACTCAAATTTATACTTTACAAAAAGTTCTGTCAAGTTATTCCAGGTGATAAATACGAATAACGTAATGGTAATTTCAGTTCCGATTTATTAACGTTTTAATAAAATATCAGCCCGAACTTTTGGTGATAAATACAAAAAGATCATTGCACCTAATAGCAACGACCTTCTACTCTTCTTAGTAAAACTATTCTAAAATGTACTTAACGCCAGTTTCTCTACTAACATACTAGATACTAGCTTTTACCGCCATCTCTTGTACTAGCTTTTCTACTAATTGCGGTACAACCTTTTCTAAAATTGGATTCATCATCCCCGCTAAAAAACCGCTTGCCTTCATTGTTAAATTGCCTGCTAACTGACATGTACCGTCTTGATTTTGTGTAATTTCAAAATAACCATCACCATTTATCGGATCTGATAAGCCTACCAAATCAAACATAACTTGATTAGGATTTGACTCCTTGCCCTTAAGCTCAACCTTTACAGCTTTTTGGATAATGCCAAAATCACCTTGGAATACCCAAATCATATTTTGACCATTTGGAAATTCATGGTGTAAATAACCGGGTATTAGTACAGCCCATTGCTCTTTATTTTGAATAAACTCCTGTAGCTTGGCTCGTTCAATTTGAATATTTTCACTATATAACCCTGTTGCTATTTCAATACACCCCTTTTTGTTAATTTAAATCAATTAAATTCTAACATTTTTTAGTGGATTATTAGCGGGTTTTCAACAATAAAAAAAACCACTGATTTCTCAGTGGCTACTTTTTGCCTAGCGATGTCCTACTCTCACAGGGGGAAGCCCCCAACTACCATCGGCGCTAAAGAGCTTAACTTCCGTGTTCGGTATGGGAACGGGTGTGA
>NZ_JBNNVG010000055.1:0-14421 GCF_050280425.1 Lysinibacillus sp. NPDC093190 | reverse complement strand
GGATACTTGGTCGCCTGAACAAATTGTCGGCCGCTTATATCAAGGACAGCTGAGTTTTAAAACCATCTATCGCTGGATTTACGATGGTCTTTTAGAAGTGCCTATAACCATTCTCCGTCAAAAAGGAAAGCGCCAAAAGCCCTGCGAAACAAGAGGAAGATTTAACATTGGCACACCAATTTCTAAACGCCCAAAAGAAGTACGTAAACGTGAAACCTTTGGACATTGGGAGTTAGATACAGTTGTATCTGGACGTGGGAAAGCAAAAGGTTGTGAAGCAACATTTATTGAGCGAATGACACGGTGGTATATTGGCTTTTTGATACCGGATCGCTCAGCTCAATCAATGGAAAGAGCAGTACGTCTACTTCATACCAAATTACCAAAAGGCACTATAAAAACAGCCACAACAGACCGAGGTAAAGAATTTAGCTGCTATAAAGTGTTAGAAAAAGACTTGAAAATCGATGTTTATTTTGCGGATGCCTATTCTTCTTGGCAACGCGGAAGTAACGAAAATGGAAATGGATTACTTCGCGAGTTCTTTCCTAAGCAAACAAATTTCGAAGAAGTATCACCAGAAAAACTAACAGAATCATTAAACTATATCAACAACCGACCAAGAAAATGTCTTGGTTGGAAAACTGCAAACGAGGCTTTTAATGAGCAATTGTTGCACTTAATTTGACAAATCATCATATACAAAAGAGTAATTATATTTATTAATGTTATTCCAGATAATGGCCCGATTGTGGAATAAGAAAAAAGCCTACATATCAACACAGGATTTTTAATCAAACTTTATTATAAAATGATCAATCTTTATTTTAAATTATCAAACTTTGTTTTATTATCAAGACCTAAATTGTAAAAAGTCATAAAAACTAAAGGAAGATACATATTAGTTATGTATAATATGTATCACCCTTATACTTCTTGCTCAGTAATCGCACCAGATTGCAGAATATCGTTGAATATTTAAAAACACTTTATTCCGCAAGCATTCATTAATCTTTACCAGTCAGTATCTGGGGAGAACGAAACTTAACTTCGTAGAATCTCATCGCTTTAGGCACACCTTTAATATCAAATATCCCGTTTACAATAAGCTCTCTAACTCTATATTCTATAAATCCATCACCTACAACCTGCAAAGAGTGACCAATGACCTCACCAATTAATCTAGCAGATTTGATAAAGTCATTATTTTTCCGTTCTTTATTAAGTTTTTCCATGGATTGAATAATAAAGTTATCTAAATAATCCTCCGATACAGAATGAATATGACCATTTTGCCATAATCGAAGCTTTTTATCACTTTCAGATAAAGTGAGCCATTCCTCCTCTAACTCCCTTCGCTGCACAAGTGTAATTTCTTTAGTTGAAGTCTCTTGATAGATGGCTGCTAATTTTTCCGGTATGATTTCGGCTACTTTAAGTGGATAGCCGTCTGTTCTCTTTTCTGAAAAAACAGTACTATATTCTTTAGTGGCATTAATCATTATGATTGGATTCGACTTTTCTTTTAATAAATAAAGAGCCAGTCGCACTCCCGTTTGTTCGTGACCATTATCCCCGTACCAAATGTTGATTGGAATATCATCTGGAATGGCATCAATTTGTGCACGAACTTTAGTAAACTTTTCTCTATAATCATCCATATATTCTTCATCTAGATTAATATGATAGAACAACCATTCTTTTCGGTTTTGCAAACCTTCTTCAGTATGTAATTGCCAAATAGGGCCCACTGAAAATGTATCGGAAATAGCAATAACCTTTTCACCTTCTACTGCGAGGACATCTCGTAGCGCAACTTTCAAAGTCCCACTACTAGAAGGATCGAAGACGATATGAACTTTACTTACTTGTTGATCTTCGTAATCTCTACGGGGATCGGTACGGTGTTCATACATCTCCCAATATCTTTTTTTCAAATTTATTATGTCTTTTATGAATTGTTTCTCTGGGTATTCCGTAGTTTCTAAGAAATCCAACCGTAATAAGACATTTCGCATGAAAGAGTAAATTTCTTCTTCTGTTAAAGATTGCAAGACTTTATCTGTATCCAATTTCATTATTTGAACTCTCCTCTTCGTTCTATTGATTTTCTGAATAAATGCCTGGTAAGCCCTGGTGACGTTTATTTATAATGCCTGCAAGTTGGCAGTGGATCGTCTAAATGCTTTATTACAAGTACAAACTCAAGCAGCATAATTTTTAAAAACGTAAGTTTTCTTCAAAGGAGCAGTCTAAACTCTTGGAACATATGATTTATGAAATTGATTCAAGTAGGTATAAAAATGTTTTAAGGAATAACAATATGTTTTTTGGGTATTAGGGCTTTTTCCTGTCTTATCTAAATACTTTATATATTTCATAACTGGCATTACAGGGAACCCCCCTTGATCCAGTAATATGTATCTCTTGTTGTTATTCTCTATGAGAACATCTTGTACCCTCATAGCACTTCACCCCTAAAAAATATTTAACGCTCGGTCTAAAGACCTCACTACGCCAACCGATGTGGGCTACATCTCCCACTAAAAACAAACATATGTTCCATTGTATTATATACATATTAAACGATATTAACAACATCTGATTAACAAATCTAATATATATAAGAAAAGAGGATATATGCTCTTATATTGAACATAATATCCTCTTATTAGTTTAGTCTATTTAATCTTAATGGGCTTTTTCTAACGCTAGCTTAATACCAAAGCCAATTAACACTGTACCTGTCAATCCTTCTATTACAGCCTTCGTCGTTGGCTTTTTCATAAATGTGCTGATTTTATCCAGCAAGTAAACATAAAATACAAACCAAAGTCCTGTTAGCGCAGTATAAATAAGCCCCATTATAAGAAACGGCATAAATGTACCGCTCTTGCCATCTACAAACTGAGGTAAAAATGTGAGGAAAAATACAGCCACCTTCGGATTGGTAACGTTCGTTAAGAAGCCTTGCTTAAAGCAAGATTGATTCGAATATTTGTGATCAATTTGAGTTTCATCTTGCACAACAGGAGACAGCGTACGTATTGCTCGTAAAGTCCATAAAGTTTTAACACCTAAATAGCATAAATAGACCGCTCCGACGTATTTTAAAATGGCAAATACATATGCTGACTTTACAATAATCGCAGAAAGTCCAACAACTGCTGCAAAAGTATGAATCAATAATCCACAGCACGAACCGAGTAAAGTCTGTAAGCCTCCCTTTCTGCTTATAGTAAGTGTATTTTTTGTTGCGATTGCCGTATCCGGGCCAGGCAAAATAATTAATAAAATGCACATTAATAAAAAGACAGATACATTCACCATTTTAATGCCCTCCTTTTTAGTCAGAAAATTATAAAAATAATTTTAACATATGTAAAGCTATTCAAAAAGACGTGATGAAAATTTATCCAAGGTATTTATAATTGACATATAACCTTAAGGTGTTATATATTCATAACACCTTAAGGTTATATTTTTGTAAAGGAGTTTATTTTAAATGACTGAAAAACTAGAGAATATTGTTAAAACCGTTACACTCAATGCACCAATTGAAAAAGTATGGGAAACAGTAACGGACGCTGAAAAGATTGCTTCTTGGCTTATGCCAAATGATTTTAAGGCAATTGAAGGTCATGAATTTACAATACAGTCACCGTTTGGCCCTTCACCATGTCGAGTAGAACAAATTAATGCTCCACATTTTGTTCGTTTTGCATGGGATACAGATGGCTGGTTTATCACTTTTGAACTGAAAGAAGTTGGTGAGCAAACAGAGTTCACGTTAACACATGGCGGCTGGAAAGAAGCTTCACATATCATTCCTAAAGCTAAAATGCCTACTGAAGCTGTTCGAAAAAATATGGATGGCGGCTGGACAATGATTGTCGGTCAAAAATTAAAAGCGGTTGTGGAATCACAATGACACAGCTTGCTGTAAAGTATGATGTTTTTCAAGCAATCGCTGATCCGACAAGACGTCATGTCCTACAGCTACTTGCCTCAAGTGATAAACCCATCTCACTTATTTCTGAAAATTTTTCTATAAGCCGAACTGCTGTCGTGAAGCATTTGAAAATTTTAGAACAGGCTGAGCTAGTTTCTGCTCAGAAAAAGGGAAGAGAAAAAATATACACATTACATGCTGACAAACTAAAAGAAATTGAAGACTGGTTACAGTACTTTGATTTATTTTGGGATAATAAATTGGCGCAACTTCAAAGTATTTTTGAAAATAATCAATAATGCCTCGGCATTATTGTTGCTGTCGCCTCGCTTTCACACAGATAAATTGCCACAGGACGTGGCGTTCTTAGACTGAGTTCCTATATTTCAGTGGGTGTTTGGACAACCGCTGAAAGAAGTTAAAATGGCAAGGAGCTGTCCCTACTATTAGGACAGCTCCTCGTTTAATAAAGATAAAATAATCCACCATTAATAATTTCTATTTTAATTTTCGTATCGTATTGTTCCTCTAATGCCTTCTTTTCGATGTCATAGCATTCTGGCTTGTCTTCTTCTTCATAAAAATAATCGAGTACTCGCTGATCACGTTGCCATCGTTTTTTTGCTTCAGTAGCCCATGAATGGTCATCTCGTTCAATGATCTTTTCAATAGTAGCATTTAATCTTTCAAGTGCTCTAAGAGGCTTAATGATATATTGTACATGAAAAGCATTGTCCGCTAGAACAGTGTCAAATTCAGATGTACATATCGTCTCGTGAAAATCCTCTTTTATTATCCCAGTTAGCAAGTTTATGCCAAATGAATAAAGCATTTCTTTCGTTCGGTCGCAACAATACGACACTTTAAAATTAACACCAAGCCAAGGAGTAAGGATAACCTGCCCTATTGCGTTATCCACCTTTTCAAAAAGCTGAACATAAGCCCCTAACTCCCTTGTTGCTTGAAAAAGCTGGTTCATTCTCGGAGAACCAAAATGAATAGCTTCGCCATAAAGGCTCCCAGCTGATACTGTTTGATTTGTAATGAAAGTTACTTGAGCTGGATTTGCCTCACTGTTTGTAGCTTCTACATATTGCCAATAAAAAGGTCGATTCATTATTCTTTTATCGATATCAACGGTTAATTGTACAGTAAGATAATGATGGTCTTCTCCTAATATAGGGCAATCATTTTCATTAAAAAATTGGCGTAAATAACTATGAACTTGCTGTGGATACATGGTCCTTCTCCCTTACACTATACAGATTCTTTAAAGTTAGATAGAATCGCATCTAAGTCGCCTACTACCTTTTCGAAAACATCAATTTTCGTATGAAGTAATGCTAATATGTTCTCTTCAATCGTATTGGCAATAGCCAGATTATAAATATGAACATCATGCTCTTGCCCTAATCGATGTACACGACCAATCCGTTGCTCTAGCTTCATAGGGTTCCAAGGCAAATCATAGTTAATGACATGATGACAAAATTGAAGGTTAATCCCCTCACCACCTGCCTCTGTTGCGATTAGAACCTGTGCCCTTTCTTTAAAAAGATGCTTCATATAATCACGTTTGCTTTTATTGAATTTACCGTTGAACAGGACACTCGTTATACCGTTAGAATGTAAATACCATTGCAAATAAATTTGAGTAGCTCTATACTCTGTAAAAATAATCACTTTATCCTTGGCCTGTTCGATTATTTCAAGTGCCTTTTTCGCCTTTGAATTCACTTCTAAGGCCATTAACTTTGCTAGTATTTCTTCAATTTCTTGTGATTGTGCATTGTCTTCAATCATTTTAGATAATGTTAAAGCTGTTGCTTCTTTGCTACTACACATTTCCTTCTGCAATGTAATCATTGAAAAAGAGGCTGTATTTTGCAGCGTTCCGAGCAGATTATAAACTTCCTCTTCTTCCTTTGTAAATTGGATAGGAACAATTTGAACACGGCGATTTGTCCATTCTATACCCGTGTCCTCTCTCCTATTCCTCACCATCACCTGGTTCACTAATTCCTTTAAATAATCATCATGCTCTAAATCATGCTTACTTGCCGAGAATGCAGATTGAAATGTATCATAATTGCCAAGATGACCAGGCTTAAGTAAAGAAATAAGATAAAATAATTCAAAGACATCGTTTTGAATCGGTGTTGCCGTTAATAATAAACAAAACTTTTTCTTTAAACCTTGTACGAATTCATAAATTTGGGTTTTATGATTTTTTAGTTTATGAGCCTCATCGATAATGATCATGTCGTAATCCTGCTCATAAATGCGCTCTTTATGAGGACTCTTCTTTGCCGTATCCAGACTCATAATAAGGACATCGTAGCGCTCTATCGGAACATTTTTTTTATAAGCTATTGCCGGAATGTGAAACTTTATATTTAATTCTTCAACCCACTGATTAATAAGAGATGCTGGAGCTAATATTAACGCTCTTTTTACGAGTCCTCGAATCAGATATTCCTTTAAAATTAAACCTGCTTCAATTGTTTTACCAAGACCTACCTCATCAGCTAAAATCGCTTTACCATTCATACGTTCAATCACTGTTTCTGCTGCTTCCAACTGGTGCTTAAACGGCTTTAAATTTGGTAAATACTTTGTCGCCTGTAAACCTGTGAAATCAGTAATTAACTTCATTTTCACAATGTCATAATTCATCTTGTACAATGTCCAACTATCCCATTTTTCAAGTGAATTTAGTTTATTGATAAAGCCTTCTTCCCATTCGGACGACCTTTCTATTTTCATGATCATCACCTCATGCCATTATTTCTAAAGTTTAGGTTGTCCAAAAAAGAGAAAGCTATGTTAAGGTTTTAAGAAGAATAACTAAAAAGTAAACTATGCTCCGGCAAAGCGAGTAGTTGATTTCCGTTCAGGCTGGGCGCTTTCCTGAGGGCGTCGGGGCAACAGATGCTTTTTGTGCGAAAGCGTAGTATTAACGTAGCGACAGTAACATGATGTTGATCACGAAGGCTTATCACAGGACATGATGTTTTAGCCTTCGTTCCCCTACCCGCTACGCTCCAGGGTCTCATCTGTGACGCTGATCCCCGAGGAGTCACACAGCCTCCACTCCAATCAACCATTCTACATAGTATTATCTTCTGGCATGCTCTCCAATTAATTTAAAGCTTGCAAAAATGAGTGGGTGATGAACCTGTTCCTTTTTAAAAAACACAGCTAAAGTAAAAAAACATATACCCTACTCTGCTTATACTCGAAGTTCATAACTAGGACTTACCCCAATTCTTTGTCAAATAAATATGCTAACTTTCTGCACTCTATGTTGTATCTAATACCGTATTATTTTTTGCAAAGTTCTTTTATGTATACTCCATGATTACCGCGCCTGCAATATTCGTTACTATGCAAATCCAATCCCTTTTAAGCAAAATCAATTATGCCTCGGCATAATCGCGTCCGGAATCGGCTTTGTGTTTAGGCCTGCAGGAGGGCCGACACGATGTCGGTCATTTCGGTAATGCCACAGGACGTGGCGTTCTTAGACTGAGTTCCTCTATTTCAGCGGATGTTTGTACATCCGCTGAAAAGTAACTTAAGTCCGCATTCATCTCACCACTTATAGAGGTGGAGACTTCTGTAACTGGCCGTTTCACTTACGTTACATAAAACATCTGTACCTGTCGCTACGCTTTCGGTACAAAAGACATTTGCCGAAAGAAGTTAAAGCACCTCAATATTCACAAAGATTTCCTTGAACCATTTTATTTTTCAACACTAAAAACACCTGATGAACTTTTTCCAACAGGTGCTGCTTAATTCATATGTTTGCGAAAATGAGTAGGTGATAAACCTGTCTCTTTTTTAAAAACACGGCTAAAGTAAAAATAATCCATATACCCTACTCTTTCGGCAATTTCTTTAATGCTTAAACTCGAGGTTCTTAATAAAAGCTTGGATTTTTGAATACGCAAATCGGTTAAATATGCAGTAGGACTTACTCCAATTCTTTTTTCAAATATATAGGTTAACTTTCTGCGCTCTATATTGAATTGGCTAGCAATATCTAATACCGTAATGTTTTTTGCAAAGTTCTCTTGCATATACTCCATGATTACCGATATATTTTCTTTTTTATATTGGTAATCCATCATTTTAACTAATAAAATAATTTCCTCTAAAATATTCAAAAATAACGCTTTCGATTGAAGAAATGATAAGTTACTTCGGATAAGGTAATTTTGTATTAACTGCTGTAACATATTCATCAACTTCATATTATCCTCTACTTCAATAACAAAATGACTATTGTATAGAGGGTATTCAGCTATTGATTCATCTGGTAGCTTAAAATGAATAACCGCGTAGTTAAATTTTGTGTTATTCGCAACAATACGCTGTATATTTAAATTAGGACCAACATGAATAATTTTACCTTTATCTAATACGTAATATGTTCCGTCAATAAGAATTTTCGCTGTACCTGTTACCGGAAATATTAAACCACCTGCGTCTCGCATCGTGTTATAGCTAATTAATAGAGTTTCAGAAGTAATTTTCTCTGTAATCACATCAACAAATGTTAATGGGGCCATTGTATATAAATCAATTACATCTTGCATATCCATTGTTGTTATACCCTTTTTCAATGCTTATAATTTAAAGTTTTATCTATTCGCTTTCACTGTAAAATTCCCTTTAAAAGCTTACGATTACGCTGTTTGAAAATTTCATTATGTGAAGACACAATACCACCGTCTGATGCGTCTGGTTGAATATACTTCTTCGCACTATTAACCGCATGAAGGGCATCGTGGAAAGTGGCTGCTATTAGATGAATTTTACCTTCATGGTGCAAAATATCTCCAGCTGCATAAAGTCCAGGTATTGAAGATGCACTATGAACTGTTCCAGCAATAAAATAATCTTTTATCCGTTCTATTGCTAGCGGGCTATTATCCAACAGTTCTTTATCTCGTAAATAGCCATGACTAATGACAACTTCATCTACAGGAATTTCTATTGTGTTTCCTGTTTCATGATTTAATAAAGCAACAGCTTTAATCATTCCTTCTTGATCGTCTGCAATAAGCTTAGTAATTTCAGAATTAAAGTGACATTCAATCGTGCTATTTAATAGTTCTGTTATTTGAGCCTCGTGCGCAGATAACGCTTCTTTTCGATACGTTAAATATACTTTTGATGCAATTTCCGTTAATTCTAACGCCCAGTCTACTGCTGTATTCCCGCCTCCAGAAATAATGACCGCTTTATCCTTAAATTTCTCATAAGATTTAATGGTATAATTTAAATTGGACACTTCAAAGCGCTCTGCACCCTCAATCTCAATTTTTTGCGGATTTAAGATGCCACCACCGATAGCAACAATCACCGTTTTTGAATAATGAATATTTCCAGATTCAGCTGTAATAACGAAATGTCCTTCCTCATTTTTGGCAATAGAAATAACCTTTTCATTTGTGTAAATAGAAGGATTGAAGGTCAAGGCTTGTTCAATTAATTGGTCAATTAACTGTCCTCCTGTAATTGGTGTTAAACCACCAATATCCCAAATCATTTTTTCTGGATAGACATGGATTTTTCCGCCAAGCTGTGGCTGTGATTCAATAAGTTTTGTTTTCATCTCACGTAGACCACTATAAAAACTGGAATATAAACCTGCTGGTCCTCCACCAATTATTGTTACATCAAATAGTTCTTTTTCTACCAATGCTTACACACCTTTCATTTTGTTACTAACCACTTCCACAATAGAATTGAGCTGAACTAGAACCATCAAGCATCACTATTATCTTCTTTAATCTCATTATACGATAATGATAATCATTATCAAATAAAATGATAGCAAAATATTTTTTTTGAGTACATGTAATTATCCGTTTATTTTTTTGTGTTATTTTGTACATGTATAGTAAAAAATCTAAATCTATTCATTCTACAGAATCCTAATTTTCTTCTATATCTAAGCAGTAGAACCTTCTTTCGTATATTTTGAAAGGAAAATAGTTTTAAGTGAGTCTTTTTATTCGCCTCCTTTTTTCATACAATTAAAGAAGTGTTTCTTGCGAAGAATTACGATTTTATCAGAAGGTTATTGTTAATCTACAGAGCCTTACTATTGAGGAGGTCACTATGAATATTCTTGAAGCATTATCAACGTCAATGCCTTACATTCATTTAGCTATGAAGGGCGAGGCCATGATGGCAGTAGTAGAAAAAGAGAGTGAGAGCATTATTACTTATTTACCTGGGAAACGGATAGATGCTGGTTATAAAAATGGACAAAAAGTTCACCCAGATGATGCAATTTTACATCTCCCACTTAAAGGCAAAAGTACTGATTCACCTGTCCCAAAAGAGGTTTATGGAGTAGATTTTAACGCATTTTCTTTTCCTGTTCGTGAAAATGGACATATCGTAGGCGCGCTAGCCTTTGGATTACCTATTGACCATTCTCTCCAAATGGAGAAATATATTCTTACTATGAATGATATTATCCAAAACCTACAGGATAAAGTACATACAATTGCCTCTCATTCGGAGGAGCTAGCTGCAACTAGTGAGGAAATTAATAAGCAAACACAATTCGCTTTAGAGGACGCTGAAAAAACAAATGGTATTACTGATTTAATAAAAAGTATTTCTCGTCAAACAAATCTACTTGGATTAAATGCATCGATTGAGGCAGCACGAGCAGGCCAGCATGGTGCCGGATTTAATATAGTAGCACAAGAAGTTCGCAAGCTTTCTACTGAAACAACGACTGCTACTGATAACATTGAATCCTCGCTTCGAAGCATCCATCATAATCTTGAAAGTTTACAGCAAAACATGACTCAAATAAATGGTGCCACAAACGAACAGGCACAACTCGTTCAGGACTTTAGTGAAATTATTGATGAGCTTAATACGCTTAGTATGGAAATGAAGGGTTTTATGTCTAACGTAATGAAATAAAGTCTTATATCAATGGAAAAATCCGCCCCGCTTTATGTGGTCAAATCAAGAACCACATAAGTCTGCGCGGATTTTTTGTTTCGAAATAAATATACCAGAATAATAAAATCAAACCCAAAAATTTCTAAAATATACGATATGATTACTTTTTGGTACACTATTGAAAAAAGCAAAAACGAGGTTGAAATGAAAAGGAAAATATTTATTTTACATGAGATTTATGGAGTTAACGATTTTATAGAAATGCAAGCTGGGGCACACAGTAACTCTAACACTACTGTTGAGTGCATTTCTTTATATTTAAATAGTAGAATATTTCCATACGAACAAGAACAGGTAGCCTATGAGTTTTTCATAAATGAAGTTGGCTTTGACACTCCTCTCGAAAAATTAACCGAAAAAATATTGGAAGCGAGGACACTTTATGATGAAGTGCTGTTAATCGGATTTAGTGTAGGCGCAACATTAGCTTGGAGACTATCAACACTCCCATTACATGGAATCGTTTGCGTTTATGGTTCACGTATCCGCCAATACCTGGATGTAATCCCCTCTTGTCCGACACTCGTTATTTTACCAAGTCATGAGAAAAGTTTTAATGTCCATGAATTAAAGGAAACACTCGATACATTACCATCTGTTCACACGAGACAATATCTAGGTCAGCATAGTTTTATGGACTTCAATCATTCAAACTATTGTTATGAAAGTTATTTACAAGCACAGGCTGAAATCTCACAATTTTTAGAAATTAAGAAGGTCAAGGAGGACTAAGTAATGAACCAAATTGAAAGCATAATTATTGACCCTTATATAGAAGGAGGAAATGTAATTTATCCAAACTTTCACCTATCTATGCAGCCTGGCATTATTATTGGCATCTATACGGATGTGTCAAAAATACATACATTAACACAATGGTTTACGAAGCAACGTAATACGTTTACACATTTTCGTGAAAATGCTTTGTATGAGCGACTGACAGTTCGAGAATATATCAATTTTTGCTTAAAGCTTTTCAATGCTTCTTCTGAAAAGATGGAGGATCTATTAAAATTATTCGCTTTAACGGAGCAAAAGAACACTAAAATAAGCAAGCTTTCAAATGGAGAAAAGCAACGTTTAAAACTGATTCATACATATCTCAATCAGGCACAGATACATGTTTTAGAAGAACCATTCCAAAACTTAGATGAGTTTTCCAAGCAAAAAGTCATTCAGCTATTGGATACCCTTCAAAAACAGAATAAAACAGTCATTTTACTATCTAACAATCTTGAGGATTTAATTATTTCGAGTACAGAAGTTCATAGACTGGATACATTAGGCTTACATGCATTAGATGTTAAAGAAGAGGAGACAGAAACAGCTTCCCCCTCTTTTGAAAATGCACCAATTCGACTTGATAAAATCCCTACAAAGAAAAACGATAAGATCATTTTATTTAATCCCCCTGAAATCGATTATATCGAAAGTGTTGAGGGTGTTGTTTCGCTATATGTTGTGGGTGAAGCCTATCCATGTACATTATCATTAAATGAGCTTGAGCAAAAATTGACACCGTTCGGCTTCTTTAGAAGTCATCGCTCTTATATTGTTAACTTACAAAAGGTACGGGAAATCATTACATGGACTCGCAATAGCTACAGCCTAGCCTTAAATAGCACTGAAAAGACCATAGTACCTTTGTCGAAAAATAAGCTCGCAGATTTAAAGGAAATACTCGGAATTTAGTAGATTTCCCAGGAAATAAACGACTCCTGTCAGCTGAAATATTTCTCCGCTAAAGGTCATTTTACTGCCTTTCACCTGTAATTTAATGTTGAGAGCCTTATTGTCCCTTATAGTTTAGATATCAACAACAACACAGGGAGGTTTTCAAATGAACGCAGTGATCGATGTTCAGCATTTGAAAAAAACATTTAATAAGGAAGCAGCATTACAGGATGTTTCCTTTACCATTCAAAAAGGAGAAATATTCGGCTTTCTTGGACCCAGCGGCTCCGGAAAAACTACTACTATTAAAATATTAACTGCACAAACTGAAAAAACTGCTGGCGACGTTTTATTGTTTGGCCGCCCAGCAAATGAGATGAAACAAAGTAATAATCGTAAACGCTTCGGTATTTTAACAGATAATAGCGGACTATATACGCGACTTTCAATCGAGGAAAATTTATTACTATACAGTAACTTATATCAATTACCTAAATCAGCCGTAAAAGAGGCGTTGGATTTTGTTAACTTATACGCTGATCGTAAAAAGAAAATTAGTCAGCTCTCTAAAGGAATGATGCAACGTGTTACGCTGGCACGTGCCATCATGCATAAGCCAGAATTATTATTTTTAGATGAACCAACTTCTGCACTCGATCCTGTTAATACACAGCATATTTATAATGGCTTGCGTAAATTAAACGAGATGGGTACGACAATATTTTTAACAACACATGATATGAGTGAAGCCGAAATACTTTGTGATCGTGTAGCTTTCCTACATAAAGGTAAAATTCGAGCAATTGGTGCGCCAAAGGATTTGAAAAAAGAGTTTGGCGATGAATCTATTACAGTTGAATTAAAAAATGGTGCTTGCGAAGTCATTCAAAATGGAGAACAGGATGCTGAAAAACTGTTTCAATGGATGCAATCTAACGAAGTTTCTCGCATTTATACAAACGAGCCAACACTAGGTAATATTTTTATGCAAATAACAGGGAGTGATTTAGTATGAACATTTCAATGACACGTATTCAGGCTATTTTAATGAAGGATTATAAGGAATTTTCACGTAACTATGCGGTATCCGTTATGGTACTTTTGCCACTTATTATGGCATTTTTCTTTAATAAAACAGGTGGAAATAATATCAACACCTATCTCCTTACGGTAAATATGGCATTTTCTATGGTGACTACCTACGTACAATGCTGTCTAATTGCAGAGGAGAAAGAAAAAAATACGCTTCGTAGTCTCATGCTTTCCCCTGCTTCACTTGGCGATATTTTAATAGGTAAAAGCTTGTTTGTCTTTATCCTTACAATGGTAATAGTAGCTTTGACTATTTTCATTGTTGGCTATAGCCCAGCTAATATTTTCATCTTAGCTATCGCTTTAATACTTTCGACTGTGTTCTATATTGCAATAGGAACATTATGTGGATTATTCGCTAAAACGGTTATGGAAGGGTCCCTTATCATTCTACCTGTTATCCTTATTTTCACGTTCGGCTCTTTTGCCCTAACATTATCGTCTGCCTTTCCTATTTTAAAAATTGCAGAATGGTTACCAAGCTCTCAATTAATACTATTAGCAGAGGCTTTAGAAGGCTCATACACAACAATGGACGTCATTATTCCAATGGCTACAATCATTGTTTGGTCACTAGTAACTTGGATTACAGCAGGATTTATTTATAAGACGGATTGTAATATTAAGTGCAACACCCAGAAGTCAATATAAAGGAAGCCCATAACGACCTCGTGTAGAATGTAGTTACCACACCAAATTCA
>NZ_JBNNVG010000054.1:0-15481 GCF_050280425.1 Lysinibacillus sp. NPDC093190 | reverse complement strand
AAAATCTTATTAAATTTAAAGTATAAAGAAATCGGGGTTCATCTGGGTTAACGTGCTGAAAGATTTGTGCACCCCAACATTTGACTTAGAACCTTTTTTTAACTTCTTTCAGCGGGTGTGCAAGCACAAAGCCGATTCCGGATGCAATTACGCCAAGGCGAAATTGATATAAAATGAAACAAAAAGATAAATGGTTACGTATACTTAGATAAATGAAAGAGAGGGATCGATTTTGAGAACAGAACCAATTCACAAAATTTCCAGGAAAGGGTTAACGGTGTGGCGTTTATATGGTGTATTGCAAACGTTATTCCTTTTGATTGTAGCGACTTTAGTCTGCTACGGCACTTATTATTATGAATGGCCATCATATATTTATCTCATTGCAGTTGCTGTAGTCACACTTAGTGCTATCCTATCTGTTTATCTATTTCCAAAGGTAAGATGGGAACGTTGGCGCTATGAGGTGCGTGACAATGAGATTGAGGTGCAACATGGTTTATTCGTTGTTAAACGTACACTTATTCCAATGGTGCGCGTGCAGCATGTTGATACGACGCAAGGGCCGATATTAAAAAAATATGGTTTAGGTAATATTTCAATATCAACAGCTGCAACTGTACATACAATTCCTGCGCTTGTAATGGACGAGGCTGATGGGCTTCGTGCACGTATTTCGGAATTAGCAAGGGTGGCGGAAGATGATGTCTAAGGAAATTAATCGTTTACACCCGATATCGGCTATTATTACAAGTGCAAAAGCATTAAAGAGTATGATTTTCCCGTTAATTATTATTATTGCAACTAATGGATTTCACTTCTCCTTTAATTTCCATAGTGATAATTTTTGGCGTACGATTTTCTTATTCGGTATATGGGGAGTAGGGGCCTTACTTGCACTTGTTAGTGGCATTGTTAAATGGCGTACTTTTGTATATTGGTTTGAAGATGGAGAATTGCGTGTAAAGTACGGTTTGTTTGTTAAAAAGAAACGCTATATCCCATTTGAACGTATTCAAAGCTTAAATTACAATGAGGGTATTTTTCATCGACTATTTGGCTTAGTAAAAGTTCAGGTTGAAACTGCAGGAAGTAAGGATAGAAAGCCGGAGGTAGAGTTAACGGCTATACGTAAGGTAGCGGCAGATGTCATAGAGCTGGAAATGCGTCGTGCAAAAAACCAAGTAAATGAACAGATGAATGATGAACAGTCGCTGATAGAGGAAGTATCAGCTCCAACGATTTATCATATGTCGATACATGATTTACTTATATTGGCCATAACTTCAGGTGGAATAGGGGTCGTTCTGTCCGGGCTAGTAGCAATCATCTCTCAGTTTTCGGATATAATCCCGTACGAGGAAATTTTTAACGAGCTAGCCGACTTTGCGAAAATTGGTGCATTTTTAGTTGCACTAACAGTGATATTCAGCCTAATTGTGGCATGGTTTGTGTCATTTGTTATTACACTGATCAATTATTATGAATATACAGTCCGAATTGAAGATGAAAAGCTTATTATTACGAAAGGGCTAATTGAGAAAAAACGAATTACTTTACCGTTAAATAGAATTCAGGCGATTCGTATTGTAGAGAATCCAGTGCGTCAATTATTTGGCTTTGCAACAGTTGTTGTTGAAAGTGCTGGAGGAAATGGTGGAGAGGGGAATGATAAAAAAATTACTCTGTTCCCACTTATTCAGAAGCAAGATTGTTTGGAAACGCTAGAGCAACTTTTTCCGGATATAAATTGGCGACCAGAATTTATCTATTCACCAAAACGAGCTCGTCCATCTTTTTACCGAATTGATTTCGTTTGGCTCATACCTATAATTGGTGCATGTAGTTATTTCTTATATCCGTATGGGTTGTTTTCATTATTATTAATCCCATTAACAATATTAATTGGTATTTGGCAACATAAAACAGCTGGTTATATGATAGATGGAAAGCAACTAACTATGCAATATCGTGTGTTCAGTCGTATTACATTTTTTATGGAGAAAAAACGCATACAATCTATTGGGACTACTCAAACGTATTTCCAAAAAAGAAAGAATGTTATGACTGTAAAAGCGACGGTAATGTCAGGCATGGCTGGTATGACAGGGAATGTACGAAGCTTAGAGAAGCAAGATGCTGAAACAATATTATCTTGGTATGAACATTGAACGCAGAAATCTGGATATTCCTTGAAATTAATAGAAATATTATACTTTTTATCTATAAATATGAAAATATACTGTTTATAATAGAATAAATCAAACAAAAGGGGTGGTAATTTTGTTTAAGTATGATATTAATAAGAACACGTATTTAAAATTGTTGGATTTAAGTGACGTAGATGAATTATTCGCGTTGACGGATCGTTCGAGAAATACGTTGCGAGAGTGGTTACCCTTTGTGGATGATGTGAAAACAGTAGAGGATACAGAGCGATTTGTAAGAGATGCGATGCAACAATACGCGGATAATAATGGCCTACAAGCGGGGATATATTATGAGGGGAAGCTTGCGGGAGTGATTGGCTATCATCAAGTGAATTGGCAGCATAAATGGACAAGTATCGGATATTGGTTAGGGAACGAATTTGTTGGTAAGGGGTTAGTCACAAATTCTATGAAAGCATTTATTGATTATGCCTTTAGCTATCTAAAGCTAAATCGCATTGAAGTGCGAGTAGCGGTAGGGAATATTCGAAGCCGCACAATCCCAAAAGTGTTAGGTTTTAATGAAGAAGGACGTTTAAGAGATGCGGAGTGGCTTTATGATCACCATGTAGACCAAGTTGTCTATGGCTTAACTGCAGTTGAATGGAAAAAAATAAAGGCAGCGAAAGAGGATACGGTTGCACTTTGAAATAATATTGAAGAAGTGAATATAACTCTAGCATTAAAATAAGAGGAGCAATCCGCGATGATAGCTTATCACGGATGATTGTTCCTCTTTGTACCTATTACTTACCCGCCATCTTTTGTTTACGCCAGCTTAAAATTCTTTTTGGATGTAAGTAGATGAGTCCAAGAAGGAATCCTACTACTAAACCGCCTAAGTGAGCATAGACATTCACATTCGGCTGTAGGAAAGTCATAATAACACTTATAACAATAATTGGCAAAATAAGTTTGCGAAGCATTGGCATTGTACGACGTGTATAGTAGACAAGTGCTCCAAAAGCTCCGAATATTCCAAAAATAGCCCCACTTGCACCAAGGCTTGCATAGCTACTATCATAAAGTAGATAGGTTGCCATGTTACCTGCAATACCAGACACTAAATAAATTGTAATAAAACGTGCCTTGCCGGCAATTTTTTCAAGCTCTGGACCGAATAAATACAGAGAAAACATATTAAAGAAAACGTGCAAAA
Organism: Lysinibacillus sp. NPDC093190; assembly: GCF_050280425.1. NCBI lineage: Bacteria > Bacillati > Bacillota > Bacilli > Caryophanales > Bacillaceae > Lysinibacillus > Lysinibacillus sp. NPDC093190. The sequence goes on along the minus strand of NZ_JBNNVG010000054.1, from coordinate 12,112 downwards.
AGTTAGCATGTAAAAACATTGCAGAAAAAACACGCCACCATTCACCAGCTTGTATAAGGAAGTTCGCTTGAACTCCGTAATTCAATACATTTTCTCCTACTCCAGGTAAAATAGTTAGTACATAAACAAATAAATTAACCGCTATTAATGTTGAAACAATCGGATAATACGTTGTATATTGCTTAAAATTTTCTGTTCTACTAAACATAACTCCACCTCAATTTACAATCATTATACATGGCTTTTTAGAAATAGGAAAAGGAGAAGTTCAAATGATTAAAGGAATTGGTCTCGACATTGTAGAGATTGACCGTATTGCTAAAGCAATGAGGAGAACAAATAAATTTAAAGACCGCATTTTATCTGAAAGGGAAAGAGTTTTGTTTGATGCTCATTCAGAAACTCGTAGAATAGAATTTTTGGCCGGGCGATTTGCTGCAAAAGAAGCATTTTCAAAGGCATTAGGAACTGGTATTGGTGAAGAATGTAAGCTTCATGATGTTGAAATTTTAAGAGGGGAAGCTGGTAATCCTGTTTTATATTTCAAAGGGGAGCTTGTAAATGGATTTGTAAGTATAACACATTCTAAGCAATACGCAGCGGCACAAATAATATTATTACAATAATTTCGCTATATAAAATATTAAAAAGGCTCATCACCAAAAGTTGTGGATGACATTTGTTAAAACGTAAGCCATTTATATAAATGACTTTCCGTTCCGACTGAACGCCCCCAGGAAAGCGCCCAGTCGGAACGGAAAGCAACCATACGTTATGGTGACATCCGCCGGAGGCCTTAACTTCTTTCAGCGGTTGTCCAAACACCCGCTGAAAGAAGTTAAAAGTAAATAAATTTCTGAGTGAGGATAAATATATTGCCCTTGTTCAAATGACATAACTGACAAATACGGTTCATATATTGTCGTAGTGGATTTGAAAGAAGGAAAGGGTGAAAGCGTGGGCAACCGTATAGTTAAATGGCTCGTCTTACTTTGTACGATATTACTTCTATCGGCATGTGGTACAGACTCACAGGAAAAAGTGTTGAAGAAAGTTAATGGGAAATGGGCAGAGGCAAATGGTTATGAATTGAATGCTACGATGGAGATTAAATCAGGTGGAGATCCGAAAAAATATGATGTAACAGTTTGGCATACGAAACCTGATTTCTATCGAGTAGAAGTAGTAGAAAGTGGGAAAGATGTTTCACAAATGATAGTGCGAAATGCAGATGGAGTTTTTGTTGTTACACCTACATTAAACAAAATGTATAAATTCCAAAGTGATTGGCCAAAGAAAAATAGTCAAGCTTATTTAATAGGCGCACTAGCAGAAGATTTAGCTCAAGATAAAAATTTAGTCATGAAAGAGGAAGACAAAGCATATATATTTGAAGCGGCTACTAGAAATAGCTATAAAAATAGTATGCCACATCAAGTTATAACAGTTGATAAGAAAACAATGCTTCCAACTTCCGTAGTAATTATGAATGATGTAAAAGAAGAGCAAATTCGTATCACATTTAAAAATATAAAATTAGGTGTTCAACACGCGGCTAAAGAGTATGCGGTTGAGCAATTTACAGAGTCAGATGAAACAAAAGGTGAACAAGCTACACCACCAGAAAAAGATAAAAAAGATAACAAAGACGGTAAGGAGAGCAACAATAACTCGAATGGAAACGAAGGGAAAAAAGCAGTAAGTGCAGAAGCCGAAAATAAAGAGTTCCAAACACACTACCCTGTTGTAAAATTGGAAAATACGAAGATGGTGGATGAGAAAGTAATGCGTGAGGGTGGAATGGACCGTGTCATCTTAACATTCGACGGTGATAAGCCATTTACGGTCATGCAACAACCAGTTACGAAAGAGACTGCAATGTTGCCAGTATCGTCACCTGGTGATCCGGTAGATTTAGGCTTTACGATTGGTGCTATTACCGATACATCTATTAGCTGGGAAAAGGATGGCGTTGAATTCTTTGTAGCTTCTAGTAAATTGACTCGTGAAGAAATGGTGGAAGTTGCCACTTCTATGACGATAGGTAGTATGAAATAATTTTTCTAGCTACAGCTTTCTATATGGAAAGCTGTAGCTTGCTAAGTAAAATAGTGCAGTTTTGATGAAAATTAACACTGTTTAGAAAGTGTTAAGTCATATATGATAAAAGTTATGTAGAAAATTAGTCTAAAATAGAACAGATTATGTAAAAACAGTAATAAAAAGCAATTTGATCGATACATAATGTTTTAATAAAAAATAAAGAGGGTATTCTAATGAAGATACAGCAATATTTTAGACCAACTAAAGCAATTGTAGACTTACAAGCAATTCAACAAAACGTAAATAATTTGAAAAAGTTACTTCGACCTAATGTTCAAATTATTGCTGTCGTAAAGGCAAATGCCTACGGTCATGGAGATGTAGCCGTTGCAAAAGCAGCACTTGAGGCAGGGGCAACAATGCTTGCTGTGGCAACGCCAGATGAAGCATTACATATTCGAGCACATTTTGAAGAGCCAGACATACTAATATTAGGTGCCTCTCCAGTTTCGTTTGTACCATATGCTGCACAACAGCGCATAATCCTTACGGCATTTGCAAGTGAATGGGTACAGCAAACGGCTCCGTTCATAGCCAATGAAACAAATCCTTTACGACTACATATAAAAGTAGATAGCGGAATGGGCAGAATTGGCGTTCGTACAGAACAAGAATTATTGGATCTATATCAAACTATACAGAATACAGTGAATGTGGAGCTTGATGGGATATTTACACATTTTGCGACTGCGGATGAAGAGGATACATCATACTTCGATAGACAGGTACAACTTTTTGAGAGATGTGTAACTGCATTGCCTGAAAAACCTAGACTTGTTCATGCATCAAACACGGCTACATCTTTAGTAAAAGATGCGCATTTACAATTTGATGCCGTTAGATATGGTATTTCGATGTATGGATTATCACCATCTTCTTATGTAGAAGGTATTTTACCATTTCCGTTACAGCCAGCGTTTTCGCTTGAAAGTGAGCTTGTTCATGTGAAACAGTTACAAGCAGGTGATTCAGTAGGCTATGGAGCTACTTTTGTGGCCTCTTCGGAAATGTGGATAGGAACGGTACCAGTAGGCTATGCTGATGGAGTAATTCGCAAATTAGGTGGACAAGAAGTACTTATTGATGGTCAAAGAATGCCGATTGTTGGACGAATTTGTATGGACCAATGTATGGTTGCCTTGCCAAAAGCATATGCTATAGGTGAGAAAGTAACACTCATTGGTCGTCAAGGACAGAATGTTATTTCAATGAATGAATGGGCAGCAAAGCTTGAAACCATTAATTATGAAGTACCATGCATTATTACAGCGAGAGTTCCTAGATTATACATTTGATTTTAAATTCAACCTAGAAGATGTTACTTCAAGAATTTTGTATAGGCGATCTTAAATAGCTGCAACATTTTTGGACAAAATGAATACTATACTAAAGCAACTAAGCAACTTGGTGAATAACAACTACTGAAAACCATGTTAGATTACCGAGAAGCTGAGTCATTCATAATTTGTGACATATTACAAGGTGAATGAATCGGCATATACCTTCGACAACCTACATATTTTTACAACTTGGACTTTAAATTGTCAGATATTTTGTCATTTCGTGTCTTTTCAACAATATCTTTCAATGGTAGAATGGGGAGTAATGAAAAGTGGATGGTTCCGTTGGAGGTGCTTGCTGTGTACGAGAAAAAGTTAAGAGAAGCTACAATTGCTGTTCAAGACAGACTATTTCTACAAACAAAGGAAGTAATTGAAAGTGAATCTATTGCGCGTATTTTGTCGCGCAAAGTTTTAATGCAGGAGCAACCAAATCAAATACGGGAAGCTATGATGAAAGGATATGTTGAAATGTCTCATATTAATCTGAGTATTGCAAGTGAATGCTTGCATGCGGAATATGAAGCACAACATACAGTGGAGCGTCTCGTTAGCGGGGGATGACACTTTGAATGTAAAACGTGGTGACGTTTTTTTTGCAGATTTATCGCCGGTAGTTGGGTCCGAGCAAGGGGGCACTAGGCCGGTGCTGATTATTCAAAATGATATTGGCAATCGATTTAGTCCGACTGTCATCATCGCAGCTATTACCGCACAGATTCAAAAAGCAAAGTTGCCGACGCACGTCGAAATCAATGCTGAAAAGTATGGTTTTGAACGTGACTCGGTTATTCTGCTCGAGCAGGTGCGGACGATTGATAAGTCAAGATTGACAGATCGTATTACGCAACTTGACCATGCGTTGATGGAGAAAGTTGATGGTGCATTGATGATTAGTTTAGGGCTTGTTAAATTTTGATATACATATGTGTATAGAGGCATCGAGATGAATTTTCATCTCGATGCTTTTTTATCTTCATTTAGTAGGTGTCCAAACACCTACTGAAATAGAGGAACTCAGTCTAAGAATGCCACGTCCTGTGGCAACGACTGAGTGACCAACATCATGCTGTTGCCGCTGCCGCTACGCTTTCGCGCAGATGAAACCCTTTTGCTGTCGCTTCGCTTTCGCACAGACAAAACACGTTGCTGCCGCTGCGTTAGCACTACGCTTTCGCGCAAAAAACATCTGTTAGCCCAAAGCCTCCGGCGGATGTCACGGGTTTTCAAAGGAATGAATTGTGCTGGCACAATTCAAAATCCAGACGCAATTACGCCAAGGCGAAATTGATATTTTATTCTTAAATACTCCATTACCATAAATTGAAATCACTATTCAAAAATGGTATTAATAGATTTAAGATATACTCGAAATCTACATTTAGAATAGATTTTTGAAAAAATATCGAGAGGTTTAAGAAGGTATACATTTTATCCTCATTCAACAACACAACAGGGGTTTGCGAAGCGTCAACAATGATTACGCCAAGGTGAAATTGATAAGATTATTAAATTATTTAAAGTATTTAGTTAAGTAGGTCGAAAAAAAGTGTAAGAGTATAACTCCGAAAGGAATTGGGGGGACAGCAGTGACAATAAAGTCTTCGGTTGAAATTATTACTGAGTGGGATATAGTAGCAGCAAGACAACTGGGGCGTAACGAAGCAAAGGCACTTGGATTTGACACTGTTGATCAGGCTCGAATTACCACAGCTATAAGTGAACTAGCTCGAAATATATATTTATATGCAAGGTTAGGTGTCATTGAAGTTGAAAAAGTTGAGACAGACACTGAGAAGAAAATAATTGTTATTGCAACTGATCAAGGTCCAGGAATAGAAGATGTTCGGAAAGTGATGGAGGATGGCTACTCCACTTCAGGAGGGCTTGGTGCAGGTTTACCAGGTGTTAATCGGCTGATGGACAGTATGGTTATTCACTCGGTTATTGGAGAAGGAACAATGATAAGGGCTGAAAAGTGGCTGCGTTAGGATGTGGAATTTTGTTGGAACGATTAGAATCTCAATATAAAAAGATTTTGTCAGATTATATGGCCGATCAAACTGAAAAGAATTTGTATATTGCTCAAAATTTCACTCGCCAGTTAATCCAAAAGAATATATCTCCAGAGGATGTTGTAAGTATTCATAAAAACGCAGTTGAGAAACTATTTCCACGTAGAATGAGTGAAGAACAGCTTGCATATGATTTTCTTATCGAAGTTATGGTGCATTATGGAATGGCCCATAGGGAGCACCAAAGTTTATTACAAAAACAAGCTGAGTACGAAATGGAAATGAAAATCGCTACAAACATTCAGGAAACATTACTTAAAACAGACGTACCACAACTTTCAAGTATTGATATAGGAATGATATCTATCCCAATCCGGAAGATGAATGGAGATTATGTACATTTTTTATATAATCGAGAGGATTATTTGAGTGTAGCTGTGACAGATGTGGTAGGTAAAGGTGTGCCAGCTGCATTATGTATGTCTATGGTGAAATATGGCCTTGAAACGTTAGAATATGCATATAAAGATCCTTCGTATGTATTAGAGGTCATCAATCGAGTAATTGAAAAGAGTGTAGACGACAGTATGTTTGTTTCTATGTTTTACGGTTGCTTGGATACGCGGAAAAGTATTTTTTCTTATGCGTCTGCAGGTCACGAGCCAGCTCTCCATTATAGTGCTAAACATGATAAATTTTTCCAGTTGGAATCGACAGGATTATTACTAGGGGTGTTACCAGAAACGAAATATTCGTATAATGAAATTGCTTTGGAAGAAAACGATATCGTCATAATAATGACGGATGGTGTTACTGAATTCAGATCGCATGATGAATTGAATTCACGAGAGGTCATTACATCATTAATATTGGAAAATAAATACTTATCAGCTCAACAATTATGTAATCTTCTTTATAAGCAAATTGAAAAAATACAGGATTTTAAACTATCAGATGATTTTACAGTTACAATTATAAAAAAATAGTTATTTCGGTTTGAATTTTTGTAATTACGGGAATAGAAAAAAAGTCTAAAAAATAGGTGGAGGTGTGCTGTATGGACATGGCGATACACTTTAAAGAACTTGATAATAAACTATATGGATTTATTGAGGGTGAAATAGATACTTTTACTGCTTCAGGTCTTAGGGAGGAATTAGAGGCAGTGAAAATTACTCAAGGATTAGAAATAGTGCTTAATTTATCAAAAGTTAATTATATGGATAGTACAGGGTTAGGTATTTTTGTAGCCTTTTATAAAAGAACGTTACGTGAAAATGGTAAGGTTAAACTTGTAGGTTTGTCGAATAGATTACAAAGGTTGTTTGAAATTACTGGTTTAAGCGATTTAATGGATATTGAAACTGATAAAAAGGTGGATTACGAAAATGAAGGAATTTGATTATATTGAGATAAGGGTTCCTGCAAAACCGCAATTTGTCAGTGTGATTCGATTGACGGTTTCTGGCTTAGCTAGTCGGGTTGGATTTAATTATGATGATATTGAGGATATAAAAATTGCAGCAAGTGAAGCGGTAACGAATGTTGTACATCATGCGTATAAGGACGAAGAAGAAGGAGAAATCGTCATTGGTTGCGCTTTATATGAAAATAAAATAGAAATGATGATTGCAGATTACGGCAATAGTTTTAATTTTGAGGAAATAAAGTCGAAAATTGGTCCATATCATCCTGAAGAGGGTATAGCGGGTCTACGTGAAGGTGGTTTAGGGCTTTATTTAATGGAAACTTTGATGGATGAGGTGATGATAAATAACGATGGTGGCGTAACTGTTTTTATGACAAAGTATGTCGCTAGAGAGCGGGTGGAAAAAAATGTCGAAAGAATCACCACATAAAACTTCGTCCAAGGAAGATATACTAAGGTGGATTGCATTGTACCAATCAACAGAGGATGATGAAGCACAAACAAATTTAGTGATGCATTATCGATATTTAGTTGAGTCCATTGCACGCAAATATTCGAATGGTAAATCTCATTATGATGATATTACTCAAGTAGGTATGCTCGGGTTGCTAGGTGCAATAAGACGTTTTAACCCTGATGTTGGTCGTAGTTTTGAAGCATTTGCTGTACCAACAATTGTTGGAGAAATAAAACGCTTTTTACGTGATAAAACGTGGGATGTTCATGTACCAAGACGGATAAAAGAATTAGGGCCGCGCATTAAAACAACAGTGGAAGCGTTGACAATTGAGTTGCAGCGTTCTCCCTCTATTATAGAAATCGCAGATCAATTAGAAGTGGAAGAAGAAGAAGTTTTAGAGGCTATGGAGGTGAGCCGTAGTTACCATGCTCTTTCTATGGATCATTCAATAGAGTCAAATTCTGACGGTAGCACAGTAACGTTATTTGATATTATGGGTAAAGAAGATGACGGCTTTGAAATGACCAATAAAAGAATGATTGTATCTGACGCTATGAGTATTTTAGATGAGAGAGAAAGAGAAATAATTCAGCTTACATATTTAGAACAACTCACTCAAAAAGAAGTTGGGGAACGATTAGGGATTTCTCAAATGCATGTATCAAGAATACAAAGGAAGGCAATAAAAAAATTACAGGAATCTATCTTAGTAAGTGAAGGTGTTTCGCTCTAAAATTTTAGGGGGCTGTCCTAAAAATAAATATAGGTTGCTTAAATTTTTACGCGGACTCCTATTGCTATCGCAGGTACACGCAAGAGCATGAGCCCTAGTAGGAAGTGTTAGCGAAAACAGCCCCTCTTAATTTAATCAAATAGTTTACTCTTCTTTCAGAGTAGACTATTTTTTTGCATTTTTAGTAAAGTGTAATGGTAAAATGAAAAGAAAAAAGGTAGTGATGATGTGGAACAAAAGCAAATGTTACAGCTCATTGCAAAGGATGTAGCTATTAAGCCAGGTCAAGCAGAGGCTGTTATTAAATTATTAGAAGAAGGAAATACCGTGCCATTCATTGCACGTTATCGTAAAGAAGCTACTGGGTCCCTTGATGAGGTACAGATTAAAGCTGTAGAGGATCGTTATCACTACATACAGCAGCTTGAACAACGTAAAGAAGAGGTTATACGATTAATTCAGGAACAAGATAAACTAACACCTGAATTAGAAAAAGCTATTCAAGCAGCAACTGTGTTACAGCGTGTAGAGGATTTATATCGACCTTATAAACAAAAACGCCGAACAAAGGCGACAATAGCGAAAGAAAAAGGGTTAGAACCTCTTGCGGATCTTCTATTAGAGTATCGTAGTGATGCTTTAGAACAATTAGCAATGGCTTTCATAGATGAGGAGAAAGTTGCTAATATAGAGGAGGCATTAGCTGGGGCTCGAGATATTTTGGCAGAGCGCTTTGCTGATGACGCGGCAATTCGTGAAAAAATACGTACGTATTCCTGGAAAGACGGAGTGCTCGTAACAAGTGTAAAGAATGCAGAGGCAGACGATAAAAACGTTTTCGAAATGTATTACGAATATGAAGAGCCTGTAAATCGTATAGTCCCACACCGTATTTTAGCTGTAAATCGTGGTGAGAAAGAGGAAATCTTAAAAGTGGCCATTCATGTACCAATAGATCGTGTACTGATGATTATGTGGAAGGAATGGATTCCTGCTACAGGTTCCTCTCCAGCAATTGCCGAGGTGAAGCTTGCGATAGAGGATTCGTACAAACGTCTAATTCAGCCTTCTATAGAACGAGAGTTACGAAATGAACTTACAGAAAAGGCAGAGGCACAGGCTATCCACATTTTCTCTGAGAATTTACGTAATCTTTTATTACAGCCTCCGATGAAAGGGAAGTTTGTATTAGGTGTTGATCCGGCGTACCGTACAGGCTGTAAGCTAGCTGTTGTAGATGAAACAGGGAAAATGCTAGAGGTTACAGCCATTTATCCACATCCTCCAAAACCAGATGTAGCTAAATCAAAAGCAATTGTGAAAAAGATCTTAGCAAAATACCCAATTACTATCATTGCTATTGGTAATGGAACGGCCTCACGCGAAACAGAGCAATTTATTGCAGATGTATTGAATGAGCTTGAAACTGATACAGCCTATGTTATTGTCAATGAAGCAGGGGCATCTGTTTATTCAGCGTCTGAAATTGCCCGTACAGAGTTTCCTGATTTACAGGTAGAACAGCGTAGTGCCATTTCTATTGCGCGTCGTTTGCAAGATCCGTTGTCGGAGTTAGTGAAAATTGAGCCAAAAGCAGTTGGAGTAGGTCAGTATCAGCATGATGTCTCTCAAAAGAAATTGACTGAGTCTTTAACATTTATAGTAGAGACAGCTGTTAACCAAGTTGGTGTTGATGTTAATACAGCCTCATCTTCGCTACTACAATACGTTTCTGGATTATCTAAAACGGTTGCGGAGAATATTGTGAAGGTGCGTGAGGAAAGTGGACAATTTACTACACGTGCTCAACTAAAGAAAATCCCACGCCTTGGTGCCAAAACGTATGAACAAGCAATTGGTTTCCTACGTGTTCCTGGAGCAAAAAATGCATTTGACGCTACGGGCATTCACCCTGAAAGCTATAATGTAGCAGAGCGTATTTTAGAGGTAGTACAAATTGATAAAAAAGAGCTTGGGTCACAGAAGGCAGAGGAAGCCATTGCAAAACTAGATGTAGAAAAATTAAGTGAAGTTTTAGATATTGGAGTTGTCACAATACATGATATTGTGGATACATTAATGAAACCAAGTCGCGATCCACGTGATGCATTCCCTCAGCCTCTGCTGAAAACAGATGTATTAAAAATGGAAGATTTACAAGTTGGGATGGAATTGCAAGGTACAGTGAGAAACGTAGTTGATTTCGGAGCATTTGTAGATATTGGAGTGAAGCAGGACGGGCTTGTGCATATTTCTAAATTACAAAAAAGACGTATAAAACATCCATTAGAGGTTGTTGCTCTAGGTGACATTGTAACGGTTTGGGTAGAACAAATAGATGTCAATAAAGGGCGCATTTCATTAACAATGCTACCTCCTAAAGATCAAACTATCGAAGCGTAAGTGAAACTTTAATCAAGTGAGGGTTTTCTTAATCCCCACTGATTTGCGGGATAAATTTATACCACACTGTCTATACTACGCAGTGTGGTATTCTTGTTGTTAGAGGTGATATAGATTATGAACAATGAGGAACTACAAAATCTTGTTAGTCGAATATCATTAGAAAGTTTCCGGAAGCCATTTATGCATCAAGCATATTTTAATTCAAGGCTACGTTCGACAGGTGGGCGTTATCTTTTACAATCACACAATATTGAAGTTAATCCAAAAGCTTATGAATTGTATGGTATTAGCGAAGTTGAAGGGATCGTTCGACACGAATTATGTCATTATCATTTACATTTGGAAGGCAAGGGGTATCAGCATCGAGACAAAGATTTTCGAGAGCTATTAGTAAAAGTGAATGCTCCTCGTTTTTGCTCATTATTACAAGCCCCTAAGACATCTCAGAAAAAACGACGTCGACTTTATACATATACATGTGTAAAATGCCAACATTTATATGTAAGAAAAATTAGAATGAATGTGGGGAAATACTGCTGTAGCAAGTGTTTAGGACGTTTAAAACTAGTAGAATAAAAAAACTTAATAAAAAAGGTTGACGTTTATTGAAGATGTCCCTATAATAGTAAAAGTCGACAAGATAACGACGACAAAACATATGGATTATTCCGAAGTAGCTCAGTTGGTAGTAGCACCTGACTGTTAATCAGGTTGTCGCAGGTTCGAGTCCTGCCTTCGGAGCCATGGCCCCTTGGTCAAGTGGTTAAGACACCGCCCTTTCACGGCGGTAACACGGGTTCGAATCCCGTAGGGGTCATTTCATTAGTTTAATTCATAAAAATATATAACATTGGTCCCGTGGTGTAGCGGTTAACATGCCTGCCTGTCACGCAGGAGATCGCCGGTTCGATCCCGGTCGGGACCGCCACTTATTGGGGTATAGCCAAGCGGTAAGGCAACGGATTTTGATTCCGTCATGCCTAGGTTCGAATCCTAGTACCCCAGCCATTCATTTCTTAATAGGAGCCATTAGCTCAGTTGGTAGAGCATCTGACTTTTAATCAGAGGGTCGAAGGTTCGAGTCCTTCATGGCTCATCTTTTATAAGAAAAAAAGGTTGACTTCCTAGATTATCATAGTATAATAAGAAAGTTCCTAATTGAATGCGGTCGTGGCGGAATGGCAGACGCGCTAGGTTGAGGGCCTAGTGGGGGCAACCCCGTGGAGGTTCAAGTCCTCTCGGCCGCACCAAGTCAATTTATGAATATATACAATATGCGCCCGTAGCTCAATTGGATAGAGCGTCTGACTACGGATCAGAAGGTTATGGGTTCGACTCCTGTCGGGCGCGCCATTTTAAATAAAAATTATTTATTTCGCGGGTGTAGTTTAATGGTAAAACCTCAGCCTTCCAAGCTGATGTCGTGAGTTCGATTCTCATCACCCGCTCCAAAAAAACTTTTTCAAAAACTTGTTGACATTCAAATTTTTATGTCGTATGATATAGAAAGTTGTCACTACAAGATAACAACATGAACCTTGAAAACTGAACAAGCAAAACGTAATCAATAAAGTTTTAAGTAGCTAACCTTGAGTTGGTGAACGAAACAAAATTTTGGACATCAAA
>NZ_JBNNVG010000053.1:17067-19699 GCF_050280425.1 Lysinibacillus sp. NPDC093190 | reverse complement strand
CTTTCGCACAGAAAACATTTGTTGCTGTCGCTTCGCTTTCGCACAGAAAACATTTGTTGCTGTCGCTTCGCTTTCGCACAGAAAACATTTGTTGCCGTCGCTTCGCTTTCGCACAGAAAACATTTGTTGCTGTCGCTTCGTTTTCACACAGATAAAAATTCCCTATTGAACACGAATGAATAATATGGTACATTTTGGACAACTAAAAGCAAGATTGCAGGGGGACTCATTTAGAGTTGAGAAGGTAAAACCTGACCCTTTGAACCTGTTAGTTAATACTGACGTAGGGAGCAATACACATCTAATTACTGATGAAAGGCTCTTTTACGTGTTTTTTTACACGAAAAAGGGCCTTTTTTGCACGCTTACGTCCATCCAACAAGGAGGACTTAAATTGATTTTTCAAACGATCCATAAACAAAATCCACTTATTCATTGCATTACTAATTATGTTGTGGCTAATTTTCAAGCAAATGGCTTATTAGCAATAGGTGCTTCTCCAGTCATGGCTGATGACAGTCATGAGGTTGAAGAAATGGTCGCAATTGCCTCAGGTTTATTGATAAATATTGGTACTCTTAATGAACGAATGAAAGAATCAATGTTACTTGCAGGGAAAAAAGCAAATGCTCTTGGCATTCCCGTTATTTTAGATCCTGTTGCTGCAGGTGCAACAACATACCGGAAACAAACGGTACAACAATTACTAGAGGAAATAAAATTTGCGGCTATTCGTTGTAATATTGGAGAGCTTGCAGCTATTGCCAATGTAGAATGGCAACCAAAAGGCGTAGATAGTGGTAGTGGTTCCATTTCTTTAGAACTTGAGGCACAGCAAGTAGCTCAACTCTACAATTGTATTGTGATTGTGACCGGTGAAAAGGATTTTATTACTGATGGCGAACATCAGCAATGGGTTACAGGTGGAAATTCTCAAATGACAGAAATCACCGGAACAGGTTGCTTATTAAGTGCAATTTGTTGTGCCTCCTACGCTTCAGGAAATAAACCATTTGACCAATTAATAGAAACTTTATCGCTTTATAAAAAAGTGGCAGAGCGAGCCGCTTCTTCAACTCAATATATTGGCGATTTTCAAATTGCAGTATTGAATGAATTACATCGCCTTTCCAAGGGTGGTGAAGAATGATGCATATTGTAACGACAATTGCTGGTTCAGATAGTGGTGGCGGTGCAGGTATACAGGCTGATTTAAAAACATTTCAGGAATTAAAGGTGTTTGGAACGTCTGTTATTACAGCTTTAACGGCCCAAAACACACTTGGTGTATCGGATGTCTTACCAATTGAAGTTAGTTTTGTTGAAAAACAACTTATAGCGCTAGTCGAAGATTTTTCAATTAGTGCTGTTAAAACAGGAATGCTGTTTTCCTCCGAAATAATCCAATCAATTGCACAGATTTTAGCTGAAGTGAAAATTCCGCTTATTGTAGATCCTGTCATGATTGCAAAAGGTGGCGAAAACTTATTACAGCAAGAAGCAATTGAGGCATTACGTAGTTATTTGCTACCTTTAGCAACAATTGTAACTCCGAACATTCCTGAGGCTGAAACCCTTTCTGGAAGGAAAATCAATTCTTTCGTAGATATTAAAGAAGCAGCTCAAGTCTTATTACAAATGGGCGTTCAATGTGTCATTATTAAAGGCGGTCATTTAGAAGATAAATGTTATGCTACTGATTATGTATTTTTTCAAGACGGTCGGTCATTTTCCATGCAGTCTACACGTATTGCAACAAAAAATACGCATGGGACAGGCTGTACGTTTTCCGCTGCATTAACTGCTTTTCTTGGTCGTGGACTACCTTTAGAAGAAGCGATTGAGGAAGCTAAAAAATTTATTCAATTAGCAATAACGCATGATTTATTTATTGGTAATGGCCATGGTCCAACAAATCATTTTGCCTATCAAAATTATAAGGATTCTTGCGAGGTGATCATTCATGAAACGTGACGATCTACAGCTTTATTTTATTATGGGTACAGGTAATGTTTTAAACCAGGAGCCAATAAACGTTTTAGAGAAAGCTCTCCAATCTGGAGTTTCCATGTTTCAATACCGTGAAAAAGGGCCAAATGCACTTATTGGGGAAGCCTATGAAAATTTTGCTCAGAAATGTCAAAAGCTCTGTCAGCAGTATAATGTTCCGTTTATCGTCAACGATGATTTAGAGCTAGCTATAAAACTTAGAGCGGATGGTGTTCATATTGGACAAGAGGATTTTCCTGTGTCGAAGGTACGTGAAAAAATTGGCAACATGATTCTAGGTGTTTCTGTTCACTCACAAGCTGAATTACAAACTGCTCTCCAATACGGTGCTGACTATGTAGGAATTGGTCCGATTTTTTCAACCACTTCTAAAAGCGACGCCAAACCACCTAGTGGAACTGATTTTTTACAGCAAGTTCGGAGACAATATCCGGAGCTCCCTATCGTTGCCATCGGAGGCATAAATTGCTCGAATGCACATACGGTATTTAAAGCAGGTGCAGATGGAATAGCAGTTATCTCTGCCATTTGCGAAAGTGAGGATATTTCTAAAACAGTCTCTACATTTAAATCATTTGTAGGATAAAGTAAAACTTTAATCAGTGGGAGGTCTTTACCCCAC
>NZ_JBNNVG010000053.1:0-16968 GCF_050280425.1 Lysinibacillus sp. NPDC093190 | reverse complement strand
CTGATTATTAGTCTTCACCAATCGGGTTTTTACGGGCAGTTAGCCCCACCTATTTCTTTGCTCTCATTGAATTGAAATGGTAAGACCTGACGCTTCTCTTTTGATATAGAAATTACTGCCCGTTAATACGGGATAAAGTGAAACTTTAATCAGTGGGAGGTCTTTACCCCACTGATTATTAGTCTTCACCAATCGGGTTTTTACGGGCAGTTAGCCCCACCTATTTCTTTGCTCTCATTGAATTGAAATGGTAAGACCTGACGCTTCCTTTTGATATAGAAATTACTGCCCGTTAATACGGGATAAAGTGGAACTTTAATCAGTGGGAGGTCTTTACCCCACTGATTATTAATCTTCACCAATCGGGTTTTTACGGGCAGTTAGCCCCACCTATTTTCTTTGCTCTCATTGAATTGAAATGGGAGGACCTGACTCTTCTCTTTTGATATAGATAAATTACTGCCCGTTAATACGGGATAAAAAATAAACAATTTAAACAAACTAAAACCAGTGCCTTTTACGGTCACTGGTTTTAATTTTATAATTGCTGATTAAGCAATTATTGGTTGCTGTTTGGCATGCCTTTTAATTGAGATTCTGCCATTTGTACAAGACGTTTAGTGATTTCACCGCCAACGGAACCGTTAGCACGAGCTGAAGCGTCAGCTCCTAATTGAACACCAAATTCTTGTGCAATTTCGTATTTCATTTGATCTAGCGCTTGTTGTACACCAGGTACTGCAAGCTGGTTTGAACTGCGGTTTGTGTTGTTCGCCATGTGTCTCACCTCCTTGTGAATATAGAATGTGCGATATTAGATTTTTAATACGAAAATTTTATCGGTAAATTGTACCTGCAAAGGAAATGAATAAAAAAGGCCGACTCAAGACTTTTGAGTCGGCTCGTTAGCTTAAGAAATCACAAGTTTCTTCTATAGAAGATCTGCAAATTTATCGGCTTCTTGCTCTTTTTTCGGGAAAATATAGACTTCACGGTTTTTCACTGCTCGTTCGATTAGTTCATCAAAATCCGAGAAGCTTTCATAATGCTCAACCTTTTCAAGCTTTGGCTTTGTTTTTGGACTTGCTGGAGTAAAAATTGTACAGCAATCTTCAAATGGCTGGATAGACGTTTCGTATGTGCCTATTTTCTCTGCAATATCGATAATTTCTAATTTATCTGATGAGATTAATGGACGTAAAATTGGTGTATTAGTTACGGCATTAATAGCTGTTAGACTTTCAAGAGTTTGACTTGCTACTTGTCCAAGACTTTCACCTGTAACAATAGCTAGTGCACCAATTTCTTCACGTACTTTGTCAGCAACTTTTAGCATCATACGACGAGTTGTTGTCATCGATACATTAGAAGGTACTTTTTCTTTAATAAGAACTTGAATTTCAGTGAAAGGAATTACATGTAAACGTATACTAGCTCCAAATTTCGTTAATTCATTAGCAAGCACCTTTACTTTTTCCAATGAATTTTGGCTTGTATACGGTGGGCTAAAGAAGTGAATCGCTTCTAAGCGCACTCCACGTTTCATCATTAAATAACCAGCAACAGGACTATCTATACCACCAGAAAGCATTAATAAAGATTTACCATTAGAGCCTACAGGCATTCCACCTGCACCCGGTATAACTTGTGCCATCATATATGTTGCATCATGACGCACCTCTACACGAAGTTCGATATCAGGCTTCTTCACCTTTACTGATAAATTTTGATATTGTGGTAATACATAACCGCCAATTTCGCGTTGAATGGCATGTGATTCTAACGGAAATGTTTTATCTGTGCGCTTTACTTCTACTTTAAAAGTAAGCTGCTCATTTTTAAATGTATCCATAATTGTTATTGCCAGTTTTTTCATAGCCTCGATGTCTTTTTCACATGCTGCTACTGGACTAAATGATTGGATACCAAAAATTTTAGGTAATCCTTTTAATAGCACGTCCATTTGTGTTTCATTTTGAATGGCGATAAACATACGATCGCGCTCTGTGCGAATGTGTAAATGTCCTAAATCCGCAAACGCATGACGAATGTTCTCTCGTAAGCGACGAATAAAATCCATCTTGTTGCGACCTTTTGTAGAAAGCTCTCCATATCGAATTAAAATTTCTTTCCAAATCATGATTTAAATTCTCCTTTAAGTTCCATCAATACTTCATCTAATACTTGTTTAAACTTTACTATATCTTCATTTGTTACATGCGCGCCAAAACTTATACGAATAACACCCTTTTTAAAGTGCTCATCAATATTTAGAGCTTCAACAACATGGCTTGTTTTTGTCTGTTTCGATGAGCAAGCACTCGATGTCGAGACAATTACATTGCGTTTTTGCAATGCATTGATAATGACTTCACCTTTTAAGTCGCGAATACTAAAAGATAAAATATGCGACGCTCCTTGTGGGGTTGATAAAATATGCACTGCATCCCCATATCCACGTAGTTGCGTGCATATTTCTTCATTCCATTGATGGTATTTTTTCGCACGATCATTCATCGTCTCGACTGCTATTCGGGCTGCTTTGGATAAGGCTACGGCTTGCGGTACAGCTACCGTTCCACTACGTAAACCAAACTCCTGTCCTCCACCAAGTGCATACGGTTGCCATTTCATTTTTTTACGAAATGCTAGTACACCTGAACCTTTAAAGCCGTGAATTTTATGGCCAGAAATTGAAATACAGTCTGGTCCCTCATCATCGTTAAATGATATCGGTAACTTTCCAAAGCTTTGTACAGCATCAACGTGAAAAGCTGCTCGACTCGATTCATGAATAATTTTTGCAGCTTCAAAAATTGGTTGGATAGCACCCATTTCATTATTTACATGCATCATACTTACTAAAATTGTATCGATGCGCACTTTTGTGCGCAGCTCCTCTAAAGAAACAACTCCATTTTTGTCTACTTGCAAGTATTCTACGTCAAAACCCTCTTGCTCAAGTTGCTTAACAGATTCTAGAACAGATGGATGCTCAATTTCAGTTGTTAAAATATGATTTCCTTTATGTGTATTGCTACGTGCTAAACCAAATATAGCCGTGTTATTGGATTCAGTACCACCTGATGTAAATAGCACATTTTTTGCTTCTGTCTGCAAAATATCTGCTACTTGCTCACGTGCACGCTTTAACAAGTCGTTTGATTCAACACCCATTGCATGAATGGAAGCAGGATTGGCATAATACTGCTCATTCACTACCATAAATGCTTGCATAACCTCTTTTAAAGGTTTTGTTGTTGCACTGTTGTCTAAATAGATTGTATTAACTTCCATTAATATTCACACACTTTCAAAACGTTGATTTAACGGTATTTATCATAACGCAATCTTCAGCAATTGACTACTAACTTTAACAATTATCCTAATTTAATCACTCATTCGTTTGCTTTTAATGTGCAAAACCACCCATTATAGAGTGGCATATTAAAATTTACTATGAACGTTTCCTGAGTATAAAAATTTGGGTTTTGCATTGTTAGGCTTATTACTATAACGTGAGGTTGATGATTTCCGTTCCGGCTGGGCGCTTTCCTGGGGGGCGTCCAACCTCCACTCCAATCAACTTATATACATGAAATATGCTTTAAATAAATGCCATCCTCAACTTTCAGCGACCATATTTAAACTATATTTCAACACCGTATTGAAGGCGAATTTCACCACTATAAACCCTAGTCAACACGCTTATTTTTAATCTTTCTTCATTGTTATAAATTCAGTTGAAGCTGTGAATTCCATGACTTTTTCAAAGCCTAATTTTTCATATAGATGAATTGCTCTTGTATTAAATGTAGCTACTGTTAAACGAATAGGACTATGATTTTCTTGTTGTAGCTGATTTAAGATAAATAAAAAAAATTCTGAACCATAACCTTTTCCTGTTAGCTCAGGCTTCATCCCTATCCCAACATCAATGCACTCGTTTAAATACGCACCATAGTCATGTCCTTTAGGTACTTGTGCAGATGTTCCTGTACAGAAAAAACCGACTAGCTCTTCTTTTTCATTGACAATTGAATAGTACGGATTTTCAAGAAATTCATTTAGAGATTCTTCGCATAGTTCATTGTTATAAAAAACATATGGTTCTTCATACTTCCAATTCAAAATGTCCGTCGCATAAACTTCATTCATTTCCTTAATATAAAATTGCACTATGAACACCTCTATTTTTCATCGTTTCTAAACAAAAATTGGGATGAGGCATAATGTGAAGCTTCCGGTCACTTTTATGTCTAAGAGCACACGCAAACGTCCGAAAAATCGTATGAATACCCCAAACAAATTGGCCTTTTAATAATAAAGCTGTCTAAAAAGTAATAACTATACCTTTTAGACAGCTGATGTAATTTTTTATTATACTTGACTAATTTGTTATTGTTTCTTCTGCTACAAGTTCTTGAATTCGCTTTAAAGCTCCTGGCTCCATTTCTTCAACTGCCGTTCCAGCCTCTTCTAATGCCTTGGAATAGCGGAATTGATTGAAGGATTTTTCTGCTTCTTTTAAACGAGTATGCAATTTTGGATTTGTTGCACGATGACGATTACCATACTGAATAATACGTTCAATTAGCATTACATTTTCAATCAATTCATGTGCCTTCGCTTTTACATCCTCTACACAAAGTGTTGCAGCATTTAAATTATTATGAACTGTTCCCATGTTGAGAGGTACCTCTTGCAGGCTTTGCATTACTACATAAATATGCTCTGCTGCCTCATCTAGACGGGCATCCATCTCTTCAGGAATACCTGGAATATTAGCCTTATTCAATAGACGATCTGTTTCTTGTAATGTTTTCTTTAAGTTTTCTACTTGCGTGCGAGCCTTGTTTTCATCAATTCGTAGCTTCTTCATCGTATTTGACAAATGGCCTTGCTCCTCATGAATACCTTCAAGCTCCTCGTTAATTTCAATCAATTCTTCCTGCAAACTTGAGTATGCAGATTTTTCCTCTCTAACACGCATCGCCAATAAGTCATAGCGACGTTGTAAAGCCTCTAATTGCTTTAATGCAGCTTTTGGTATTTCTGCATCTTTCTCATTTAAACGATAGCTTTGCTGCACAAAGGTTGCTTCATCACTTACTAATCTTGTTGAACCAATAACATTGGTGATTGAGCTTAATAAACGATCACAATTTTGGTCAACATAATTTTTAGCAATAACCTCTTTTTCAAGCAAATCGTAATAATGATCAATCTCTTCATTTATTTCAGCAACACGCGGTTTAACAACAGTTAAGTTAAGCTCTGCTAATTCATTTTTTAATGTCGTAAATTCTTCTTCAAATTTATCAAGCGCTACAGTTAGCTCTAAATGCTGTAAATAATAGGATTGCTCTTCCATTTCCCGCTGGCCACTACGTAATTCCTGTACCGCTCCTGGTAGCTTTACTTGCAATTCAGTCAAAATTGTTGGGACATCATTTATGTATTCAAATGTCTGCTGTGACTCTTGGTTTAAGCCAATAACAATTTCTCTTGCCTGTAAATAATTCCCTTCGCTAGTAAGCACATCGAATTCCTCAAACATTTGAACAAACGTCTCCAGCTTTTTCTCCAGAGCTGGTAATGCTATGCCAAATGAATGTTGGTGCGCTAACAATGTTTTACGTGCAGAGCGATAGTATTCTTTTAATTGTTCAATTTCAATACGATTTTTTTCTTCGCTGCCAATTAATTCATTTAGTTCTTCTAAGATTTTATCTTTATTTTGTTCACACTTTTGAATGTAATCTTCTATCTCACGTTCAATTAACGTTGCTTTATTAAAACGAAGTCTATTGATTTGATCCTCTGCGTCAAATAAAAGTGAATCAATTTTTGTCATATGTACATCGATGACTTCATCCCAACTATTACGCCATCGTTCAAACATCTCTTCCGTTTCACCGTTCATGTTTAAAGATTTAACTTTTGAAATTTCCTCATTTATGGGATTGTTTTGTATTTGTGATTTTTCATTTTCAAGTTTAGCAATGATTGTTGTATGTTTTCGTCGCATCATAAATCCTACTATAGCTAAAATTAATAGTAGGATAACCGGAATGATGATATACTCCATCGTAAGCCTCCTATTCTACAATAAACGAATTGGCTAGTTGTATTTATTATATACTATGTTATCGCCTTTTGTACTAAAATTTAGTGTTTTTTGTGTATATACGCCTTTCAAGAATAATACCTACTTAATTTTTGAACAATTGTCGCAAATAGAAGTGTTATTATCAATAGCTAAAGGAGTGGTTATTTTATGAAATATGACGGCCATGTTCATAGTCCATATTGTCCACACGGTACTTCTGATTCATTTAAGCAATATATTGAAAAAGCTATCTCCCACAACTTTACAGATATCACCTTTACAGAACATGCACCATTACCATTGAATTTTGTTGATCCTACACCGCAGCAAGATAGTGGTATGAATCCAGAATTTTTAATGCCTTATTTTGAAGATTTACAGCGCCTTCAAAAGGAGTATGCACAAGACATCCGCATTCATATAGGTCTAGAGGTCGACTATATTCAAGGCTTCGAACAAGAAACTCGTCAATTTCTTAATACATATGGACACTTTTTAAATGATTCTATTTTATCGGTCCATTTTTTACAATGGCAAAATACCTTTGAATGCATTGACTTTTCTCCAGAAAGTTTTATGGCTTTTTCAAAAAAAGTGGGCTCTATCGAACAAGTGTATAATTTATATTATGATACCGTCCTACAATCCATTAAAGCAGATTTAGGGCAATACAAGCCTAAGCGCATTGGGCATCCTTCACTTATTCACAAATTTCAATTAGCTCATATGGTGAAAATTGATGATTCTGCGCGGATTCGAGAAGTTTTAGATTTAATGAAGGAAGAAAGCTATGAGCTAGATTTAAATAGCGCTGGTTTAAGTAAAACATATTGTCAGGAACCTTATCCACCATTTTCCTTTATTGATTATAGTAAATCTATTGGGCTACCCATTGTTTTCGGTTCAGATGCTCATACTGTTGCTGATTTACATCAACACTATAATGTTATATATCCAAAATAAATAACTTTCAAACGGGGTGCTTTTATGTTTACACAAATTAATTATGATGGGCCAATTGCCGAGCAATATAATACTTTAGCAAAACAGTTAGATGCTCTGCTTACAGGAGAGAGCGATCGCATTGCTAATTTAAGTAACGCCTCTGCATTACTAAATCAATTTCTGCCAAACATTAACTGGGTCGGTTTTTATGTATTACAGGAGGAGGAACTTGTATTAGGGCCATTCCAGGGCTTACCTGCCTGCGTCAGAATACCAATCGGACGCGGCGTTTGTGGAACAGCTGTAGGCAAAGAAGAAACAATAGTGGTAAAAGACGTACATGATTTTCCAGGGCATATTGCCTGTGATGCCGCGTCCCGATCCGAAATCGTTATTCCCTTGTTAAAAGAAGAACAGGTCATCGGTGTTCTTGATATCGACAGTCCAATCGTAAATCGTTTTTCTAAGGAAGATCAAGAAGGGTTAGAGCTATTCGTAAAAACCTTAGTCCCCCATTTATAAAGTGAAACTTTAATCAGCGGGGGTTTTCTTCATCCCCTCACTGATTATTAGTTGAACAAATCGGGCTTTTACGGGCAGTTTATCTCCCACCTAACTTCTTTGCTTTTGCCGAATTTTGAGGTGGGAGTATTACTGCGCGTTAATGCGGGATAAAAAAATGCCCTGAAATGATTTATTGTCATTTCAGGGCATTTCAGCGCATCAGGCCGACGTTTTATTTTCAAAAACATCTGTTTACTTTTATTATATTATGAATTTGTTAGATAGGATCGATCATGAATACAAAAACGATTTTTACCACTGTTTTTCGCTTCATAAAGCGCTGTATCTGCATGAAGGAAAACAGATTGAAACGCTGGACGGTAATGTTCATCCCATGTTATGAGACCTGCTGAAATTGTCACCTGAGGATCTGTTGTACTCGGAATTACTGCAACGATTGCTGCTGCTAATTCGATTGCTTCTTTCTCATCAATATTTGGAATATACACAGACATTTCTTCTCCACCCCAACGTGCACAAATACCACGAGTTCCAATTGTTTCTTTTAACCGGGATGCAATTTGCATAAGAATCTTATCACCAATTTGGTGACCATACGTATCATTAATGCGTTTGAAATTATCGATATCAATGAGTAAGAACATTCCTGATTGATCATTTTTAAGTGACTTTTCTACATACTGGTCTAAATAACTTCTTGCGTACAATTTCGTCAAATGATCCAAATCTACCATTTCCTGAAGTTGATTTCGTAATATTGAGTTTGCAATTGCTAAAGAAGAGTGATGGATTAATGATTGCATTAATTTAAAGCTGTCAAATGAAAAGAAATATGGCTCCTTGTGTAACACAATACTAAAGCCATTAATTTTTTCTTCCATTAAAATCGGGATTGCCATAATTGAACGATATTCAATTTGATATGGGGTTAATCGGCTGAAATCGGCAATAAATAGTGGATCATTGGTATTTTCAAAATGTTGTTCAACATGTTTTATATATGTTTGGCCCTTTTCTACATTGAATAAAGCCGTACTAGCATCCGTCACTTTAAAGGTGTCATTATATTTAAAAGCGAAACAAACTTCCATTGGTTGAAAGGATTTCATTAACTGTTTTTGAAGAAAAAGTAACATTTCATGAATGTCAATCCTCATATTTAAACGATGCGATGTTTCATTGATGAGCTGTAAATCACTTACTAGGCGATGTGATTGATGATATAATTTTGCATTTTCAAGCGCATTTCCTGATGTTTGTGCTAGCATTCGTACAAAGTCTTTTTCAGTCGTTGAAAAAAGATATGTTGTAGGTGCACTTACTTGTAAAATACCATAAATAGCTTGTCTCCCTTTTATAGGGGCGTTTAATAATCGACAATTTAAATCACTAGCAAGCTCCGTTGTCAGCTCTCCTGAGACAAAAGCCTCAATAGTCGCAGGTCTTTCAGATAAGTAATCAAAAAGCTTAATATCGATAGTCGTATGGCGGTCTTGATCATTCGATAGTATAAGCTCCACATTAAACTCCGGGAAATTATCCTTAATATTTTTTAAGACATTTTCTAAAATCAAATCAATATCCATAGTGGAATGAAATAAATCTGTCATATTATACAATTTTCTATATTGGTCTTCATTCACTTTTACTTCAAAATTTTCTCTAATCAACTGAAGAACCTTTGTAAGCGTTTCGACAAACTTTTCCCCGTAATCCGAAGTCATAAAGTCTGTCCATGTATCGGTTGCCTCGACGAGTAGCACACCAATTGGATTCTTGCCTTCTGCTTGGAAAAGCACCATATCTGTCATCGTCATATAGGCGTCTTTTTCTTTTAATACATAGGGAATTTTCACCATCTTCTGCTGATAAAAGCTAGCTTCAATCATTAACCATGACACAGCATTTAGTTTTGTTTCAATTGTTACAGTAGCCATCTCTTCAATAGGTATTAAAGAATTACCTTCGAAACCGAGAAATGCCACATTTACAATTCCAAAGTGCTTCTTTAGACACTGTTTTAATGGGTTAAAATACCCATTAAAACCAGCTTGTTCCTTAGAACTCACCCAAATGCTTAAAACATCTGATTTTATATATTTTAGCGTTTGTAAATGGTCTGTCATGAAATCACCTTTTCTATATAACGTCCAAATCAATTACTATTAACTTATAGTATATTATACATAATTTGTGTCATTTTGACTATGTTATTCTATTTCACTTTTACATTTTACATATCACACAGTATCATTGACTATTCCTGAATATCGAGAAATGTATAGAGGGGAAATTTTTACTATTATCCTTTTTTCGAAAATAGTTAGTCTAATAATTGACGTCTATGTAATAAGCAGTTACAATGAATTTTGTGTAAAATAAACGCAGCAGTGGTATGAGCTTATTACTGTATTTTATTCCTCTATTTTATTTAGTATAACTAAACAGATTCAAATAGATGGTGTATTGCGTAACCTAACGGCTGCATAGGCGAAAATACATGAAAATAAAATGCGTATAAGAATGGGTACTACTGGTTTTTGTTTTACAACAAAAAAACCAAATTTAAAGGAGGAGACAACAATATGTCTCGTTATACAGGTCCATCTTGGAAATTATCACGTCGTCTTGGTATCTCACTAAGCGGTACAGGTAAAGAAATCGAAAAACGTCCTTACGCACCAGGTCAACACGGTCCAAACCAACGTAAAAAATTATCAGAATACGGTTTACAACTTCAAGAAAAACAAAAACTTCGTCACATGTACGGCATGAACGAACGTCAATTCCGTACTCTATTCGACCGCGCTGGTAAAATGAAAGGTGTTCACGGTGAAAACTTCATGGTTCTTCTTGAAACTCGCCTTGACAACCTAGTTTACCGTTTAGGTTTATCTCGTACTCGTCGTGGATCTCGTCAATTAGTAAACCACGGCCACATCTTAGTAGATGGCAAACGCGTTGATATTCCTTCATACAGCGTAAAACCAGGTCAAACGATTTCTCTTCGTGAAAAATCTCAAAACCTTGCAGTAGTAACAGAAGCAATCGAAGTAAACAACTTCGTACCTGACTACTTAACATTTGATGCTGACAAAAAAGAAGGTACATTCACTCGCCTTCCAGAGCGTTCTGAATTATCAGCTGAAATCAACGAAGCATTCATCGTAGAGTACTACTCTCGTTAATTAAATTGCTCTGCAAAGAGTAGTTTAAAAAACCCTAGAAAGCCTTTTATATCAAGGTTTTCTAGGGTTTTTGCTTTTTATCGACAGTGCACAATCATGGATTACTTATTGTTATTTCGGGGCAATTAATGGGTACCGAAATAAGTGTTTTGACAAAGAGTTTTTTTTGATCACTCATCAAGGCGCGATCTTTTTATGGATTATTTAACCATATAACCCGATAGCTGCATAAAAAAGAACTGAGCGCACAGTCAAACTAAAATGTTTCTCTTTGTTCAGCTGTGTACTTAATTAGTTACTCCTTAAGAAATCAACGATCATTTTCTTTTCATGCTCCGGCATCATATGCATGTGTCCGCACCCTTTTAGCATATGAACTGTGTTATTTGGTATGATTCTTTCTGCTCTTGGTAATACTTTTCTCGCTGGAAATAAACAATCTTTTTCTCCTGCCATAATAAGTGTTGGTGCTTTACACTGTTGC
Organism: Lysinibacillus sp. NPDC093190; assembly: GCF_050280425.1. Lineage (NCBI taxonomy): Bacteria > Bacillati > Bacillota > Bacilli > Caryophanales > Bacillaceae > Lysinibacillus > Lysinibacillus sp. NPDC093190. Next base: position 5,714 of record NZ_JBNNVG010000053.1, on the reverse strand, counting down.
ATTAATCTCTCTTTCACATTGGATGGCATCCCTACTTTTGTTTTTACATGATCAAAACTATCTTTCACCATATCCAAAGTATCTTTATCAAGAATTTCTTCTTTAATAGCCATAAATAAAGCCGTTTCTTTTATATATTTTTCTATCTTTGTTAGTTTATATTTGAGTAGTGGTATCATCATCTTCACAGTACTGATTGGAAAGGCATTATTAATACCTGATGGTACAATTAATACGGATTTTTCTACTTTTTCCGGTGCGATACACATAAGTTTTGCCAAAACTCCGCCTCCAAACGAAACCCCAAAACAAGATATTTTATCAAATCCAAGCCCTATAATAACGTCACTTGCCCACTTTCCATAATCATAATTTCTAGGAGAGAGACTCACTTCATCACTTTTTCCAGGGTGGCCAATAATATCAACCGCATAGATGTGAAAATCCTTAAGTAGGAATCTATACATTAGTAAATTATAGGCAGTCGTACTATTCCCTCCATGAAATACTAGCAATGGTTCACCCGATAGATTGCCAGTTTCAACAATATGTGTTCTTCCAAAACGAGTATTAACGTAAACATCCTTACATGAAAAACCCAATTTCTTCAATTGAGCATCATAAAGCTTTAAAGACATTTCTCTACCATATTGTGTTTTGTATATACTCATATAGCTCTCTCCTATATCCATATTCTCCTATCACGTCCTGTTTATTGTAAAAGATGATGTAATCATAACTTTTAACGTTAAATCTTTAGGAATAATTTTAATTGTGCTCGTTACATCTACTTTTCTATCAACTTTATAAATTTTTCAAGCACATGAATAGTCCATCATGTGCTTTTCGTTTATTATCGTGTGCTAAACTTTCACGATAACTGTTGTAGTTGATTTTGATACAATTTCCCTCTCTAGCTTTTTTCGTTTAGTTCGCAATAAAAGCCCTACCATTAGGTAAAGAATTGTAGTAATAATATCTGCCGTTGGAGAAACAAGAAATTCTTTTCCCTGAGCAATTTTGATATAGCCATCAAGAATAAGTGGATTCACAAGCGCATCTTCTGTCATATGCATAAGGACAAGTGGCCAAATACTTTTCGTCAATCAATTATGCCTCGGCATAATTGCGTCCGGAATCGGCTTTGTGCTTGCACAAAGAACTCCTTTCCGATTTACAGGAAGTACGCTGAAGATATCACTTTCTGATAAGAACACTAAAAAATATGGAATATGCCAAGCTCCCCAAACACCACCCACAATAAAATACAACCAAAAATCATTTATTTTTAACGATGAAAGTTTACTTGTTAAATAACCTCTCCAGACTGATTCCTCAAAAAAGTTTTTAACAAATTGAATCAGTAAACCACCAATAAAAACTGAAACTAATGCATCTAAATTAAAATTCGATAAATCCAGCCAGCCAAATATATAGCTTAATAGCAAAACTATAAAAGTGATTATGGGATAGACTAGGAGTGAGACAATATACCATTTTATGTTGCCTTTCAAATTTGGCCATAAGCCTATATCTCGCCAACCATCTCCTGCAAATGCCGTAACAGTATAGTTGTAAGTAACGGAAATACTAGCCAAATGCCCATCCCAAGTGTGTCACCTTTAGGCTGTTCAGGGATGAAGCGATCTACAAAAACACCAAGCCAGCCACATAGCAAAACAACAACTATAAAGATTATTAAGTTGCGTTTAGTTTTCATTTTCAATCCGCCTCCCTGTTTTCAAGGATTGAAATAACCCACATTGTATTGGGACAAGGAGTTTCGGGATGCAGTGCAATGTATTGGGCGATACCTTGAATAGAACACCAAAATGCTACCGCAAGTGCTTCAGCATTTCCCTGTTTAATTTCACCTAGTAATTGCCCCTTCTCTATTAATGGAATACTCTTTTTTATTAATTTATCTGCTTCCGTAAGCATCTCTTTTAAATCTTTCGACAAGGAATCAAGATGTTGTGCATTCTCCATTAGCACAAACATTTTTGCTGCAGATGGGTTGGTACTGATCATGTTAAACAAATCCGCAGCAGCCGCTGTAAAAATTGCCAATGGCGATTCATTCATAAAATTAAAATCCATCTTGAGTCTTTCACACCCTATGCGTATTAGCTCTTCATAAAGCTTTTCCTTAGAGTCAAAATAATGAAAAAGCAATCCCATGCTCATATCAGCGGCTTTAGCAATATCAGCAACTTTCGTTTCACCATACCCCTTCCGAATAAACAAATCTAATGCCGATTGTAAAATTAAGGCCCTTCGTTTTTCTTTTTGTTCATGTCTAATCGACATTTTCCCCCACCCTTTTATTAAAAGTATTTTCATTGAAATATTATTCAATAAAATTGCAAATATCCCTACAAAATGCCTAAATAATAAAAACTTCAATAAGTTTTCATTCCCGTTTGTAAATATCAATAAAAAAGGAACCTTTTATCTTTATGGAAGTCTAAATACAAAATATAGGAATAAAGGAGGAAATAATGTTTCTGAACTTACTGTGAAGGTTTTAATTTATAGCGGGATCATGATTTTTTCTTAGTACCCTTTAAAAAGCATCAAAGCAAGGAAATTAAACGTCCAATTACTTTTAAAGAAAGTCTACTGCATATCATTTTTCATAAAAAGGCTTTACTAGCTCTCCTTTTATTAAGCTTTTTGTTAGTAGCTATTTGGTTCGGTTATGAGCAGGAGGTATATCATTTTAATGCTCACAGTGGTTATCCTCCTATAAGTTTAGATTCAAAAGCAATTTTCTATATGTGCGCAATACTTGGATATACGGTCATTCTTTATTTACTTCTTGCATTATGTATTTCCTTAAACATTTCAAAAAGAAAAAGAACATAGTTTTAAATATTCCGTAAATTATGACGATTTTATGTACTTTAAAATAGTAATTACACAATTAAAAAATAACTTAACCACTACTATTATATTAAAAACGAAATATCAATTATTTACTATTCAATACTTCTTTAAAATAGAACATATTTCCATAAAAATATATTTTATTTTCATAGGAAAACAATTTTTAAACCTTTTTAAAATCAATACTCCTAGACAATTCAACCTTCCTTCAAACAAAAAACAAAGCTAACTTTTTTGTAAAATAATAACACGATTAAAATTAACAATTTTAATAAAAATACGAGTTGAACTTTTACAGAGAATAGAATACTATGAATTTCGAAAGGTGGTTCGCCATCATTCAAGCAATAACAATTATTTTAAAGGGGTTGGAAATATGTCAGACATTCTAAAGCAATTTGTTATGCCGAAAACAAACTTATTTGGACCTGGAGCAATTCAAGAAGTTGGTAAACGCTTAAATGATTTAGAAGTGAAAAAGACATTAATCGTAACAGATGAGGGCTTACACAAATTAGGTCTCTCTGAACAAATTGCTAACATCATTATAGCTGCTGGAATTGATGTAGCAATTTTCCCGAAAGCAGAACCGAATCCAACAGATCAAAACATTGAAGACGGGATTGCAGTGTATCATGCTGAAAACTGTGATTCAATCGTTTCTCTTGGAGGAGGTAGTGCACACGATGCAGCAAAAGGTATCGGACTTATTGCTTCGAATGGTGGACGCATTCATGATTACGAGGGCGTTGACAAATCACAAAACCCACTGGTTCCATTAATCGCTATCAATACAACTGCTGGTACAGCAAGTGAAATGACTCGCTTTACAATTATTACGGATACAACTCGTAAAGTGAAGATGGCTATCGTGGACAAACATGTTACTCCACTACTATCGATTAATGACCCAGAGCTAATGATTGGCTTACCTCCTGCTCTAACTGCGGCAACTGGTTTAGATGCATTAACTCATGCAATTGAATCATTTGTATCGACAAATGCAACACCAATTACTGATGCGTGCGCTGAAAAGGTACTTCAGCTAGTTCCTGAATATTTACCGCGTGCCTATGCAAACGGTGCAGATTTAGAAGCACGTGAGCAAATGGTTTACGCACAATTTTTAGCAGGCATGGCATTTAATAATGCATCACTTGGCTATGTACATGCAATTGCTCATCAATTAGGTGGCTTCTATAATCTACCACATGGTGTATGTAATGCTATTTTATTGCCACACGTTTGCCGCTTTAACTTAACAGCACGTACTGAGCGTTTTGCAAAAATCGCTGAATTGTTAGGTGAAAACGTTGAAGGATTAAGTAAACGTGATGCTGCTGAGAGAGCAATTGTAGCAATTGAAAATCTTTCTAGAGATTTAAGCATTCCAAGTGGCTTCCGCGAATTAGGTGCGAAGGATGAGGATATTGAAATCTTAGCGAAAAATGCAATGTTAGATGTATGTGCTGCAACAAACCCACGTAAAGCAACTTTAGAAGACATTAAACAAATTATTACAAATGCGATGGGCCCTGTAGCGAAAAAAGAAGAATCCCTCGAAGCTATCGCACTTTCTTAATAAGTAATCAGAAGGCATGTCTCTTACAGGCATGTCCTTTTTTATTGAGGAAAAACATTCTGTCATTGTATGTGACTTCAACACTCGCTATACTTTTCTTAAAAAGAATTGGAGATAAGATTATGCGTTTAATCTCAATTTGTCCTAGTAATACCGAGCTTGTTGCTTATTTAGGCCTGACTGATCAGCTTGTTGGTGTCGATGATTTTTCGGATTGGCCATTAGCAGTAAACGACTTACCTCAGCTTGGCCCAGATTTATCAATCGATATGGATGCTTTAGAGGCGTTGCAGCCTGATCTTGTACTCGCATCCTTAAGTGTCCCTGGCATGGAAAAAAATATTGAAGCTTTACAAGCTAGAAATATTCCGCATATTGTTTTTAATGCTAATTCTTTAGAAGAAATCGCACAGGATCTCCATACTTTGGGTAAAGCCTGCGGAGTTGAAGGGCGAGCAAAAGAAATTTCTGAGGAATATTTACAATGTATCGATCGTCTTCGCACAGTTGCTCAAACGATTTCTAAAAAACCTACTCTCTATTGGGAGTGGTGGCCAAATCCTATCTTTACGCCAGGTAAAATAAATTGGCTAACTGAAATTAGTGCTATTGCTGGTGGGGAAAATCTGTTTCAAGATGTAGAATTAGCAAGCGTGCAAACCGATTGGGCAGATGTAGTAAGGCGCGACCCAGACTATATTATGATGGCTTGGGTAGGAGTTGCCTTTGAACGTATTCAACCGGCTAATTTATTAAAACGTTCACATGCACAGGAGCTACAAGCCGTTAAAATGAATCAGCTTCACGTAATGGAGGAATGGCTTTATTGTCGCCCATCGCCACGCCTTATAGAGGGTGCATTAAAGCTTGCGAATATGCTTCACCCCAAAGAATATAAGTACGTAAAGCTTCCTAATTTTTTAGATAGCTAAAACGAAACAATATGTCAGTGACATTGTCATACTAAATAAAGTGTCTATTCAGCAAAGCGAGGGGTTTATTTCCGTTCCAGCTGGGCGCTTTGTTGCTGACGCTTCGCTTTCGCACAGAGCAAAGCTTCCTGGGGGCGTCCGATGAGCCGCTTCGCTTCGCTGCAGGGTCTCGGGCCAACGGATGTTTTTTGCGCGAAAGCGAAGCGACAGCAGCACCGATGTTGGTCACGAAGGCGTTATCACAGGATGTGATGCTTTTAGCCTTCGTTCCTCTATCGCTGATCCCCAAGGAGTCGCCCAGCCTCCACTCC
>NZ_JBNNVG010000052.1:0-20097 GCF_050280425.1 Lysinibacillus sp. NPDC093190 | reverse complement strand
GAAAGCGAAGCGACAGCAACAAATGTTTTCTGTGCGAAAGCGAAGCGACAGCAACAAATGTTTTCTGTGCGAAAGCGAAGCGACAGCAACAATTAAACCAAGCTGAAATTGATAGAACTAAAACGTGACTGATGCCATATAGCAGAGTATGATAGTTGTCACGACTTTAATGAATTAGAGTGAATTCCATTGAAAATGATAAAAATTGAGTTTTATAATGAGCGTAACAAAAGGGGGCACTTGCCATGAAAAGAGAAGATTTAATCGCACCAGAATGGTATAATATTTCAGAGGAAATTGAAAAATATGCACAAGATTCTACGAAAAATGCATTAGTAGTTTATAACGAAGATGAGGAAATTCAGTATATAACATATACAGCTTTACTTGAAAAGGCGAATCAGGCAGCACATGTATTTACATCTCAAGGTTTAAAAAAAGGTGATGTTATTTTAGTCATGGTGCCGAGATCAGTTGAAGCGTATATCGTCTATATTGCAGCCTTAAAGTCAGGTTTAACCATAATACCTAGCTCAGAAATGCTGAGAACGAAGGATATTGAATATCGAATCAATCATGCCAATGCAAAAGGTGTTATTGCATTTGAGCCTTATATTGAACAATTTGATAATGTGGAAAATTTACAAGAAATACAGCAATTTGTCATTGGTCATGCACATGGATCTTGGCAGGCATTGCTTGAAAAAATGCAAAACCAACCAACAACCTATATAAGTTCTACGTCAACTAAGAGTACAGACATTGCATTTTTAGCATATACGAGTGGTACAACAGGCAATCCGAAGGCAGCGGTACATACACATGGCTGGGGTTACGCACACTTACGAACTACTGCACCAAATTGGTTAGGTGTCAAAGAAGGTGACATTGTTTGGGCTACAGCAGCTCCTGGCTGGCAAAAATGGATTTGGAGTCCGTTCCTTGCTACTTTAGGAAGTGGTGCAACAGCATTTGTTTACAAAGGTCACTTTGATGCGGCAACATACCTTGCACTGCTTGAAAAATTCAATATTAATATTCTGTGTTGCACGCCAACCGAATATCGATTTATGGCGGGGCTTGAAAATTTACGAGATTTCAATTTAAGTACAATACGTCAGGCTGTGTCAGCGGGTGAACCTTTAAATAGTGAAGTGATAAAAGTATTTTCAGAGGTCTTTAATTTACAAGTACGAGATGGTTATGGACAAACAGAGAATACATTACTTGTTGGTACAATGGTAGGGATGGAGTCTAAAATGGGCTCAATGGGTAAACCTACTCCGGGTAATACTGTTGAAATTATCAATGATTTTGGAAATCCTGTTGCAATCGGAGAAGTTGGAGATATTGCTGTTCACTGTGAAACACCCGCGTTATTTAAAAAATATTTAAACGATCCCGAACGTACAAATTTACAATTTAGAGGCGAATGGTATATTACCGGAGATCGTGCATATAAAGATGAAGATGGCTATTTTTGGTTTGAAGGACGTGGGGATGATGTCATTATATCGTCTGGCTATACGATTGGCCCATTTGAGGTAGAAGATGCGTTATTGAAGCATCCAGCAGTAAAAGAAACTGCCGTTGTCGCGAGTCCGGATGAAGTTCGTGGAAATGTAGTAAAGGCATTTGTTGTGCTCTCTGATGGAGAAGTTGGTGATGAAGCGCTTATTAAAAAACTACAAAGCCATGTGAAAACTTTAACAGCCCCTTATAAATATCCTCGTGCAATTGAGTTTGTTACTGAGCTACCAAAGACTGCATCAGGCAAAATTCGTCGTGTCGAATTACGTGAGCAAGAAAAAATCCATTATATCATTCATCAATAATTTCCTAGGAAATAATGTCGAAAATCAAAGTTCCTACTTTTTTTATGAACTTTGATTTTTTTTATGAAATTAGGTAATGTATTATAGGTTGAATAGATTAAAGCAATAGTATTGGCTCATCGCCTACAGTTTGGGATGGCATTAGTTAACTTTCTATGCGTTAGCTCGCTTTTGCAAATCTTATTGCCAAGCGGCACATTGGACGCCCGATAGAAAGCGCACAGTCGGAACAGAGGTCAACCTCATGTTATGGTGATAAGACCATATTATTGTAATAAGTATGAAACAAATTAGGATATCAATCGTATAACGTTATGAGGAGGCGGAAAGATATGAATGGTAAAAGGTGGGCCGCTTTAATAATTGCAGGTGTACTATTAGTATTTTCATTAGGGATCAACACGATTTTTGCAATATTTAAATCGGATTTCTTTAGCAATTTTGATAGCTTGGTAGCTGGAAACGACTTGACGGTTATGGAAGAGGTTAAAGAAGGTGGCGATATGGATAAACGTATTGCATATTTAAAGCTTGATGGAACGATTCAAGATGTTGGCTCAAGTACTTTATGGCAACCAGTTGCTTATGATCATCAATTTTTCTTAAATCAATTAGATAATATTTTATATGATCAGACTGTGGAAGGTATCGTCTTAAGTGTTAATTCACCAGGTGGCGGTGTAAAGGAATCAGCAGAAATCTATAAAAAACTTTTGAAAATTAAAGAAGAGCGACAAATTCCAATCTATGTTTCTATGGATTCGATGGCAGCTTCAGGTGGTTATTACATTTCAGCACCTGCAGATAAAATATTTGCGCAACGTGATACAATTACAGGTTCGATTGGTGTCATTATGCAATCTATTAATTATCAGGCGTTAGCAGAAAAAGTTGGTATTAAATATGAAACGTTTAAATCTGGTGAACATAAAGATATGCTTAGTCCAATGCGTGAAGTGACACCGGAAGAGCGTGCTATGATGCAAGACATGATTAATGAAACTTATCAGGAATTCGTTCATATTGTGGCAAAAGGGCGTAATATGTCTGAAGCCAATGTGAAAAAAGTTGCCGATGGTCGAATTCTTAGTGGTAAGAAGGCTCTTGAAGCGGGCTTAGTAGATGAGATTGGCGATGAGGAAGCAACAATTGCTGCACTGCGTAAAGACTTTGGTTTAGAGGACGCAGAATTATTTGAGTATTCATATGATGTGGGTGGTTGGCAATCATATGTTGGGATGAAGATTGGGTCAATGTTTGGTCCCTCAGCAGAGGAAAAAATGCTGATGAAAATTATGGCAGATTATAAAGCGCCAAAAATGATGTACTTATATGGTGAAAACTAAGGAGGGAGTACAATGACAAACAATGAAATTGTTATGCAAGGTTCACCCTCTATGGAGAATACCTTCCTAATAGATAAGCCAATTACGAATAAAACTTATGCGTTAAAAACGGCAGGCTTTTGGATACGTTTTTGGGCATTTTTATTAGATGGATTCGTTATTACAGCTATAGGTGGAATTCTCGTTAACCCAATTTTTTATGTAATGGATTGGTCATTATCGGAAACAGTGTGGTATGCACCAATTTCAATTATATCTGCAATTCTCTATTATAGTTATTTCGTATTAATGACGAAGTTTTTTGGGCAAACATTAGGGAAAATGATATTTGGATTACGTGTTATTTCATTAAAGCATGAGGAGCTGACTTGGTCAGATGTGTTATTCCGTGATTGGATAGGGCGGATCATCAACAGCATTTTTATGCCACTTTATATTCTTGTAGGCATTTTACCAAACAATCAAGGTCTACATGATTATTTCGCGGATACAACAGTCGTTCATGAAAAAACTTATATTGAAAAAGATGTTGTGCAACCATCTTTACCAATCAAAGAGGAAAAGACAGAATCTGTTTCTCTAGAGGAAAAACTAGAACCTGAAAAGCTAGAGGGAAAAAACGAAGAATAATGGCTAGAGCTGTCTCATTTCAGTGAGACAGCCCTTTATTTTTGTTGATAGTAGTAATTGATGGTTAGTTAGAAAATAACCTTGGGAATTAGCGTCACAGATGAAACCCTGAAACGCAAGCGTAGCTGCTCATCGGACACGCCCAGCCGGAACGGAAAATCAACCTACATGCGCGATAGGATTTTATCAAAACTATTTTTGATAAGCTGTCTCAGTTGCAATTAATTCCCTCCATTTAGTAATATTAAGTACATATGAAGATTAGGAGGCGTTTATATGGCACAAGTAACATTTAAAAATGGCCCAGTAACACTTGTAGGTAACGAAGTAAAAGTTGGAGACAAAGCACCAGAATTTGCTGTATTAGCGAATGATTTATCACCTGTTACATTAAAAGATTCAGAGGGGAAAATTCGTTTATTTAGCGTTGTACCATCATTAGATACTGGTGTTTGCGATGCACAAACACGTCGTTTTAATGAAGAAGCAGCAAACTTAGGTGACAATGTAGTTATCTATACGGTATCTGTTGATCTTCCATTTGCTCAAAAACGTTGGTGTGGTGCAGCAGGCATTGATGCTGTTCAAACAGTATCAGATCACCGTGACCTTTCATTTGGTGAAGCATATGGTGTCTACATCCAAGAATTACGCCTTCTAACACGTGCGGTGTTTGTTGTGGATGCAAATGACAAAGTGACATATGTGGAATATGTTCCTGAAGCAACAGACCATCCAAACTATGAAGCGGCAATTGCAGCTGTCAAAGCACTAGCATAATTTATTGATTTTAGGCTAAGATATTACTAGACAAAGGGGCTGTGACAAGTTTTTGTCACGGCTCTTTTCTGCGTGAAAGGAAGTTGTGTATGGAAAATATCGAAAAGTTATTTGGTATGCTAAATGAACATGCTGAAAAGATAGAAAAAGAACATAATGTTACATTGCTAGAGGGTATTTTAGATGGCTTAGAGGCATGGTTAGATGGGGAAGTTAATTTTTCACAAGATGGTGCTACAAAGGAAGATGTGCGCAAAGCGATTCAAATTGCTGTTTTAAAGGGGATGCGAAAAGGATCTCAGCCGAATCACCAAATGACACCTGATACTCTTGGATTACTAGTTGGTTATTTTGTGGAGCAATTATTTGCAGATCGTCTAGAAGCAGAAAAAATTTCTATTTTAGATCCAGCAGTAGGTACAGGAAATTTACTATTAACAGTTATGAATTTATTAGACGGAAAAATAGAAGCAACAGGTGTAGAGGTGGATGAGCTCCTTATTCGTATAGCTGCTGCTGCAGCTGATTTGACAGAGCAGCCAGTTTCCTTATTCCGTCAAGATGCTTTACAAGACCTATTAGTAAATCCTGCAGATGCTGTAGTTTGTGATTTACCGGTCGGATATTATCCGAATGAAGATGTCGCATTAGATTATGAACTATGCGCTTCAGAAGGAATGAGTTATGCACATCACTTATTTATTGAGCAGTCCATTAATTACACGAAGGATGGAGGCTACTTATTTTTCTTAGCACCAACCCATCTCTTTGAATCTGAGCAGTCGAAACAACTGCATAAATACATTCAAAAGCATGCTTGGATTCAATCGATTATTCAATTGCCAGATACAATGTTCGCCAATAAAGCACTTGAAAAGAGCATTGTCATTTTACAAAAGCAAGGTAAGGAATTCAAAGCTCCAAAAGAGGTGCTGTTAGCAAAAGTACCAAATATGCAAAATAAACAAGCTCTAGCTATGTTCTTTGAAAAAGTGAAGATGTGGCAAGAAGGGAAATAAGTAAAAAAAGAGGCTGGGACAAAAGTGTTTCAGCCAACAAAAATACCGAACTATCCAATGAAACGCTCATGAAGTGTTTCGGAATAGTTCGGTTTTTCTATTTATCGTGTTTTGTTAATTTAGAGATTATTCGGCTTTATGAAGGAACCATTTAGTTATGTCCCAGCCTCTTTAGTTTGTTTATAAAAGAAAAAATATAAAGTAATAATACGTTTTAACAAAATGTCATTTAGTTTTATCGGAACACTTTCAGGAATTATCGTCCAACTTTTAAATTTTATCGACATCCACCTTCAAAAGAGCAAAAAGGATTCACACACAAAACTGTGCGTGAATCCTTTTACTTTATTATGACGCCCAGTCGGAACGGAAATCAACCAATGCACTTTGCGTGTATCTTCTAGCATGCCACTTAGTGATAAAACGAAGCTTCAGTGATAATATTTTATGTGCAAAATCGAAGTGTAGAAAACGCTATATGAGACCCTACCATTTAACACTTTGTGAGGAACATCAAAATTTTCTCGTTTTTCTCTATGGTGAGTCTTGCCTTGTATAAAACATAATCAAATCTTTTAATACTATAGCTTCCGATTGTCAAATCACTCCATGGTGTGGAACCATTGATTTAGTCATACCTTATTTAAAAGGACACATTAATCTCAAAGACATAACGGTTTTTCAACAATAAGAAAAAGGTATCCAATATTGGATACCTTTTATGTAATACACAATTAATTTTCAGGTGTACGGATTACAAGTACGTCACATTTAGCTGAGCGTACAATTGCTTCAGATACTGAACCGATTAAGAAGCGTTCTACTGCATTTAGACCAGTTGCACCACAGATGATTAAGTCTGCGTCTACAATTTTAGAAAGCTCTTTTGTAATGATATTTTTTGGTGAGCCGTATTCAATTACAAGGTTAACATTTGTTAAGCCTTCTTCTTCAGCCTGTTTTTTGTAACCATTTAATAGCTCTTCAGAGAATGCTTGAGCACGCTCAGCAATTGAACGGTCGTATGCTTCGATTGCAGCGAATGAACGTGTGTCAATAACATTTACTAAGTTTAATACAGCACCATCGTTACGTTTTGCTACGTCAATTGATTTACGGAAAGCGTATTCAGCTTCCTTTGAACCGTCTACTGCAACTACAATGCTTTTATATTTATTAGCCATTTGAATTACCTCCCTGATTTGTATATGTTGATTATACCAAATGATTTTCTAAAGGAAATACTTTCCGGAAGAAAAAATGTGAAAAAGTGAAGGCATTTACATTCACAAACAAATAAATATTACTATTACAAGCATATTTTTTGTTACTTACGTGGCATTCTCCAGGAAACCTCTAAGAACGATAAAGTTGGAATATTTATCATTGTAAGAATATTAGGAATTTTATCTATTATTATTTTAATTAAAGCATTTTTTGTTTATGTTTGGTAATATGGAAATGCAAGGGGTGCATCAATACATCGAAGAGTATGTAACAAAATGTGCTTATTTTTTAGGTAATGGAAGGGGATAGGGAAGATGAAGATTGGTATTCCAAAAGAGATTAAAAACAATGAAAATCGTGTAGCCATGACACCGGCAGGGGTTGTTACATTAACAAATGCAGGCCATGAAGTGTACATTGAAACTGGAGCAGGTTTAGGTTCAAGCTTCACAGATGCAGACTACGTTGCTGCAGGTGCTCATATTGTTGAGGCGGCAAAAGAAGCATGGGCGCAAGAAATGATTATGAAAGTAAAGGAACCCGTAGCATTAGAATACGATTACTTCTATGAAGGTCAAATCTTATTTACTTATTTACATTTAGCGCCAGAGCTTGAATTAACGCAGGCACTTTTAAATAAAAAAGTTGTAGGTATCGCATATGAAACGGTGCAATTAGCAAATGGTTCTTTACCTCTTTTAACACCAATGAGTGAAGTTGCTGGTAAAATGGCAACACAAATTGGTGCACAATTCTTAGAGAAAAATCATGAAGGTAAAGGTATTTTACTAGGCGGTGTATCAGGTGTACCACGCGGTAAAGTTACAGTGATCGGTGGCGGTATAGCTGGAACAAATGCGGCGAAAATAGCTGTCGGAATGGGTGCAGATGTAACGGTTATTGATTTAAGCCCAGAGCGTTTACGTCAATTAGAAGATTTGTTTGGTCGTGATGTTCAAACATTAATGTCTAATCCTTATAATATTGCAGAATCAGTGAAAAACTCAGATCTGGTAGTTGGGGCAGTTTTAATTCCTGGAGCTAAAGCACCAAAGCTTGTTTCTGAGGAAATGATTAAGTCAATGCAACCAGGTTCAGTAGTAGTCGATATTGCTATTGACCAAGGCGGTATTTTTGAGTCATCTGAACGAGTTACGACACATGATGATCCAACTTATGTAAAACATGGAGTTGTGCATTATGCAGTAGCAAATATGCCAGGAGCTGTACCACGTACATCAACAATTGCTTTAACAAATAATACAATTCCTTATGCACTTCAAATTGCTAATAAGGGTTATAGACAAGCATGTGTTGAAAACGCTGCATTGAAAAAAGGTGTTAATACTATAGAGGGACATCTCGTTTACAAGGCCGTTGCAGATTCTCAAGGTTTGCCATATGTAAATGTTGATGAATTAATTCAATAAGTAAAATAACAAAAGGAAGCACCATGTTTGGTTGCTTCCTTTTTTGTTGTTGAAAGACTTTTAAAGTGTCCTATTAAGTAAGGAGGCTATTAGCAAAATGAGGGTTGATTTACGTTCCAGGCTACTCGCTTTGTCGCTGACGCTTCGCTTTCGCGCAGAGCAGAGCTTCCTGTGGGCGAGCGTCGAGCCGCTTCCTCCGCTGTTGTTACTGCCGCTTCGCTTTCGTACAGAAAACATCCGCTCCGTGCAGGATCTCGCCTGTCTCGCTTTCCCACGGGAGTCGAGTAGCCTTCCACTCCAATCATCAATAGTGTAGAACTTTTATAAATTTTATTCATTTCAAAAGTGAACACTATTGCAACTTATAACAGTGACACAATTGTACACCTGTTATTGCTAATGCTGCGCTTTCACACAAAAAACATCTTGCTAAGTTTTTTATAAATTAGAGTGCCATGTCAGAAGAAATATGCTATGTGAAGTAGTTGATTGTAGTGGAGGCTGGGCGACTCCTTGGGGATCAGCGGCTCATCGGACGCCCCCAGGAAAGCGCCCAGCCGGAAACGGAAATCAACCCCTCATTTGGCCGAAGAGCATACTTTACACTAAAAAAGGAAGCACCGTGTTGGTTGCTTCCTTTTCCTTAAATAAACTTATAGTACAATCAAATCTTTAGGGAATTTTGTTAGTACTTCTACTCCGTCTTTTGTTACGACTACATCATCTTCAATACGGACACCAGTCACATCAGATTTATAGATACCTGGTTCAATTGTGAAGACCATGCCTTCCTCCATAGTCATTTCATTTGCACCTGTAACAGATGGGAATTCATGTACAGAAATGCCAAGTCCATGACCAAGTCGATGTGTGAAATATTCGCCATAGCCTGCTTCGGAGATAGTATCACGAGCGATTTTATCTAAATCCATTGCGCGAACACCTGGTTTTACTGCTGCAATTGCATTTGTGTTAGCAGCTAGTACTGTGTTGTAGATTTCCTTTTGTGCCTCACTAGGTTCACCAAAGGCAACCGTACGTGTAATGTCAGAACAATAACCGTCGTAAATTACGCCAAGATCGAATAATACCATATCGCCTTTCTCTATTTTTCGAGCACCTGGTTTACCGTGTGGAGAGGCCGTTTTTGGACCGCTCAATACCATTGTTTCAAAGGACATCTTGCAGCCTTTATCCTGAATAGCACTTTCTATCGCTGTTAAGATTTCCATTTCTGTTTTGCCTTCAGCGATTTCTTTACAGCCGATTTCAATAGCATAGTCAGCTAGTTCTGCAGCTTTACGTAATTTTTCTAATTCATTTTCATCTTTAATTACTCGCATAGCATTGATTTTTTCGTCGAGACGGACAAAACTTGCCTGCGGGAATGATTGTTGTAGGGCTTCTAAACGCTCTACGATGAGCTGAGCTTTTTCAATAGCAAACGTTTGTGGGTTAACATTACGATCTTTTATCGCTTGTGCAAGAACTTCCATTGAATTTTCAGTATCTTGGTGACCGATGACTTCATAAGGCCAACCTGCATCCGTCGCATCTGGGATTTCCATTTTGGGGCAAATTAAAAAAGGTTCTGCCTCTTTAAAAATCATCACGCCTAGTAATCTCTCATGCGGATTACTTTTAAAGCCTGAAACGTAAAAAACATTGTCTGGTGTCGTTACGAAAGCGGCATCAATTTGGTTTTGTTGTAAATAGTTTTGAATTTCTTTAACCTTTGACATAAACAGTTCCTCCTCTTATTGCAATGAAAAATATTTCACGTGCTTGGCTAAATTGATAGCCTACCCGGCATGGGGCTTCGACCGAATGAAAGATTGTTTCCTAACTAGATAAAACTTTGTTAGAAAGAATCTCATATTCTCGGTACTAGCATATCAAAAAAAGGGAAAAATCGCATGGATAGCGAATAAAAATGATGTAGAACAATATGTACCGCAGGGAGGAAACTTATATGGAAATTAGTTATCATGGACATTCAGTTGTTAAAATTCAATCAAATGGGAAAACAATATTGATAGATCCATTCATTAATGGGAATGGGCAAACAGATTTAAAGGTTGCTGATGAAGCTCCGGATATTATTTTACTTACACATGGTCATAATGATCATGTCGGTGATACAGTGGAGCTTGCAAAGAAAAAAGATGCACTCGTTATTGCACCAAATGAGCTAGCCAATTGGATCTCTTGGCAAGGAGTGAAAGCGCACCCAATGCATATAGGGGGAGCCAAGGAATTTGACTTTGGTAAAGTGAAGTTTACTCAAGCCTTCCATGGTTCGTCATATGTAACTGAAAATAATGAAATTATTTATATGGGAATGCCTGCTGGAATTTTATTATTTATTGAAGGATTAACAATTTATCATGCAGGGGATACAGCTTTGTTTAGTGATATGAAATTAATTGGAGAACGCCATCCAATTGATATTGCGTTTTTACCAATTGGTGACAATTTTACGATGGGACCAGAGGATGCGGCTTATGCAGTTTCATTTTTGAAGCCGAAAATTGTCGTACCTGTTCATTACAATACATTCCCTCCAATCGAGCAGGATCCACAAATTTTTGCAGATTTAGTGCAAAATGCAGAGGTTCAAATTTTAAAAGCGGGTGAAAAAGTAAACTGTTCCTAATCAGTGACACTGCTGTACTATATGAGTTGGCACCACGTGCGTAGTTGAAACGATGGGAAAAGTAAAACAAATTCACACTTTATATTAAATAATTTGATAAAAAATATGGTACACTAAGAGCAGAATTGATGCTTGAGAAATAGGTGATATTTTGTCTACAAAACATGAGAGAATTTTACAATACATCGAATCACTACCCGTAGGTGATAAAATTTCAGTACGTCAAATTGCAAAGGAAATGCAGGTGAGTGAAGGAACGGCATACCGTGCCATTAAAGAAGCGGAAAATCGCCGTTTAGTAAGCTCTATTGAACGTGTTGGAACAATTCGTATTGAGAAGAAAAAGAAAGAAAATATTGAGCGATTAACCTTCGCTGAAATAGTTAACATTATAGACGGCCAAGTTTTAGGTGGAAAAACAGGTCTACATAAAACGTTAACGAAATTTGTGATCGGTGCCATGCAATTAGAAGATATGATGCGTTATACAGATGCAGGAAGCTTGCTCATCGTTGGTAACCGTATTAAAGCACATGAAAATGCACTGCGAGCTGGTGCTGCTGTTTTAATTACAGGGGGCTTTGATACAACGGAGGAAAACAAGTTACTCGCAGATTCCTTGGACCTACCGATTATTTCAACAAGCTATGATACCTTTACCGTGGCAACAATGATTAACCGTGCAATTTATGACCAATTAATCAAAAAAGATATTTTATTTATTGAAGATATTTTTGTACCGATGACGGATACTTCTGTTCTCCGAAACGATGAAACAATTCATCATTTCCAAAAACTAAATGAACGAACAACTCATGGTGCATTTCCTGTTGTTACAGCAAACAATAAACTTGTTGGGATGATTACAGTAAAAGATGCTATTGGTCGAGAAGAAAATGAGCTTATTGATAAGGTTATGACAAAAAATCCAATTGCCGGATCGATGAAAATGAGTGTTGCTTCTGCAGGACATCGTATGATTTGGGAAGGGATTGACCTGTTGCCAATTGTCGATGATGACAATATTTTGCAAGGTGTAATTAGTAGACAAGATGTACTAAAAGCGCTTCAGCTTGCTCAAAGACAACCACAGCATGGTGAAACGATTGATGATTTAGTGAAAAATGAGATGAAGGTGCTTGGCGATGAAGAATTAATCGTAGATTTTAAAGTCACACCTCAAATGACAAACCAATATGGAGCAATTTCTTATGGAGCATTTACAACTTTGTTAGCGGAAGTTGGCTCATTCGCATTAAAGCGCCGTAAACGTGGAGATGCAGTTGCCGAAAACATGACGATTTATTTCATCAAGCCTGTGCAAATGGAAAGTACACTTACTGTAAAGCCTCGAATATTAGACATGAGTCGTAAGTTTGTGAAAATGGACTTCGAAGTGTTTAATCAACAAATGCTTGTTGGGAAGGCAATGATGATGTTCCAACTACTGGAACGTTAAGAAAATACAAAAGGGATGGTCTAGGGTAAATGCTAGACCATCCCTTTCACTTCTTTCCAGACGCATTGTTTATCTGCGCGAAAGCGAAGCGTCAGCGGCAATTATGCCGAGGCATAATTGATTATTTATTGGTTAATTCGGTACTCCTCGTCAACAAATTGACCGTAGTGACGAACCCTTTTAATATTTTCGATAATAACAAAGATGCCTAAAACGACAAGAATTGCTACAATAATAAATGTATATAACCCAGGGAATAAATAGGCTTGGTTTAAACCGAATAACAGAATAAATGCACCGAAACTTACATTAGCTTTGCTTTTGTACCAATTTTTAGCAATCGGTAATGAAGAACGAAACTGTTTTGTTTTAAAATAAAAATAAAAAACAAATGATATGATTATTGCAAACACAAATATTAAATTGAGCATAGTAAACCTCCTAGCATAACTAGTCATTATTGTAACGATTATTAAAGAAAAATGCTAACGGTTGTTACTATCATTTTGGGGGAAATTAATTTGAAAAGACAAATCATTGACACAATTGCTTCATATGAAACAATCATTATTCATCGCCATGTGCGTCCAGATCCTGACGCTTATGGATCTCAGCAAGGGTTAAAAGAGCTTATTTTAGCAAACTATCCGGAAAAGAAGGTTTTTGCTGTAGGTGAGCATGATGAATCTTTATCATTTTTAGCAAATCCAGATCGCATTACAGATGATCTATACGACAATGCTTTAGTTATTGTGACAGATACGGCAAATACTGAACGTGTAGACGATCAACGCTATACAATGGGTAAAATAGTCATTAAAATAGATCATCACCCAAATGATGATCCGTATGGTGATTTACTTTGGGTGGATACGAATGCGAGCTCTTGTAGTGAAATGATTTATGAGCTTTTTGAGGAAGGAAAACAAGTAGCAAACTGGATTCTATCTGATGCCTCCGCAAGATTATTATTTGCTGGTATTGTAGGGGATACAGGTCGTTTCCAATTCCCTAGCACGACCGTAAAAACGTTTAAAATTGCAGGAGATCTTATTACATATAATTTTGATCGAAATCAAATTTTCGATGGAATGTATGAAATGGATCAAAAACTATTAAATTTACAGGGCTATATTTATCAAAATTTCAAAATGGATGAATATGGAGCAGCACATATCAAGTTGACAAAGGAATTGCTGGCAGAATTCAATGTTGTGCCGTCCGAGGCGTCCTTGTTAGTTGGCTGTCTTGGAAGTGTGAAAGGTATTTGTGCGTGGGTGGTCTTCATTGAAGAGGTCGATCAAATTCGTGTGCGTTTACGCTCGAAAGGGCCTATTATTAACACTTTGGCAAAGGAATTCAATGGTGGTGGGCATCCACTCGCTTCTGGAGCTACAGCTTACTCATGGGAAGAAGCAGAACGTGTTATAACTAGATTACAGGAAATTTGTAAGGCATATCAATAAATCGGTTGCTTATTGATCGAAACTTAGAAAGGGAGGGATACATTTGACACATGTATACACGAAAATGCATACGAGTGCGGATTTATTGAAAAGTACGATTCGGCTTGAACAATTGATCCCTTTTTTACAAGAGCAAAATACTCAGGCCTGTGCAATCGTCAATTCAAAATTGTACGGGCTTTTGCCTTTTTGTAATGCATTGCAGCAAGCGAATATTCATGCTGTATTAGGGCTCACGATCAATGTACAGTGGCAAGAAAGTAAGGTTCCACTTGTGCTGTATGCTCAGACGCAAGAAGGTTACCAACATCTATTAAAGATTAGTAGTGCAGTTTCGATTAGAGAGGATGATGCACTTCCGTGGAAATGGCTTGAAGGATATGCAGCGGGTTGTGTGGCATTACTTTCTTCGGATGATTTAATAGAAATTGAGAATTGGATTGAAGTTGCAAGTGCTCTAAACAAGGTATTTGGTAAACATTTATTTATGGGTATAGCAAGACCTGCAGGAATGATAACTGAAAAAGAAGAAACGTATGTAGCATGGTGTGAAACTATGAACATAACGATGGTTGCCTCTCAGAGTTGCTATTTTTTACGTCCAGAAGATCATTTTGCCTTTGAGGTTGCAAGAGCGATAGATTCAGGTGAAAAGCTTACCGGTACAATGCTATCAGCTCATTTACAAGGTTATTTCGCTCCAACAGAAGAGGAATGGCGAAGTTGGTTTGCTGATCATCCAGAATGGCTTGAGTCTAGTGCAACGATGCTAGCTAGCTGTACGGCGGAAATTCCTGAAATGCACGTACAAATGCCTAAATTTCCTGTGCCAACAGATGAAACAGCCGAAAGCTTGCTCGTTAAAGAAGCTTTTGCAGGGTTGGCAGAACGTTTAAAGCAAACTGAAATTCCTCAAGTTTATCAGGAGCGACTTCAATACGAGCTTGAAATTATTTGTTCAATGGGCTATGCAGATTATTTTTTAATTGTTGCAGATTTTATGCATTTTGCTAAAGAAAATCGTATTTTAACAGGCCCAGGTCGTGGTTCATCAGCAAGTTCTCTTGTGGCTTATAGCTTATCCATTACGCAAGTAGATCCAATAGTTTACGGCTTATTATTTGAACGATTTTTAAACCCTGAACGTGTTACACTGCCAGATATAGATATCGATTTTGTCGACAGTAAAAGACAAAAAGTTATCCAATATGTCACTCAGAAATATGGAAAGGCAAATGTAGCGCAAATTATTACATTTGGCACTTTATCTGCTAAGGCAGTTGCTAGAGATGTTGCCCGTGTTTTTGGT
Source organism: Lysinibacillus sp. NPDC093190 (assembly GCF_050280425.1). Taxonomy (NCBI): domain Bacteria; kingdom Bacillati; phylum Bacillota; class Bacilli; order Caryophanales; family Bacillaceae; genus Lysinibacillus; species Lysinibacillus sp. NPDC093190. The sequence continues at coordinate 4,940 of NZ_JBNNVG010000052.1, read as the reverse complement.
TTTGATGCTGAAGTATTAGAAAAAATTTCGAAAATGATTCCAAATAAACCTGGGATAACATTGCAAAAAGCAGTGGCCGAATCACAAGGCTTACAAGGCTGGTTAGCCGAGGATGAAAAGCATCGTCGCTGGTTTGAGGTGGCGTTAAAACTTGAAGGATTGCCAAGAAATTCTTCTACTCATGCGGCCGGAATTGTGCTGTCTCCTTCACCATTAGTCAATACGATACCAATTGAAGAAGGGCATGATGGAATATATTGTACGCAATGGCCAATGGGGGATGTAGAAGCTTGTGGACTTGTCAAAATGGATTTTTTAGGTTTGCGCAACCTGACAATTTTAGAGCAGATACGTTGGTCCATTTATAAAGCAGGTGGTCCTTGGATAGAGTTTGAGCTTATTCCGATGCAAGATGAAAAGACATTTCAACTTCTTCAAACGGGGGATACATTAGGGATTTTTCAATTAGAATCTGAAGGTATGAAGCAAGCTTTACGTGATATTCATCCAACCCATTTTTTAGATATAGTAGCAGTCAATGCGTTGTATCGCCCTGGTCCGATGGATTTTATTCCTGTGTATGCAAGACGGAAAGCAGGAAGAGAATCGGTTACTATGCCACATCCAGCTTTAGAACCCATTTTACGAGAGACTTATGGTGTTATAGTTTATCAAGAACAGATTAGTGCGACACGTTCTGCATAAGGAATTTATCCGAAAAGCAGCATACCTCTCATTTGAGGTAAAGAACTTATAATCCGAGGTTTGGAATGAAGGAGTAACGCCCTGAAACAAACCCTTTAATACTCCAACATGTGGATAAGGATTAGGAACCTTATCGATATGAAGCTTGGGGAAGTCGGCAGAAGTTATCCTAAGTCTTAAAACAATCAAAGTAAAATTGGTTCAAAAAGGTTAGAGCCTACCTGTTTGAAACGTTTGCGGTAGAGATATGGAGAACGATATGCCGGAAGTCTATAAAATACCCATGGTGAGAATGTTTTTATAACTGACGAACTTCTTAATGTACGTGTCTAGAGTTCTTAGTAGTCGAAAGGCTATTCCCATATAAAGGTGGGGCTAGTGAGGTAGAGTAAAACTTTATTTTATGAAATACCTTATGATGTTATAGGCATCATCCAGCTAGCAGGCATAAAGGAAGCACCTAAAGGTATATGTACAGATAGGATTATAGGAACGTGGTAAGCTTGGAACGTTGAGGAAGCCTAATTCCAATGAAGCGTTAATAAGGAAAGTCTCATTTGATATAACTTATTTTTATCCAAGTGAAAGTAGTGCCACAGTACCGATGAAACCATGATAATAAATGGTGGAGGGATAGGCACAAGTCATATCAATTAAAAGGAAAAGTTATAACAGGATACTCAAAGGTTCGAGTATGATTAAAAGAGGTAATCCACTTCTGCAAAGGAGGGAGCCGACTTTGACAATGCAAAGCAACAAGACTTTGAAAAATGATTCACTTCGTTACAACGAATACTATGATGTGCAAAATATGTATGATGAATTATACAGCCAAGCAAAAAGCGGAGGTAAATTCTCCAATTTGATGGATAAAATTTTGCGCAAGGGAAATATTCTTGTAGCTTACAGAAAGATTAAAACTAATAATGGCAGTCTCACAGCGGGACAGAACAAACACACAATAAATGATTTGGAAAAACTAACACCTGATGAGTTAGTGTTGCAAGTCAGAAAAAGATTAGCCAACTATCATCCACAAAAAGTTGAACGGATAATGATACCTAAAGCAAATGGAAAACTAAGACCTTTAGGCATTCCAACAATTGAAGATAGATTAGTGCAACAATGTATTAGACAAGTTCTAGAACCGATATGTGAAGCGAAGTTTTATGACTATTCGTTTGGATTCCGACCTAATCGGAGTACGACACACGCTATGGCAAGATGTTATCACTTAATGCAACGCAATAACCTACACTTCGTTGTAGATATTGATATTAAAGGCTTTTTTGATAACGTCAACCATGGAAAGTTAATGAAACAATTATGGCACCTTGGGATTAGAGATAAGACATTAATAAAGCTAATATCTAAGATGTTAAAAGCTGAAATTATCGGGGAAGGAATTCCTACTAAAGGAACACCACAAGGAGGGATATTATCTCCTCTCCTATCAAACGTTGTACTAAACGAATTAGATTGGTGGATTCACTCACAATGGAATGGGATGAAAACGCAACACAAATACAGTGAAGGTATTAGTGTGAATCGTGCGCTCAAATCAACCAAATTAAAAGAAATGCATATTGTCCGATATGCAGATGATTTTAAAATATTTTGTCGAACACTTAAAGAAGCAAAAAACATTAAAATCGCTGTTACTCAATGGCTTCAAGAACGTTTACATCTTGAAGTGAGTGAAGAGAAGTCTAAAATCGTTAATTTAAAGAAAAAGTATTCCGACTTCCTAGGATTTAAAATGAAAGTTGTTCGCAAAGGGATTAAATGGAGCGCACACAAAGCAAGTTGTAAAGATAAATTTACAGTTAGGTCACATATGAACCAAAAAGCATTTGACCAAACTGTAAACAAAATTAAAACCGCTGTCAAACAAATTCAACATGGTAAGCCCAATGAATTACCAAAGAACATTGGCATCTATAATGCCACAATCGCTGGGCTTCATAACTATTACAATACAGCCACACATATTAGTAAAGACTTTCATAGAGTGGATTACCTCACAATAAAAATTAGGAAAAATCGTTTCAAAGATTTAAAAACAAAAACGGGTACGAAAAGTAAATTTATTGAAGAGAAATATGGCGAAAGCAAAGGGATTCATTATCTTTGCAAGATGGCGATAATTCCGCTAGCAAAGATTTCACATAAAGCCCCAATGCAGTTCACCCAAGAAATTTCAAGTTATAGTGAAGCTGGAAGACAATTGAAACACAAAAAGTTGAATTCCAACATTGAATTTAAAATTACACTATTGATGAGAAATCCAGTAATGGGTGAAACAGTTGAATACAACGATAACCGTCTTTCTCGATTCTCTGCCCAAAAAGGCAAATGTGCAGTAACTAAAATGGAATTAGAGGTTAATGAAGTACATTGTCATCATAATAAACCTAGACATCTAGGTGGGGATGACAAGTACAGCAATCTGATAATTGTTCATGAAAAAGTACACCGATTAATACATGCGGTGAAAGAAGATGTGATTGAACGATTAAAATCAGACTTAACCCTTGATAATGACATGATAAAGAAAGTGAATACACTACGCCGAAAATGTAAATTAGAAACGATTTAATAAATTTTAAAGTCTAAAGAAAAGCATTGGAAATTCTGTTAGATAATAAATTCGATTTTGATATGATGGAACGCCGTATGAGGTGAAAATCTCATGTACGGTGTGGAGTGGGGGAAAAGCTGGAGATAACATCAAAGGCTTACCTATCACTATTGCAAATTGCCTCGGTGATGGCTGGTTTTACGATGGGACAAGCGGATTTATTGCGCCGGGCGGTAAGTAAGAAAAATCGTCAAGTATTAGAGGAGCAACGTGCCGCATTTGTAAATGGATCAATGAAGCAAGGCTTTGACGTTCATGTGGCTGAAGAAGTGTATGCATTAATTGTGCGCTTTGCAGACTATGGTTTTCCTAAAAGCCATGCTGTCGCATATAGCGTTATTTCCTACCAAATGGCCTATTTAAAGGCACATTTCCCACAAAGCTTTTATACAGCACTTTTATCAAATGCAACAGGAAATGTGGAGAAAATTCTGCAGCTTGTGAGTGAGGCAAAAGAGAAGGGGATTCCATTTTATCCACCTTCATTAAAACAAAGTACAAAATTTTTTACTGTTGAAAAGGATGGAATTCGCTATAGTTTATCCGGAATAAAGGGTGTACCTCATACATTTATGGAGACAGTGAATGCCTTACGCCAAACGAATGCAGAAGCATTTGATAATTTATTTGACTTGGCAGTTACCTTAAGTGCACAGCATTTTAAACCAAAAGTAATCGAATCTTTAATTTTCGCTGGGGCTCTCGATTATATAGGTAAAGATCGTGCTGTCCTAATAGCAACATTGGATGCAGCCTTAAAGCATGCTGAACTGCTAAGACCAACTGAGGATATTGATATAGAATCGACTACTGCCTTTAGTTTTGGTAAGCCAAAGTATATGGAATCGGAAGCGATGTCACAAAAGGAAAAATTACTCCATGAAAAGGAAAGTCTTGGTTTTTATATATCAGCACATCCGGTTTCAGAGGAAAGGGCTTTTTGGAATGAAGTAAATAGTACGTGCCGAGAGTTAAAGCTTGCACGTGAAGGAACGTATGTAAAAATGATTGGTATGATAGAAGAAATAAAAAAAATACGGACAAAAAAAGGTGAGCAAATGGCCTTTGTTCAGCTTCAGGATGAGTTTGGGACGGTATCTGTAACTTTATTCCCACAGGTTTTTCATCTTGTTCAAGAGTTGTTACTAGAAGATGAATTGCTTTACATTGAGGGAACGCTTGAAAGGCGCTTTGGTAAACCGCAAGTGAAAGTAAAACATGCACAAACGACGAAAAGAATATGAAATTGAAGAAAAATTTAGAAACTGCATAAATTCTTATGCAGTTTTTTTCTTTACTTTTTAATAATTATTTTGTAAGCTAGAGTCAATGTTGAAAAGTGGCCAGACCACTTTTATCTTTGTTCAGTAGAAGACTCCAACTTCTGAAGGTGGTGGATTTAGTTAGGTATCCAAACGCTTTCTAGATGAAGATAAAGCCTTTGGACGCATTGTTTATCTGAGCGAAAGTGAAGCGAGCAACAAATGTTTTCTGTGCGAAAAGCGAAGCGACAGCAACAAATGTTTTCTGTGCGAAAGCGAAGCGACAGCAACAAATGTTTTCTGTGCGAAAGCGAAGCGACAGCAACAAATGT
>NZ_JBNNVG010000051.1:0-20227 GCF_050280425.1 Lysinibacillus sp. NPDC093190 | reverse complement strand
TTGGCGGACCTTTCAGTGTGTCTTTAGACATGGGCCAGTACCCCAGCGTTTCACGCGTAGAGCAAACCACCAGTTAGACTGGTGGTTCTGATTATTGATGAAAAGTCTTTTAAGTTATCACAAATTTCCTGTTTTTATGCATAGAAAAGGGTTGTTTTTGAAGAAATATGGAAATAGCATTTACAAAATAAAATTAAATGTGTTAACTTGAATAGTATTAATGGTTAACTTAAAAGAGGGGGAGGTTAACGATGCAACATTTTTGGGTTGTTGGAACAGATACAGATGTCGGTAAAACGGTTATCACTACATTACTGATGCGTCAATTACAAAAGAATGATTTACAAGTCATGCCTTATAAACCTGTGCAAACTGGCGAAGTTTATGGGAATGGGTACTACTTTTACAACGATACAGCAATGTATGAAAAGTATTCATTACAAAGATTAAAACAAGAAAATTTAAATGGCTATTCGTTTAAGGAAGCCGCATCACCACATTTTGCTGCACAGCTGGAGGGACAGCAAATTGATGTGGGGCATTTATTACAGCAAATTCAGTTGCTACAACAAGCAAACGATGTCGTGATTTGTGAAGGAGCAGGTGGACTTTATGTACCGTTAGATACATATGGAGAAAATACTCTTCTTGATGTAATCGTTCAAAGTAAGCTTCCAGTCGTTCTTGTCACACGAACAACTTTAGGAACGATTAACCATACATTGCTTACACTTGAGGCATTACATGCTCGTAATGTTGAGGTTCTTGGCATTGTATTTAATGGAGACACAGGAAGTCAGATGGAACGAGATAATGTGAAAATGATTCTACAATATCATGATTTACCATATGCGACGATCCCAAAGCTTCAGGATATTTCACATATTATTGACTATTCCATTTCACACACATCTTTGTTTGAAAGGTTGTTCAAATATGAAACAAGCATTAACTGAATTGCAGAAGAGAGATTTACAGCATGTTTGGCATCCTTGCTCACAAATGAAGGACTATGAGCAATTTCCACCAATTGTTATTAAAAAAGGACAAGGTGTATGGCTTTATGATGAAAATAATAATCGCTATTTAGACGCTGTATCTTCCTGGTGGGTGAATTTATTTGGACATGCGAATCCGCGTATAAGTCAAGCATTAAGTAATCAAGCGTTTACATTAGAGCATACGATCTTTGCGAATTTTTCACATGAACCTGCCATTAAGGTGGCAGAAAAATTAGTCTCCTTAACACCAGACGGTTTAAATAAAGTATTTTTTGCAGATAACGGCTCGTCAGCAATAGAAGTCGCACTTAAAATGAGTTTTCAATATCATATGCAGACGGGAAAAACAACGAAAAAGCGATTTTTAGCTTTAACGGATGCTTATCACGGTGAAACACTTGGTGCCTTATCTGTTGGCGGGGTAGGGCTGTATAACGAAGTGTATCAGCCACTTTTATTGGATACAGTACGTGCACAAGGACCGGATTGCTTCCGATGTCCTTTTCAAGAGAATCCTGGAAGCTGTCAAGCCCAATGTATACAGTTTGTTGAAGAGGAGCTTAGTCAGCATCATGAAGAAATTACAGCTATTATTATTGAGCCACTTATTCAAGCAGCTGCAGGGATGAAAATGTATCCTCCAATCTATTTGAAGCGACTGCGAGAGCTATGTACAAAATACGATGTACATTTTATCGCAGATGAAATTGCAGTAGGGTTTGGGCGTACAGGTACATTATTTGCCTGTGAGCAAGCGGATATTGCTCCAGATTTTATGTGCTTATCAAAAGGTTTAACGGGTGGTTATTTGCCACTATCCGCAGTTTTAACGACTGATGATGTATACAACGCTTTCTATGATGATTACGGGACAATGAAAGCGTTTTTACACTCCCATAGCTATTCCGGTAATACACTTGCTTGTCGCGTAGCCCTAGAAGTTTTGACAATGTTTGAAGAGGAACGTGTGCTCGACATGATACAAAACAAGGGTGGACGTATGCGAAAGCTAGCTATGAAGGCATTTGAAGAGTTGCCGTTTGTTGGTGAATATCGACAGGTAGGACTAGTTGGCGCAATTGAATTAGTCGCCAATCGTGAAACAAAGGAGCCGCTACCGAGTGATGAACGTATCGGCTATCAAATATATAAACGTGCCTTAGCAAAGGGCTTACTGATTCGTCCTCTTGGCAATATATTATATTTTATGCCTCCATACATCATTTCTGATGATGAAATGCGTTTTATGATTGATACAACAAAAGAGACGATCATGCAATTTTTTGAGAACTGGGAGGGAGTAAGTTGTTCAAACGACAATCAACACTGTCCCTTGTGATAATTGCGATGTTTGCTGCTTTAACCGCAATCGGTGCATTTATTAAAATACCGTTACCTGTAGTGCCTTTTACTTTACAAATTGTTTTTGTATTTTTAGCAGGCTGTTTGCTCGGCAGTCGCAATGGATTGCAAAGTCAGCTCGTCTACATAGGCGTTGGTTTAGTTGGTTTGCCAGTTTTTACTCAAGGTGGAGGCATCACCTATGTATTGCAACCAACATTTGGCTTCCTTATCGGCTTTGCACTGGCCGCTTTAGTAATTGGTTTCATGATTGAAAGAGTGGATACGCCAACGAAAAAACATTTTATCGGTGCAAATATTGTCGGGCTTATTATTATTTATGGGGTGGCAGTTCCGTATTTATATGTGTCTTTGAATTTCTGGTTACATATGAAAACGAGCTGGTCACATATTTTCGTAGTTGGCTTTTTAAACAGCATTGTTGCAGATTTTTGCTTAGCGATAGCTTCTGCATTTTTGGCCGAGCGACTATACAAAGTATTTAATTCAGCAAGGACTTTAAAAATTATACAAGCAGAGAGGGAGAATGTCTAAATGAATTGGTTACAGTTAGCAGAGGAAGTTATTGCAGGGAAAATCATTAGCAATGAGGAGGCTCTTGCCATTTTAAATAGTGATGATGATGAACTATTGAAGGTGATGGACGGTGCCTTTGCTATTCGTAAGCATTACTATGGGAAAAAAGTAAAATTAAATATGATTATGAATGCTAAGAGCGGTTATTGCCCGGAGGATTGTGGCTATTGTTCACAGTCATCAAAATCAACAGCACCGATTGAAAAATATCTATTCATTACGAAAGAGGAAATTTTAGCGGGGGCAAAACGAGCATTTGACAATAAAATTGGCACGTATTGCATCGTGGCAAGTGGTCGTGGGCCAACTCGAAAGGATGTCAATGTAGTAAGTGAAGCTGTTACAGAAATTAAAGAGAAGTATGGTTTAAAAGTATGTGCTTGTCTTGGCTTGTTAAAAGAAGAACAGGCACAGCAATTAAAAGAAGCGGGGGTGGATCGTTACAATCATAACTTAAATACATCTGAACGACATCACTCCTTTATTACTACGTCCCATACGTATGAAGATCGTGTTAATACGGTTGAAATTGCGAAGAAACATGGAATATCACCTTGCTCAGGTGCCATTATTGGTATGAAGGAAACAAAAGAGGATGTCGTGAATATTGCGCGTGCACTGCATCAATTAGACGCGGATTCCATTCCGGTTAACTTCTTAAATGCGATTGATGGCACGAAACTAGAAGGGACGAAGGAATTAAATCCACGCTATTGTTTAAAGGTTTTAGCGTTGTTCCGATATATGAATCCAACAAAGGAAATTCGTATTTCTGGTGGTCGTGAAGTCAATCTTGGGTCACTTCAGCCACTAGGTCTATATGCAGCAAACAGTATCTTTGTTGGGGATTACTTAACAACAGAAGGACAAGAAGCAAACAGTGATTATCGTATGCTTGAGGATTTAGGCTTTGAAATTGAATTATCGGAAAAGCAAGAAGCAGCATTTTGCTAAATAAAAACTTATCCCGCATTAACGGGCAGTAATGAACTGCCCGTAAAAGCCCGATTGGTGAAGACTAATAATCAGTGGAGATAAAGAAAACCCACTGATTAAAGTTTCACTTTATGAAATAAAATCTACTACTACTACTTAATTATCATCGAATGGAAAGCCGTATGTGCGTCGTGGAAAAGGCGTATATACGGCTTTTTCAATATGACAGTGACGGATAGACAATATTAAACGGTATAAAGATTGTTTTTATGCCTTAAAAAATCAAGTTTTCACAAATTGTTCAATGAAAGCGTTTTGAAATTGAACAGTTTGTGAAGGGCTTCACATAGGGCTTTATTTTAAAAAAAATCGGCGTAAAATAAGAATCAAGCAAGGAATTGTTATAAAACAGTTTAAAAAAGTATCACAATTTTTGGTGGTTGTTATATTACAAAAACAAATAGGAAGGGAGAATTTATTATGTGGGTTATTACAGTATTTGATAAAAAGGACGTTCGAATTTTTGAGTATACAAACAAAAATGAGGCAACTCAAGCTTTAGCTAAATTCAAGAAAAATGCAGTTTTAACATATACAAAATAATTTCAGATTAAAGTGAAGCAACCCTTTTCGACGCTATAGCGCATGAAGAGGGTTGTTTTTTACGTTGTACAGATTATCCTATTAATGAACGAGAATTGAAATCGCACTATACACTAATAAAAGAGCCATCACAATATTAAACGATTGACGATATTGTAGTAGAATTTTTTGAAAAACTGAACCAAATAGGGCCCAGCTGAATGTACTCATTATACCGACCAGTCCTAAAAATAAAGAAAAAAGAAAGTAGCTGACATAAGAAGAATAATAGGGAAGAATATAGGCTGCTACAACTGTAATGCCAAACAAAATACCTTTAGGGTTCACGAATTGTAATAAGACGCCTACGAAAAATAAGTTTCGTTTGTTTTCCTCTTCTTTATCACTATCATTCTCTTTGCTCGTTAGTATTTTAAAAGCCAAATACAACATATAGCCTACACCAAGAATGGTTAATGGAAATTCGATAATTGGCATGATATCTATAAGGACAACATTAAATAGACTACTCAATCCCGTAATCGTCAAAAAGCCAACCCCAACACCTATACAAAATCGAAGAGTTCTTGCTAATCCATGTTTGTTTGCAAATGTCATTGCCATGATATTGTTAGGACCTGGTGTAAAGCTAGTGATTATAACGAATACTAAAAAAGAAAATAAAGGCATTTGTGGACCCCCCTTGAATTTGTTTGTTATAATGTCTGAAATAAACAATATAACGTTCGTCTTTTTATTATACATAACGGTCGTTATATTGTACATTTCGAAGGGGTGAAATTTAATGGAAGAAATTCAACTTATCTTTGCTAGAAATTTAAAAGCTATTCGAGAGAAAGAAAAATTAAGCTTAGAGAAAGTTTCTCAATTGTGTGGCGTAAGTAAAACGATGATAGGACAAATTGAAAGGGGGGACTCCAGTCCAACTCTTACAACTATTTGGAAAATAGCGAATGGGCTAAAGGTATCTTTTACTACTCTAATTAATAATCCGCAGCCTGATACCGAGGTTATATGTAGAGAAGATATTCAAATACTGTCTGAGGATCATGGAAGGTATAGAGTGTATCCAAATTTCCCTTTTCAAGAGGATAGTCGCTTTGAAATATACTCAGTGGAGATTGAAAGGGAAGGGAAACTAAGCGCTGAGGCTCATAAAGATGGAACAGAGGAGTTTATCACTGTTTTTGATGGTGAACTAGTGATTTGTGTTAATGAAGACGAATTTAAATTAAAGAGTGGTGACTCTATTAGATTTAAAGCAGATCGTCCACACATTTACATGAATCCTGGTGATACGTTAACACGATTAAGTATGACTATCTATTATCCAAACTAAATTTGTAAACGGAAAAACCGTATGAGCACTTCAACTGCTAAAAAGTGCTCATACGGTTTTCTGTTCTCTTAATCCCGCATTTACGGGCAGTAATTTTATCTGTACTGAAAGCGAAGCGTCACCCACCTCAAAAACTAGCGAAGACATTAGGTGGGAGATGAATTGGCCGTAAAAGTCCGAGTGGTGAAGACTAATAAAAAGTGGGGGATGAAAAAAAACCCACGGATTAAAGTTTCCCTTTATAAAATGCTACCTAAGCGTTTAATTCCTTCTCGGATGACTTCAGGTGTTGCATTTGTATAATTTAGGCGCATTGTATTAACATCCGTTTTAGATGTGTAGAATGGATCGCCTGGTACGAAGGCAACTTTTTGCTCCATCGCTTTTTCGAAGACATCTAATGACGAAGTTCCATTATTCATTGTAGCCCAAATGAACATTCCACCCTCTGGTCGTGTGTAGTCCACATGTGCTGGGAAATACTCCTCCATTGCATTTAGCATAGCATCGGCTTGATTTTTATATAACGCTATAATTTTCTGAACGTGCTCCGTATAGTCATTGTTTGCTAAATAATCATAAATGACATATTGAGAGAAAATATTTGTGTGTAGGTCTGTTGCTTGCTTCGCAGTTTCGATATGCTGCATTAATTCTTTATTTTTTGTAATGATAAAGCCAAGACGCATTCCTGGTGTGACCGTTTTAGAGAAAGAACCTAGCAAAATACTATTTTCTAATTTACCAGCACCAATGTATGGTAGTGGCTCGCCTTGGAAGCGTAACTCTCCATATGGATCATCCTCAATTAACGCTACATCATATTTTGATAGGATTTCGCAAATTTGCTGACGTTTTTCTTTAGAATACGTAAGACCTGTTGGGTTTTGGAAATTTGGCACTGTATACACGAATTTTACATTTGGTTGTTGTAGTGCATTCTCTAATTCTTCTAAGTTTAATCCATCATTTTCGAGTGTTACACCATAGAAGGTTGGCTCACTTAATGTGAAGGCTTGAATAGCACCTAAGTAACCAGGCTCCTCGATGACGATACCATCGCCTTTGTTAATAAGTACTTTCCCAATTAGTTCAAGAGCCTGTTGAGATCCTGTTGTAATCAATACATCGTCAGCATGGACATCTAGTCCGTGTACTCGTTGATATTTTGCAGCAATGTACTCACGTAAAGGTGCATAACCTTGTGTACCTGAGTATTGGAATAGACGACTACCGTTTTCCGAAATAGCTTTGTTCGCAGATGCCTTTAACGCTTCAACTGGGAAAGAGATTGGGTTTGGAAGCCCCCCTGCAAAAGAGATGACATCCTCTGATTCAGTTACTTTCAAAATATTTCGGATGAATGAGGATGGGGTATTTAGTATCTTTTCTGAAAATTCCATAATTTATCGTTCCTTTTTTCTGATTTTTTAAAAATTATATCATTGTCATCATATGCATACAATATTATCATTGTATGCAAGACAATTAAATATTGTATGCAAAAAATGAGAGAGAAGGAGCTTAGCTTAGAATATGCCAGTTAATTCGTTTGAAGAATATCCAATGAGTTGGAAGCCGAATATTAGCAAAGGTTCGGCTCCATTATATATAGCAATTGCTGAACAGCTGGAACAAGATATAAAAGATGGGAAATTATCGCCAGGCACGAAGCTACCTCCTCAGCGTGAGCTAGCTGATTTTTTAGATGTTAATTTAAGCACGATCACAAGAGCTTTTAAACTTTGTGGGCAGAAGGGGCTTATTTATGCTTCTATTGGAAGTGGAACATTCGTTTCATCAGATGCGGCGACAACTAAAATTTTATTACCAACAAGTAATTCTTCTCAGATGATCGAAATGGGCTCTGTGCTGCCAGAAAATCATGCTAATGAGGATATTACACGTTATATGAAAAAGATGATGAATGACCCTAATTTTAGCAAATTGTTTCAATACGGACGACCAGAAGGAAATGCGTGGCAAACGGAGGCCGCCATGAAGCTTTTGGAAAAGGTCAACTTTCAAACGGACCAACCTGTATTGCTTGGGGCAGGGGGACAAAATGCCATTGTTGGCACGTTAGCGGCATTGTTTCAGCCAGGAGATCGGATTGGTACTGATCCTATTACTTATGCAGGTATAAAAACAGCAGCAAATATGCTTGGTATCCAACTAGTAGCAATCCAACAAAGAAACGGTGAAATGTCAAGAGAGGGGTTATTATATGCTTGTAAAAATGAGCATATAAAAGGTCTTTATGTTATTCCTGATTTTCATAATCCAACTACCCATACAATGTCGGTGGAAACAAGAAAAATGATTGCAGAGGTTGCGAGGCAGAAAGGTTTAATCGTCATTGAGGATGCGATTTATAGTTTTCTTAAGGAGAATCCACTTGCACCAATAGCGTCCTATGCACCAGAAAAGGTTATTTATATTGCCAGTGTATCAAAAACCATCTCACCAGGCTTACGACTATCCTATGTCGTTACACCGCCAGCGCTGCGAAAAAAAATAATGGAAACACTCTATAATATAAATATTTCAGTGTCTCTAATGATGGTGGAGCTTACAGCAAGAATGATTCATGATGGCGTTGCACAAACAATTTTAGAGAAGCACCGGTTGTATGCAAAGCAACAAAATGCCCTTGTCAATCAATATTTAGGAGATTATAACATTTTAGGAGAAGAAGAATGCATTTTCAGATGGCTTATACTTCCCGAAAAATTCACCAGTGTTCAGTTTGAATTGCTAGCATCAAAAGCAGGTGTGCAAGTGTATGCAGCTGAACGTTTTGCAGTTGGAAATGCGAAGCCGGTAAACGCAGTTCGTTTAGCAATCACTGCACCTGAAAATCAGCTGGAACAAGCGCTAATCATTTTGAAGGATTTACTTGAAAGTGATGGTGATTATACATTTGTTGATTAAAGTAAGGATACACCTTCAAAGGGAGGTGTATTTTTTTGTGTACTTTTAGAACTGGTAAGCGATAGAAAAAGTTAAAAAATGAGAAATTACTCATTAATCTTTAATCAACTTCTTATAAAAGATTCGTTATCTTTTCATTACGACCTGTTAAAGTGAAGGCTGTAAATAAGTTCCTAAAGATATAACATGATTCAATGTCCATATGATTCCCACATGATTATTCAGTGGTATTTGTTAATGGTTCATGTAGTTTTAGTTGGTATGCAACAGTCATCATAGAATTGTTTAAGGGTATGTATGACTAGTTGATATGAATAATAAGGAGATGGATTAATTGATTAAAAATTCATTTTTATCCGAAGAAACAGTGGCCTCCTCATTACAACAGATATTGAGTAAGGTTCCAGAAGTCACAATCTTCTTCTGGATCATCAAGATTATGGCAACTACGGTAGGTGAGACGGCTGCAGATTTCCTGAATTTTAACTTACACTGGGGTTTGTCCAATACGACCTTTCTAATGAGTGGCCTCTTGCTTATTACATTGTTCATTCAGTTCAAATCGAAAAAGTACGTGCCGTGGATCTATTGGCTCGTGGTCGTGCTAATTAGCATTATAGGAACATTAATCACAGACAACCTCGTGGACAATTTCGGGGTCGCTCTAGAGACGACTACTATTTTCTTTTCTATTGCGTTATTCGTGACATTTGTAGTTTGGTATATGAGTGAAAAAACATTGTCTATTCATTCCATCTATACATGCAAGCGTGAAGCTTTCTACTGGTTAACCATCCTCTTTACCTTTGCTTTGGGTACGGCAGCTGGTGATCTTATATCAGAAGGTATGGACTTAGGGTACTGGAAGTCTGGTCTCATATTCGCTGGCTTGATTGTTGCAGTTATGATTGCCCATTACGGTTTCAAGTTAAATGCCGTATTGGCTTTCTGGATTGCTTACATCCTAACACGTCCACTTGGAGCATCTTTCGGTGACTACTTGTCACAGTCTCGTGCAGCTGGTGGTCTTGGTCTAGGTACTATCGGAACGAGCGCAATCTTTCTAATTATAATTTTAAGTTTGATCATTTATCTGACCAAAACAAATAGAGATAAAATCTTGTTATCAAACATAAAGGAGAAGTAAAAAAGAACATCGAATGATTAATAAACTAGAATAATATAACCAAAGCGCTGAGAGTTTTCATTAAATTGGATACTCTCAGTTTTTTAACTTTTATTGACTAAAAATATAGTAAGTCAAAAATAAAATTTGATAGTTTTAGGATTTGAACATTTCCGACAGAAGACGCTCGATTCACAGCTAATAGTAATGGGAGGTGAATGTCATGTCGGTTGGCGATAGCCAAAAACGATGACATTGTGATAAGATAGAAACAAATGTTCTTGTATTGAGGTGGAGTCCATGTTAGTCAAAGGACTGCTAAGAATTCTAAAGAAACTTTGGTTAGTAAAATGAGGTGATAAAATATGAATAAAGGAAGAATCATTTTACATATCGACCTTAATTGCTTTTATGCCTCTGTTGAACAAATTTATGATCCCTCATTAAAAGGGAAACCCGTAGCCATCGCAGGTGATCCTAAAGAGCGTAGAGGTATTATTATTACGTGTAGCTACGAAGCAAGAGCAAGTGGTGTTTATACAACCATGAATGTCGGGGAGGCACGAAGGAAGTGCCCTGAGCTAATTGTACTACCGCCTAATTTTGAACGATATAGAGCTGCATCCAAGTCATTTTTTAATTTGTTAAAAGAGTATAGCGAAATTCTCCAACCAGTTTCCATCGATGAAGGCTATTTGCAACTTCCTATAGTTGTAGGCCAAAATGTATTGCAACACGTACAAAGTATGCAAGATAGAATCTGGAACGAACTGCAACTCCCTTGTTCAATCGGCATTGCACCGAATAAATTTTTGGCGAAAATGGCAAGTGATATGAAAAAGCCAATGGGTATTACAATACTCCGTAAGCGTGATGTGCCAACAGTTTTGTGGCCGATGAATGTAATTGAGATGCATGGGGTTGGCAAAAGTACAGCGGAGAAATTGGGGAAATTAGGTATCCGAACAATTGGAGAACTAGCTGTAGCTGATGAATATTTATTAAAACAAAACTTTGGCATTAATGGTCTAAGTATGAAGCAAAAGGCAAATGGCGAAGATGATAGACCTGTTGATCCAGAAGCAATATACGATACGAAAAGTGTAGGGAATTCAACAACACTTTCTCATGATACGACAGATAGAGATGAATTATTTAAAATAATATCAACACTTTCTGAAAAGGTAGCAGACAGATTAAAGGCCAAGAAACTTGCTGGGGTTACTGTAAGTATCATGATTCGTTCAGCTAATTGGGAAACATGTACACGGAGTAAGTCCATCAATAACGCGATTCATACAAAAGAGGATATCGTTGAGCATGCCTGGTATTTATTTAATAAGCATTGGGATGAAGAACCTGTACGGTTACTGGGCGTTACCGTATCGAATGTTAGTGATATTAAAGAAACGACACAACAGCTTACGTTATTTAACTTTGAAGAGCATATAAAAGATGAACCAATCATTAAACTTGTTGATCAAATCGAGCAAAAGTTTGGAAAAGGAATAATTTTGCGGGGGTCAGATATTACCAAACCAGTAGGGAAATATCAAGCAAATACGAGTTTTAGTAAGGACTTTTGGGACGAACATAAGTAGAAAGAAACTAATTTTAGTTTAATAAGAAATAATCCATCTTTAAAATCAAATAGAAAACCATCATTTCGATCAATCTTTTTTCGAAATGACGGTTTTCTATTTGTATTTAGATGAGATGTTTATTCAGGTATAGATTTTATATATTTGTAAAGTGTTCATTTTCCTTTTGTTCATAGTTTTCACGGCGAATTTTGATGTTTTGTAATACACTGTCTAGAACATTCCGTTCAGATAGCGTTTGATAAAGGACATTTTGTACCTCTGCGGCTTCCTTGTTTTCTTCTTGATTACTTAGAAATTCACTGTATGTTTCCATATATTCGTGATAATCAATATTAGAAAGTGTCTTAGCAGCAATTTGGTTGTGCTTAGTTAAAGCAGAAGTAAACTGTTTACGTGCCTCATCTGGTTGGGCAGGTATTATTTTGATTTTACCTCTTGTATCTGAGTCTCCTGTGAAATCAAGGAATTGATAATCAAACGCCAATGGTTTAGCAAGAGCGATATGAGCGTGAAGAGCAACAGCATGGTCACTAAGTTTTTCAGTTACCTCACGAAGGATATCGTTCCCTTTTTCAAGATAACGACTGCCATCGAGTGCGAGAACACGGCCGACTTCTTCAGAGAAAAAGTCTTGAGCAAGGAATTCCTGATCGTATCCGGTAGGCGGTAAAACTCGAAGTCTTAAGTTATTTGATACGATGTTATGGCCATTTATTTGCATAGCCACTTGAATGTTATAAAATCCTGGGTCATCAATTAACCAGCCATTTTTCCCTACGGAAACGAAAATGGTTTCGTACAGTGATTCACTAGGCATCATTACTTTGTTCTCTATGTTCCATAAATACTGAACATGAGGTAGTAACCGACGTCCTTGTTTTCCATCTTTTTTAACCATTACAGACATTCCGTATAAATCGGACAATAAATGTTTATTGATTGACTGAGGTTGATTCGAAGTATTCGTTAGTTTGATTTCAATAACTGTAGGTTCTAACCATTGGAATATAGGTGTTTTACGGTTAACCCTCAATTCAAGATTAAAAGAAGGGTGAATAGAAATGATTGGTTGCTCAAAACCATGATCTACAGCCCAGTCAGCATTACCCATTTGTACGAAGCGCTCAGGTGCGTGTCGCATAAACAACAGTTCTTGATCACTAAAACGATACTCAAAGTTTTTAAAGAACTCCTTGCCATTAGTTTTACTATCAAAATTGTAAGGATAATTCATAAAGCTTAGAGCCTTTGGTTCTGGGATAAGAGGACGCTCCAAAGGTTCCCAAGGATGACCTAGGTGTTTTTGCCAAGAATGCAGAAGATTAAAGGCATGTCCCATTTCATGGCAAGCACACCAAAAACGATAGCGCTGTACCCAAGCTGCTGGGGAGGGGTCACCTTTAGGTGGATCTGAAATAAATGAATTATTAAAAATTGCCGTCCCTCGACGCTGATTTGGACCTACGCTATCAAACATAATACCGCCCAGACCATGGCCTTCTTCAGCTTCCGAATTTGCAAAGAATGTCCACATGGACCATTGGGGCTTATTATCAAAGTGTGACCAATATACTTGCATGGCATCATGCATCTCTTGAGTGTTCCACTTTTTATTAGTTCCTGTATAGTCTTTGGAAACAATATTATTACCCTCTGATATTTTTACATCAAACCCAGTTCGTTTAAAAACCTCTGCGATTGATAGAGTTTCATCCGGCAAAGATGTAGGCATGTCTGGATGAGCGTGAGTTTGATAGGTTGTAACTGGCGTTGTCCCTTCTTCAGCATCAAATTCAAATTCCACAGGGTGGAAGTAGGGAGAATGAAACTGGAAGGTTCTAGTTCTATCTGTCTCCCCTCCGATAAGAAACGTGACTTCGGCAGTATGCTGTTCAGGTAATGAACCGCGTGTTACTTGTATTTTTACATTTGTATAAGGAAATGATTGTATGTCGTCTAGGTATTTATTTCGAATATTGCCTGTCCAAGTATTTGGTCCATTAGCCGTTAACTTGGCAATCCAATGAATAGTAGAAGACATGTTTGAAATAATAGTTCCGCTTGCTACCATTTGTGGGAAGTATCCGTCTACATCGAGGCGAAGTTCCTCACTAATTTGCTGTTCACTCCATGCATATAAGCCACTAATTGGTGCGAGGGGAAATTCTCCTAAACTGGAAGGGGTAATGGCTTTTACTAACTCTTTTGCTTCGTTCATTTTGTTTTGATCCATCTTTATTACCTCCATGTTTATTATTTTTTTGTCTTTCTTCCTCAATCCCAAGAGCCACAATGCTACGTTAAAAAATGCAAAATGTGTTTCAAGTATTATATATGCAGCAGGAACTATAAATATGACACATAAACACTATAAATTGGTAAAATAAATACAATGTGTAAAAATATAGCCCATAACCATAACGTGTGGTTGATTTCCGTTCCGACTGGGCGCTTTCCTGAGGGCGTCCGATGAGCCGCTTCACTCGCGTTGCTCGCTCCAGGGTCTCGGGCCAACACGATTTTGGTCACGAAGGCGTTATCACAGGACGTGATGGTTTTAGCCTTCGTTCCTCTTTTGCTGATCCCCGAGGAGTCGCCCAGTCTCCACTCCAATCAACTTATATACATGGCATACACTTTAACAAAAGTTATCCACTGCTTTTGGTGATGATTCGAAAATATATTAGAATAATCTGTTTATTTCCCGAGAAATACAAGAACAAAGAAAGAAGGTGTGGTAATGCATTATAAGGAGTACGGTGATCTACATAAGCCACTCATATTGTTGATTCATGGGGGTGGTGTTGGAGGTTGGATGTGGGATAAACAAGTCCAATACTTTTCCGATTATCATTGCGTTGTACCAGAATTAATAGATAACGAGGCTAATAATACCTCTGATTTTTCAATTGAAGATAGTGCAAAAAAGCTTCTATCTATAATAGAAGAAAAAGCAAAAAATAAGCGTGTCATAGTAGTCGGTTTTTCATTAGGAGCACAAATTGTTATTCAAATGGTTAGTTTAAAACCGCAATTAATAGATTTTGCCATTATCAACAGTGCTTTAGTGACACCTTCCCCAATTGCAGAAAAATGGATTCGACCATTGATAAAATTAACTTTTCTCTTAATAAAAAATAAATCATTCGCCAAGCTTCAAGCTAAAACGTTATATGTAGATCAAGACTATTTTGAGCAATATTATGAAGATAGTTCAAAGATAAAATTAGATACCCTTATTAAAATATTGCAAGAAAATATGTCTTTTGGAATTCCACACGATTTTTCGAAAGCTCAATGTAACATTTTAGTAACTGTCGGTGAAAAAGAGAAAGGCAACATGAAAAAATCTGCGCTTCATCTTGTGAAAAGCAATCCCAATTGTCAAGGTGTTGTGCTATCGAACATCGGCCACGGTGTCTCATTAGCGAGCCCTGAGTTTTTTAACCGTTTTGTTGAAGAGTGGATTAAGGATGGGAAGTTACCAGAAGGGGAGGTTATCAATTAGTCAATAGTGCAAAAAGGAATCTATTTTTACTTTTTGCCTATTCTATATAATAGGTAGGGAAGATATTTGTAAAACGTATGCCATATTTATAAGTTGATTGGAGTGGGGATTGGAGGATATAGGATGAATAGGCAAGATACACTCGTAGAAGCTGAAGTATTGGCGTTTCTAGACTCGGGTTCGACTCCTGTCGTCTCCATACATAAAGTGGCTACAAACGTAGTCATATTGAACGGGAAGTTGATCTCTTGTTGAATATCCCTTTTCTTATCCCTACATATTTTAACTATTCGTAGACCTTCAAATTCAGTAATGAAAGTGGAGGTTTTTTTGTTTTGTCTAAAAGTAGAAAGCATGGTGTATTTGCAGTAAGTAAGTGGTGATGTGGTTGTACTGCCCACAAAACAGTATGAGGACGTTCGCGATGCTATTACAGTAGCTGCAGCATTGGAAACGGTATTTAAACAAATGCAAATTGTGGGGCATCGGCAACGTACTATTGAAAGCTATGAATACATTTTTAATCCATTTATGACGGTTAATCGTATACAGTACGTTGAGGATATTTCAGTAGAATCAATTTATCATTATTTAGATGTATTAGAAGTTTCGCCGCGAACAAAGTTGATTCGTTTAAAATCAATTAAAGCCGTATTAAGCAAGTTCTATAATAACAGTTGGATTAAAGACCGCATCTGGGCGACTATCCATATTAAAGTGGATAAAGAGGTTAAAGAAGGGGCGAAAGAATCGGACATTGATAAGCTATTGCATCTAATTGACCAAACAACTTTTATTGGTTTTCGTGATGCTGCAGCCATTTCGCCCAAACAATCGTTAGCTACCCATAATGTCACAGAGAAATTTGAAAAAGTATCAACGGATATTTTTTATTACGTTCAGTTAGGATTAATAAAACCATTTGATATGGTTCTTTACGTGAAGTATTTAGAGTTATTTAACAAAGATTGTGGCTATGCATTTCCAACAATTTATCAGCTTGAGGATTATTTGAATTGCAGCCGCCAAAGTATTGTTTCGGCTAATAATCGATTAGTAGCCGTAGGATTGCTAATTCCTGATGTTAAAGTGAGAATGCTTATTTTGACTTATTATGCATTATCTACCGAATATATTAACTTGAACGCCATTACTTAAATCACATTAATCATTGAAAATGCTTGTCATTTTCTCTGCAACCTCTTCGGTAATCGCAAGAAATCGTTTGGAAATTGATGTCATGTAACGATCCTTAAGTGTAATTATATTAAGTTTTGTTTGTAACACTGGATTTGCTAGTGGTCTAAGTACCGGTAAATCAGGAGAATTAAGTAGCTTGAAACAGCTAGGTACAAAACAAATTCCTGCGCCTTTCATTACCATCATAAGTGTTGGTAATGTTTCTGTCCCCCAGTAAACGACATTAGGCGTAAATCCACTTTTTTGGCATGCCTCGATCACATCATCAGCAACACCTGATCCATAAGATGTTGTATTTAAAAGAAATCGTTCGTTTTTCAAGTCTGCAATTTCAATAGAATCTTTTTCACTTAGATGATGGTTGGGTGGAAGAGCTAAAAGTAAAGGTTCTGTTAGTAGTGTTGAGGTATGGATGTCCTCCGCTCTCACTGAAGTTCGGACAATTCCAATATCTATTTTATGACTTCTTAGTTCTTCTAAAATATATGATGTATTACCCTCGCGAACATGTGTAACTATGTTAGGAGTTTCCTTTTGAATTTTTTTTAAGACATTTGGCAAAATAAATAGATTTGCTGAAGTAGTACAACCCAATTTCACAGTACCTCTAATTCCTTCATGAAACTCGACTAATTTCTTCTCCGTATTCTCAGATAAATCAAGTAATTCTTTTCCTTTTTCATATAAAAATACTCCACTTGGTGTTAATTCAAGAGATCTACCTAAACGATTAAACAAAGTGACATTTAATTCTTGTTCAAATTTTCTAATTAAAATACTTAAGGGGGGTTGAGTCATTTGCAGTGCAGTAGCAGCTTTTGTAATGCTACCTTCCTCAACTACTGTAATAAAACAATGTAAACGATGAAGGTTCATTTTGATAACTCCTCCTTTTAGTATTCATAAAATATATGGAAGTCATATAAATATTATAATTTACATTATAAAAATGTAAAGATATACTATTTTCATAATTAAGAATAGTTCAAAAATTGGATCTGAACTGTATTTCAGTTTTAAGTTAGTTGATACCAGAGTGTGTCCATCCAATCGCAAATTATTAATTTAAAAATGGAGGTTTTATCAATGACAACTAAAATTACTCAACAATCAAAAACTGTAGAGTTAGCTAAACTGGACAAAAAGCACTTGCTACATCCAGCTACAAATCCGAAGGCTTTAATTGACAATGGACCGCCTATTATCTTTGTTAAAGGTAAAGGCGTTACAGTTACAAGTACGGATGATGTGGAATACATCGACGGGATGTCAATGCTTTGGAACGTGAACTTAGGACATGGGAATCAAGAACTTGCAGATGCTGGTAATAGTCAATTATCTACTCTCGCGTATGCATCATCATTTAAAGGATTCTCAAATGAACCATCCATTCTACTTGCTGAAAAATTAGCTGAATTAGCACCAGGAGATTTAAATAGTGTATTCTACACTTCTGGTGGGTCAGAATCAAATGATACAGCAATTAAATTAGCTCGTTTCTACTGGGAGCTTAAAGGGAAATCAGAAAAAAGAAAGATTATTGCGCTAACGAATGCTTATCACGGTGTAACAATAGGAGCGCAAACAGCTACTGGTCTTGCAGCATACCACAAGTTCGCATCATCAAATATAGACGGAGTTGTTCGTGCAACAGCCCACCTATTAAACAGCGAGTTAGGGGATAAAAGTGACCCGAACTATGCAGATTCTATCCGTGGAACAATTGAAAGAGAAGGTGCGGAGACGATTGCCGGAATTATTATTGAACCTGTGCAAGGTGCGGGCGGAGTTAATATTCCGCCAGAAGGTTACTTAGAAGCAGTTCGTAAAATCTGTGACGAGCACAATATCCTTTTCATGGCAGATGAAGTTATTTGTGGATTTGGTCGTACGGGGAAAATGTTTGGTGTAAACAACTGGAATGTTGTCCCTGATATGATGTCAATTGCAAAAGGAATTACGAGTGGTTATTCGCAACTTGGCGGGGTCATGATGAATGATGAAATTAGAGAAACAATTGCTAACTTCGATGCTGTTATCCCACATGGTTTCACATATAGTGGCCATCCGACTGCTTGTGCGATTGGACTGAAAAACATTGAAATACTAGAGCGTGATAATATTATTGACCACGTAAACAAAATGGAGAAAGAACTTAAAAAAGGTTTAGATTACTTAGCTGAAAAACATAGTATTGTAACAAATTGCAGAGTAATTGGTCTATTGGCTGCATTTGAACTTTATGAAGATCCAACAAGTGGAAAATTGTTTGATCCAACTGTTTTCCCAGCAAATGCGGTAGTTGACGCATGTTTCAATCGCCAATTAATATTAAGAGCGCTTGGAGCATATAACCAAATTGTGGCAATTGCGCCACCACTTATTATTAACAAAGAAGAAATTGAAAAAATGATTCAAATTATAGACGATTCGATTACTGCTTTTAAAAATACACGCAACTAAACTATTCCTATAAAGTAAGTTGAGTAGTGGTGGTTATAGTTAAAAAAGGGAGGGTTCTCTAGTGCTTTATATAAATGGTGAATGGCGAGATACAGGAAATAAATTAGATGTAACAAATCCTGCGACAGGAGAAATAATTAGAACTGTTGGTACAGGTGGTAAAACTGAAACTAAAGAAGCAATCGAAAGTGCGAAGAGAGCATTTGAATTCTGGGGTAAGACAACTGGAAGTGAGCGCAGCAACTACCTGTTTCAAGTGGTTCAATTGATGAAAGAAAAAACAAAAGAATTAGCTGAAACAATTACACTTGAAAATGGTAAGCCTTTACCAGATGCTACTCGTGAAGTAGCAGGTGCGATCGGCTATCTAGAATGGTATGCAGAGGAAGCTAAAAGAATTTATGGGGAAACAATTCCTGCATCTGCAGCTGATAAACACTTAATGGTAATTCGCGAACCTGTTGGGGTATGTGCAGCTATTACACCATGGAATTTCCCGTTATCGATGATTACAAGAAAAATTGCACCTGCACTTGCTGCAGGTTGTACGATTGTTTTAAAACCTGCTGACTTAACTCCTCTTTCGGCGATAAAAGTATTCGAATGCTTTCATGAAGTTGGACTACCTGCTGGAGTTGCAAACCTGGTAATTGGCCCAGCTGAAGAAATTGGGAACGAGATGACGAGTAACCCAGACGTTCGTAAAATCACATTTACTGGCTCGACGCGTGTGGGCAAAAAACTTATCCGTGATTCGTCTGATACAGTGAAGAAAATATCAATGGAGCTTGGTGGACACGCACCGTATATTGTGTTTGAGGATGCTGATATTGACGCAGCAGTTAATGGTATCTTAGTGTCTAAGTTTATTAACTCAGGTCAAACTTGCATCAGCACCAACCGGATTTACGTAGCAGAAACTGTAGCTGATGAATTCTCAGGAAAGTTAGCTGAAAAGGTATCTAAATTAGTTGTAGGAAATGGATTAGAAGATGGCGTAAATGTCGGTCCAGTAATTAATAAAGTGGCTCTTGAAAAAGTGAAAAGTCAAGTAGAAGACGCTGTGAAACATGATGGTAAAGTAATTGCGGGTGGTAATGTATTTACATTAAATAATGGTAGCGGTTACTTCTTTGAGCCCACAGTTATTCAATATGCAAGCGATAATATGAAGATTACAACAGAAGAAACATTTGGACCAGTTGCACCAATTTATACATTTAAGACGGAAGAAGAGGTAGTTGAAAGAGCAAACCATCCTGAATATGGTCTTGCAGCTTATTGTTATACGCGAGACATTGGTCGAGGCTTACGAATGATGCGTGCTTTAGAGTTCGGAATTGTTGGTATTAATGATCCAGCTCCAGTGGTTGTACAAGCTCCGTTTGGTGGTATGAAGGAAAGTGGAATGGGGAAAGAAGGCGGTTGGTACGGACTTGAGGAGTACTTGGAGAAGAAGTTTGTATCGATTTATTTAAAAGACGGATTGTAATATTAAGTGCAACACCCAGAAGTCAATATAAAGGAAGCCCATAACGACCTCGTGTAGAATGTAGTTACCACACCAAATTCAAA
>NZ_JBNNVG010000050.1:0-22517 GCF_050280425.1 Lysinibacillus sp. NPDC093190 | reverse complement strand
AAAGCGAAGCGGCAGCAACAACAACGGGGTTTTGTCTGTGCGAAAGCGAAGCGGCAGCAACAACAACGGGGTTTTGTCTGTGCGAAAGCGAAGCGGCAGCAACAACAACGGGGTTTTGTCTGTGCGAAAGCGAAGCGGCAGCAACAACAACGGGGTTTTGTCTGTGCGAAAGCGAAGCGGTAGCAACAACAACAACGGGAAGTTGGTCATGAAGCCGTTATCACAGCACTTCCGTTATTGGTTGCTCCAGGGTCTCAGACAGTAAAAAATAAATGTGATATTTTTAGTATTCAACTTTAAAGCTTAAGCTGTACTACTAACCTGCAAAAAATAGGCGCCTCAGAAATTATTCTGAGACGCCTATTTGAGATGACCCCTACGGGATTCGAACCCGTGTTACCGCCGTGAAAGGGCGGTGTCTTAACCACTTGACCAAGGGGCCTACTATGGTGGCGGCCGAGGGGATCGAACCCCCGACCTTACGGGTATGAACCGTACGCTCTAGCCAGCTGAGCTAGGCCGCCATTAAGATTATGGAGCGGAAGACGAGGTTCGAACTCGCGACCCCCACCTTGGCAAGGTGGTGTTCTACCACTGAACTACTTCCGCGTTCTTTTTAACAACAAGTTAAATAATACAAGCCTTTGTTACTAACGTCAAGTAGTTTTTTAAAAAAAATTAATAAAAATATATGATTTTATAAATTATTTAAAGAGTTGCTAACGAAAAGAGGGGGATTTTCTTGAAATGGGAAATTTATCAAACTTTTTGTTCTTAAGTAGAAAAGTATCAGTGTAACTGCTGACTATAGTATTTTGACGAAATAGGGAGCATCGACCAATGAAAAAGTAAGGATGAACACACACTAGACCTCTCAGGGGATAGATTTTGTAACGTATCTCATGTAACGAAGGTAGAACTTCATTATTTGAATTTTCGTAATTTTAAAAACCTATCGTATTAAAAGAGATGTTTCTAATCTTGTGTAGCCGATAGTTTTTGTAGGAATTGTTGCCATTTCTCGTATTTATGCATATGTATTCGTCGAAATGTTTATATTTTTTTCTGTCACCGTCAGACAATCTTTCCATACATAATTTCTTATAATAGCTCTTAAAGTGCAGAAAGGGGATAGTGAAATGACGAGTATTGAATGGTATAACACGGCAAATGTAGACGAACAAAAATTAGGAGTGAAAAAAAGGCAATTGCTAATCGGCTCTTTATTTTTTTTAACATCCTTCTTTTTAGCCCAGTCTGTTGTATTTGAAGCGGCCGTACCTTTCTCGGTTCCTTTTTGGGCAATTATTCGAATAAAGTATAAGGAATATCCCAAATATGTTTTGTTCGGTAGTCTGGTAGGATGTTTTTTCCTTGGTCTTGGACAAGTCTTCATTTTAGCATTGCAAATCGTCATATATGAATGTATCATGCGCTTCCGTTATTGGCAGCTACCGCAAAGTATAGCAGTCTCCTTATCAGTACTACTTGTGCAAATAATGTGGCAGGGAGTTATGTATCAAGGTTTACCACCGGTGCTTGTGCAATTTTATGTAGGTTGTGAAGCGGCTTTAGCTCTTATTATGACACTGTTTATGCAAGTGTTGTTTATCAATTCTTATGAATGGTTTACGAGTCATTGGACTTATGAGAAGCTAGGCTCTGGATTAGTTGTATTTGCTGCTATGCTTACAGGAATGCAAGCAGTTGTCATTAGCTATTTTTCACTGCCTATTTTTTTATTACAACTATTAATTTGCTTCGGTGCATCAGTAGGAAGTGTACCATTAGCGACGGTTATCGGAGCCGTGCTCGGGACTCTCATAGGTGTTGCAAAACTTTCATTTACGGGTATGCTGTCTGTAGCCACCTTAACGGGATTGTGTGCTGGGATGGGGGCTCGCATTGGAAGATTTGGTGTAGCAATTGGTAGTATTTTGCCAAGTGTGTTTTTTTTATTTTACGATGCAACATTGCCGTTAGATAGCGTTTATTTTACATCGATTGCTGTTGGGAGTATTGCTTTTCTAACCATCCCGAAAAAATATTCTGATAAGGTTCGGGACAAGCTGTTTCCGCAGCGTGAGGAGGTCTTACTCGCCCGTCAAAATTGGTTAACAGAGCATGTTACGTTTAAATTAGAGCATTTTCAGCATTTTGTACAATTTATGAAGGAGCTTGTGTTTGAGCGCTTTATGACGGCCCCAATAGAAGAGGTGAGGGAAGTGTCACCGATGAATACATGCTTAAGCTGTTTCCGCTATGATCGCTGTTGGGGAGCGCAAAATAACGGAATGGACAAGCTTATAACAGACTGGTTTCATATGAAGGGCGTTGGGAAGGATTCTTCTCTTCATCGTGTCGAAGAACAAATACGTTATAAATGCGTGAAATCAACGAAAATTTTCGAAGAATTGGAAACGGAGCTGTACAGAGAGCGCATTAATGGACAGTATTTTCATGGTAAGAAAATGATTGCGCTTCAGCTACGTGATATGAGTAATCATCTAAATCAATTAATAGCGGAGATGAAAGAAGAGACTATTTCATTCGTTAGTGTGGAAAAGGACATTACCCAACGATTAAAGGATGCACATATTGAATGTTTTCAACTAGATGTGCTAAGTAATAAGCCGGGAGCGCGAAAAATTGTCTGCGCTTTAGCACCAGCACGAGTCAACTGGGAGGAAGACACAACATTAGCTGAACGGATGATACTGCCAATTTTATATGACATTTTTGAAGAACCATTTGAAATTGAAAAAGTAGTAGCAAGTGATATACCATTTCGTCACATTCAAGTAAGCTTTAGATCAGCTATTAGCTTTGAAGTAGAGTATGATATATACAGCATGTCTAAAGATGCGACATTATATTCGGGTGATTCCCATGCATTATTTCAATTACATCCAGGACTATTTGCGATTTTATTATCAGATGGTATGGGTCAGAGTAAAGAAGCACAGCATGAGAGTAGAAAGTTAATACATTTAATGCGGGAATGTTTAAATTACAATATGAACCCAGAGACTGCAATGCATACGTTGCATTATGTCATGTCCCTAAAGCAACAAAATGATATGTATGCAACACTTGATTTCGCACTTGTCGATTTACAACACGGTGATTTATGGTCGTGGAAGGCTGGGGGAATGTCTACGTATATTTTACGTGGGAAAGAGGTACTGAAGGTTGAAAGCCATGCAGCGCCAGTAGGTTTTTTATCCATTTCAGCAGTCGAGGCTGAAAAAAGAAAGCTTAAAGCGGGCGATGTAATTTTGATGCACTCTGATGGATTATTTTCAAGCGTTGATGATTGGGACGAGCAAGAAGAGGCATTTTTAGCGTATGCGCAGCAGGTGGCAGGCACTACTAAAACTATCCAGGAAAAACTAACAATGATTATGCAATCTTTCCAATCTTACTATGCCATTGAAGACGATTGCACTGTATTGATGCTGGAGGTTACACATGTTGTACCTACATGGGCTGTATTTAGGCCAGTTCAACACTCTATGAGCAATTCATCATAAAAAAGAACGAAAAGGGGAGGAGAAGCGTTTGTCACTTGAATTAAAGGTCAAAAAATTTATCGAAGAAGAGCAATTATTACAGCAAGACGACCATCTTCTCATCGCCGTTTCGGGTGGAGTGGATTCGATGGCTTTACTCCATTATTTTGTCAAAACAAAAGAGCAATGGGGAATTACGGTAGAAGCCGTACATGTGGATCATATGCTAAGAGGTGAAGCATCTGCTGAGGACAGAGCTTTTGTCCAAAAATATTGTGATGAGTATGGTGTATACTTATATGCAAAGGCAATTCCAATACCAGAGATTATGGCTTTAGAAAATGGGAATACGCAGCTTATTTGTCGTAGAGAACGGTATCAATATTTTAAAGAGGTCATGGGAAAAACAAATGCTAGCAAGCTTGTAACTGCACATCATGCGGACGACCAACTGGAGTCAGTATTAATGGCCCTGACAAAAAATGCAACGATAAATGGTATGCAAGGTATACGTTCACAACGAATTTTTGTAGGAAAAACATTAATTCGTCCGTTTTTAACGGTTACAAAGTCCGAAATAAGGGAATATTTACTTAAGCAAGGTTTAGATTATCGGGAAGACGCTAGCAATGCTAAGGACACCTATGTACGCAATCGTTTTAGACATCATGTGGTGCCTTTGTTGGAGGTAGAAAACCCACGAGTAACAGAGCAGGTAACCCATTTTACAAAACAATTGCAAGAAGACGATGCCTATTTAATGACATTGGCGAAGGATGTATTTTCTAGAACAGTAAAAAGAATAGACGGAAATACATATAGCATGGAAATTAAGGCTCTTCAATTGGTACCACTTGCTTTACAAAGGAGGCTCATTTTAATACTATTAAACTATCTTTACAAAGATTCAAATACGATACAAAGTTATGCTTTATTGACTTCGATTTCAAAGCTTTGTGATACGACAGCAGGGTATGCTGAAGTTCACTTGCCAGAAGATTTTATAGCAGTTCGCCGTTACGGAAAATTAACGATTCAGAAGAAAGAGCCATTAGAAGGTCAAGCTTCTCCTGAGAAAAAGATTATTTCGACTGCTAATGGGTGGACAACACTGACGAATGGTGAACGTTTATGCGTAGTCGAGTTGCCTGATTTATCGTCTGAAATGCTGACGGATACTGCACAACTTTTTTATTTTAACGCTAGCAAACTCAAACTTCCACTCTATGTTAGGGCGCGTAAGGAAGGGGACAAAATACTGTTAAAAGGAATGGATCAGCCAAAACGCTTATCTCGCCTTTTTATAGATGAAAAGATTCCTTTAAATGAGCGAAATAGCTGGCCGTTACTGATTTCTCAATCTGATGAGGTCGTAGCGGTAATTGGTGTGCGTATGGGAATGTTTTTTTCAATCTCTCCGCAACCAAACGATGATACAGTGCTCATCGTAGACTAAGGTCTTTGTAAAATTTCACCGCAAATGGTTGAACATTTTTTTATACACACGAGGAGGAATCGCTATGTTACAAAATGACATCGAAAAAGTTATGATTACAGAAGAACAATTACAAGAAAGAATCGCTGATTTAGGAGCACAATTGACAGAGGAATACAAAGATTCATTCCCGTTAGCTGTTGGTGTTTTAAAAGGGGCAATGCCTTTTATGACAGACTTGATGAAACGCTTCGATTCTTTCATTGAGCTAGATTTTATGGATGTTTCTAGCTATGGTAATGCTACAGTTTCATCAGGGGAAGTTAAAATTCTAAAGGATTTAAATACAAGCGTTGAGGGGCGTGACGTATTAATCATCGAGGATATCATTGATAGCGGCTTAACGTTAAGCTATTTAGTTGACTTATTTAAATACCGCAAAGCAAAATCCATCAAAATCGTTACATTGTTAGATAAACCATCAGGTCGTAAAGTAGACTTAGGTGCTGATTATGTTGGTTTTAAAGTACCGGACGGTTTTGTTGTAGGGTATGGTTTAGACTACGCAGAAAAATACCGTAATTTACCGTATATCGGCATTTTAAAGCCAGAAGTTTATTCTTTCTAATTAACGAAAGAACAGCTATGAAAAGTGAGTCTCCAGCGAAGGTTATAGATTTTTTTTACTTACTTCAAAAATCTAGGACGTTGTTAGATACAACTACGCTGGAACATAGTGAATAAATGCATAAATATGTTTCGATTTCGACAAAAATCGCATGAAACTTTTTTTATGTAGGGCTTTTCGTTGTATGATGAAATCATGATATGTTAAGATTTTACTTATAATTTTTCTGTTTGTAATGAGGAGGCTGGAGATGAATCGAATATTTCGATATACCATATTCTATTTACTGATTTTCTTAGTGATTATCGGTATTTTTGGTACTTTCAATGGTGGAAATGCACCAACGAAAGAGATATCTTATACTGAGTTTCAAGAAGCTCTAGATAAGAAAGAAATAACAAGTGCTACAATTCAACCTGATAAATCAGTATACATCGTTGAAGGTACAATGAAGGGGTACGAAAAAGGGGAAAGTTTTACTACAAACATCCCTCGTGAAAACCAATCTTTAATGGACCGCATCGATAAGGCTGCTAAAGATACGAATAGTAATTTTAAATATTTAACAGCACCAGAAACAAGTGGATGGATTCAATTCTTTACAGGAATTATTCCTTTCATCATTATTATCTTCTTATTCTTCTTCCTAATGAGTCAATCTCAAGGTGGCGGTAATAAAGTGATGAGCTTTGGTAAAAGTAAAGCTAAACTTTATGACGACCAGAAGAAAAAAGTTCGTTTTACAGACGTAGCGGGTGCTGATGAAGAGAAAGCAGAGCTTGTAGAGGTTGTTGACTTCTTAAAGGATCATCGTAAATTTACTGAAATTGGTGCCCGAATTCCAAAGGGTATCTTACTTGTAGGTCCTCCTGGTACAGGTAAAACATTACTTGCACGAGCAGTAGCAGGTGAGGCAGGCGTACCATTCTTCTCGATTTCAGGATCTGACTTCGTAGAGATGTTTGTCGGTGTCGGTGCATCACGTGTTCGTGACTTATTCGAAAATGCAAAGAAAAATGCACCTTGTATCATCTTTATCGATGAGATTGATGCAGTAGGTCGTCAACGTGGCGCAGGTCTTGGTGGTGGCCATGACGAGCGTGAACAAACACTGAACCAATTGTTAGTTGAAATGGATGGTTTCGGAGCAAACGAAGGTATTATTATTATCGCTGCAACAAACCGCCCAGATATTTTAGATAAAGCGTTATTACGTCCTGGTCGATTTGACCGTCAAATTACAGTGGGACACCCTGATGTAAAAGGTCGTGAAGCGATTCTAAAAGTACATGCGCGCAACAAACCTTTAGCAGATACAGTAGATTTAGCTGCTGTTGCACAACGTACACCAGGTTTCTCAGGTGCCGACTTAGAGAACTTGTTAAATGAAGCTGCACTTGTAGCTGCTCGTAAAAGTAAACGTACAATTAATATGGCAGATATCGATGAGGCATCTGACCGAGTAATTGCAGGTCCAGCAAAAGCTAGCCGCGTTTACTCAGCAAAAGAGAAGAAACTTGTATCCTTCCACGAAGCCGGCCACGTAGTTGTTGGTTTAGAGCTAGATGAAGCAGATACAGTACACAAAGTAACAATCGTCCCTCGTGGCCAAGCTGGAGGTTACGCGATTATGTTACCGAAGGAAGAACGTTTCTTCACAACAAAACAAGAACTATTAGACCGTATTGCAGGACTTCTTGGTGGTCGTGTGGCAGAGGAAATCGTACTTGGAGAAGTATCTACTGGGGCACATAATGACTTCCAAAAAGTAACAAGTATTGCACGTGCTATGGTCACTGAATATGGTATGAGTGAAAATCTTGGTGCAATGCAGTTTGGTTCAAGTCAGGGTGGGAATGTATTCCTTGGTCGTGACTTTAATTCAGATCAAAACTACTCTGATTCAATCGCTTATGAAATTGATAAGGAAATGCAAAAAATTATCGATTCGCAATATGCGCGTACTAAACGAATCCTAACTGAAAAACGTGGATTACTTGATTTAATTGCTAACACATTAATGAAAAAAGAAACATTGAATGCGCAAGAAATCGAGCATTTACGTGATCACGGTGTCTTACCGGAACCAGAGGTAGAACCGGTTGTTGAAAAAGCTCCTAAAGCTGAAGCTCAACCAATATTAGATGTAGTTGGTGAACAGGCTGTTAAAAAAGAATTACTTAGCAATGAGCCAGATCCAACAACAGCTGATTTACCTAAAGAAGGCCGAGAGTCGAATGATACACCAAAAGGTATTGATGAAAAGCGTGATTAATATGGGAAAGACTGTTTACGATTTTAGTAAGCAGTCTTTTTCTTTGCCTTTTTTCGGCCTTAGGTATTACGATAGAACCTATATTACGCAGCTGCGTAATATAGGTTCTTTAAGATTTTAGGACCAAAATAGATAGGAGTGTTGAAACGTGAGAAACGTAACATTGAATAATAGTTTAGAAATGCCGTTAATCGGCTATGGCGTTTTTCGAGTACCTGAAGGGGATGACTTGGCTGAGGCGGTAAAAACAGCTATTGCAAGAGGTTACCGTAGCATTGATACAGCTCAAGTATATCGCAATGAAGAGAGTGTTGGACGAGGAATTCGTGCAGCGATTGACGAGGGCTTAGTAACACGTGAAGAACTATTCGTAACATCAAAGGTTTGGAATGATGGACTCTCCTATGAAGAAACACTTGTAGCTTATGATAGTAGTTTAGAAAAATTAGGATTAGATTATTTAGATTTATATTTAGTTCACTGGCCGGGTATAGATACAAATTATGTTGATGTTTATAAAGCGCTTGAAAAAATCTATCAGGATGGACGTGTACGATCAATCGGTGTTAGTAATTTCCATGTCCACCATTTAGAAAATTTATTAAAGGAAACATCAGTTATTCCTGTTATTAATCAAATTGAATTTCATCCGCACTTAACTCAAGAGGAAGTTCGTGCATATTGTAAGGAAAAAGGAATACAGGTAGAAGCATGGTCACCACTGATGAATGGTTCTTTATTGGAAGAATCATTGATTCAGCAGCTAGCTTCTAAATATGGCAAAACGCCAGCGCAAATTGTCTTACGCTATGATGTGCAGCATGGTGTAGTCACTATTCCCAAAACAATGACTCCTGCACGCATGACGGAAAATCTAACGGTTTTTGACTTTGCATTAACAGAGGAAGAAATGGCCCAGTTAGATGCACTAAATGATGGCCTACGTTGCGGACCAGACCCAGAAAAATTTAATTTTAAATAATATGAAAGGAGCTACCAATATGGGGTAGCCCCTTTTTCATAGTATGGCTCTTCGGCAAAACGAGGGGTTGGTTTCCGATTCCGACTGGGCGCTTTGTTGCTGACGCTTCGCTTTCGCACAGATAAAACATTTGCCGCTGCCGCTTGGGCCAACACGAAGTTGGTCTCGAAGGCGTTATCACAGGACGTGATGCTCTTAGCCTTCGTTCCTCTATTGGCTCGCTCCAGGGTCTCATCTGTGACGCTGATCCCCAAGGAGTCGCCCAGTCTCCACTCCAATCAACCAAATCACATGACATACGTTTTAACAAAGTAAATCAACTGATTCACATAGCAAGTATCCTCTGACATGTAGTTTTATAGCAAAAGGGTTTTGTCTGTGCGACAGCAACAACGAAATGCATAAATTTTATAAAAGTTCTTCACTATTGCTGATTGGAGTGGAAGGCTACTCGACTCCCGTGGGAAAGCGAGACAGGCGAGACCCTGCACGGAGCGAAGCGGCTCGAATTTAAAATAATATGAATGGAGCTACCTAATATGAAGGTGGCTCCTTTTTGAAGTGAGCATGTATGCTATTTCATAGGAATAAAAGTGTGGTATCATTTTCTAAAGTGTTTTAACTTCTTTCCGATTCCGGACGCAATTATGCCGAGGTATAATTGATCTTTACTTTTTGTGCATGAGTATGCATTGTTTTAGTTGTATCAATCACATAGTGACAGGTACAATTACGATGAGGGGCAATAAATAGGAGGCATCGTCCATGATTTTAGTTTTAGATGCAGGAAATTCGAATATCGTATTAGGTGTCTATGATGATAACGATCAATTGGCCTTCCATTGGCGTATGGTGACAGACCTTCATAAAACAGAAGATGAATACGCAATGCAAGTATTATCTTTCTTTAATCATGCAGGCATTTCATTTGAACAGGTTACAGGCATTATTATATCCTCTGTTGTACCACCAATAATGTTTTCGTTAGAAGCGATGTGTCAAAAGTATTTTCGTAAAAAACCGCTCGTTGTAGGACCAGGTGTGAAAACAGGATTGAATATTAAATATGAAAACCCACGTGAAGTTGGCTCAGACCGCATAGTGAACGCTATTGCAGCTCTTGATGTTTATAAAGCACCACTGATTATTGTTGATTTTGGTACTGCCACAACATATTGTTACTTAAACGAAAAGGGCGATTATATGGGTGGTGCTATCGCTCCGGGTATTTCGATTTCAACGGAGGCGCTCTATACACAGGCAGCTAGATTGCCGCGTATTGAAATATTGCGCTCTACACATATTGTTGGAAAGACAACCGTATCTGCGATGCAGGCCGGAATTTTTTATGGCTTTGTTGGACAAGTTGAGGGAATTGTTAATCGCATGAAAGCACAAAGTAAGGAAGAGCCTTTAGTAATTGCTACTGGAGGATTAGCAAATTTAATTGCTGGGGAGACGCAAGCTATTGATGTAGTTGACCCGTTTTTAACATTAAAAGGCTTATATAAGCTATATAAACGCAATCAATAAGAAATGAGGGACATTTCATTTATGAAAGACTATTTAGTACGAGGTTTAGGGTTCAACGGACAGGTTCGCGTTTTTGCAGCTTGTACAACAGCAACTGTAGGAGAAGCGCAACGTCGTCATAATACATGGCCTGTTGTGTCGGCAGCCCTTGGTCGTTCTATGACTGCTGCGGTGATGATGGGTGCCATGTTAAAAGGTGAGGAAAAAATCACTGTTAAAATTGAGGGGAACGGTCCAATCGGCCCAATAGTAATTGACAGTAACGCGCAGGGTGAAGTGCGTGGCTTTGTAACAAATCCTCACGTTCATTTCGATTTAAACGAGCACGGTAAGCTTGATGTTCGAGCAGGTGTTGGAACAGAGGGTGCATTAACAGTCGTAAAAGATCTTGGCTTGAGAGACATGTTCTCTGGACAAACACCAATTGTATCAGGGGAAATTGCTGAGGACTTTACTTACTATTTCGCTACGTCAGAGCAAGTGCCTTCATCAGTTGGATTAGGGGTTTTAGTAAATCCTGATAACACAATTCTTGCAGCTGGTGGCTTTATCCTTCAATTAATGCCTGGCTGTGATGAAGAGACTATCAATGAAATTGAGCAGCATCTTGCTACTTTAGAGCCTGTTTCAAAAATGATTGAAAAAGGTTTTACACCGGAGCAAATTTTAGAAGCTGTATTAGGAAAAGGTCATCTACAAATTTTAGATTCCATGCCTGTAGAATTTAAATGTCAATGTTCAAAAGAGCGATTTGGTGCAGCGATTTTAGGGTTAGGGACACAGGAAATTCGAGAAATGATTGAAGAGGATGGCGAAGCAGAAGCACAATGTCACTTCTGTTTAGAAACATACCATTTCTCAAAAGAAGAGTTAGAAGGATTTATCGATGAGCTCAAAGCGTAATCGACGACCTTTATCCGCTGCAATACCCAATCAAACGCCCTTATTGCAACGCCGTCTTAAGACAAAACCTGCTTTAACAGTTATTGCAATCTTATTATTAGGAAATATTTTATGGATTATTGCTTGGTTAATCCCTAATAAAGACCAGGAAATTGGTAGCGACGAGCAAGTCGCTGCCGTTGACGGGGATATTATTACACGTCAAGAGTGGATGGTTGCCATGGAAGAACGCTATGGTAAAGAGACGCTACAAAACTTAGTGAATGAATCTGTGATGGAAAAGGCAGCTAAAAAGTTTAAAATACAAGTATCGGATAAGGAGATTGATTTAGAATTAGCCTTAATGCGTTCTGCTCAAGATAAATTTGATACTGCAATGCAAAACCTTTCATCAGAGCAACTGCGACAAAAAATTCGCTCACAGCTTATTTTGGATAAGGTACTGACGAAAGACGTGGTTATAAAAGAAGGTAGTATTGAAAAATATTATGAGGAAAATCAGGCGCTGTACAATACAAAAACAAGCTATCGTACGAATTTTATAGAAGTGGATTCAAAAAAAGCTGCTGAGGAAGCATTAAGTGAAATGAAAGATGCCTCTGATTTTTCTGTGCTAGCACGTGAAATATCAGTAGACAGTGCGTCAGCTAGCTTAGGCGGAGATATTGGTTTCCTCACTGAAAAACAGGAAAATGTCGATCCTGCCATTTTAAAAGCAGTGAAGGCTTTAAAAGCAGGAGAGGTTAGTAAAGCATTTAAACTTGCGAACGGTCATTATGGAATTGTACAAGTTCAAGAGATAACAGAAGGACAATCCTTTACATATGACGATGTGAAAGAACATATTGAACGTGAGCTTGCTTTAGAGCAATTGCCACAACATGTTACACCGGAATCATTTTGGTCTGAATTCAATGCAACTTGGTATTACGGAGAAGCGAAAAAAGGTAAATAACATGCTCTGAAATGAGCTTAAAGAATCTGCAAGATATCTGCGGGAAAAGTGAGCCAGGGAAACCCCTGCAGACGTTTAGCGTCAACAGAGTAAAGGCTCCCTAGGATATTGAGCGGATTTTTTGTTTACCCTAGTTTAGATTGGTTGCAATAAATATTCTGAAAATATAAGTTATATTTATTGACAATCGAATGGAAAAATTGATAAAATCAAAATAAGTAAAACCTATAAAATTAGTAGGGATTAGGAGTGGATTGATAAATGAGTAGATTAGCGAACTCAGTAGCTGAATTAGTTGGTAAAACACCAATTGTTAAATTAAATCATGCAACAAGTGAAAATGAAGGTACTGTTTATGTAAAATTAGAATATTTTAACCCGGGCAGCTCAGTGAAAGACCGTTTAGCTTTAGCGATGATTGAAGCAGCTGAGAAAGACGGTACATTAAAGCCAGGTGGTACAATTATTGAGCCTACTTCTGGAAATACAGGTATTGGTCTTGCGATGATTGCTGCAGCTAAAGGCTATAAAGCTATTTTAGTAATGCCAGAAACAATGAGCTTAGAGCGTCGCAACTTATTACGTGCATATGGTGCAGAGCTTGTATTAACACCTGGACCAGCAGGTATGAAAGGTGCAATTTCTAAGGCGGAAGAATTATCTGCTGAGCATGGCTACTTCTTACCACAACAATTCACGAACCCAGCTAATGCTGTTGTCCACCGTTTAACAACTGGTCCAGAAATTGTAGAAGCATTTGAAGGTTTAAAATTAGATGCATTTGTATCTGGTGTTGGTACGGGCGGTACAATTACGGGTGCAGGCGCTGTGCTAAAAGAGAAGTACCCAGATATTGAAATTATTGCAGTTGAGCCAAAAGATTCACCTGTACTTTCTGGCGGTCAACCAGGGCCTCATAAAATTCAAGGTATCGGAGCTGGCTTCGTACCTGAAGTGTTAGATACAGATGTTTATTCTTCTGTATCCCCAGTCGAAAATGAGATTGCTTTCGAGGTAGCTCGTAAAGTAGCACGTGAAGAAGGTATCTTATGCGGTATTTCATCAGGTGCAGCTATTCACGTTGCTATTGAGGCAGCAAAACGTTTAGGTAAGGGCTCAAATGTTCTTGCAATCGTACCTTCTAATGGGGAACGTTATTTATCAACACCTTTATATCAATTCGAAGACTAATCTAATTATTTGTACGTAAGGCTCCTTTAACGAGGAGTCTTTTTTTTATTTGATAAAGAATCTAAATCTATTATGGAAATGAGCGCTTTAGCACATTTGTTCATAACCGCTCTGATGTAGAAATATTCAGCAATTAAATTGATCGAGACTATTGAAAAATATTCGCTTCCAGGCAATATTCAAGTTAAGATGGAATCACATCATATGACTTAAAGGGGAATAGCAACTTGAAGACAATACTGACGAAAACAATATCGATGGATGCAGACTCGTTTTTTTATAGTTATAAGAAGCAAACAGAAGCAGAACAAGCACATGTGTTTTTAGAAAGTGGACGCGGAGGACATTTTACAATAGCTGCTTGGAATCCGCTAGCTACAGCACAATCGGTCGAAAATGGTTTGCTTGTAAATTGGAGAAATGGTGAGACTGAAAGTTTAATCGGTGAACCTCTTGCTTTGTTAGAGAAATTAGTGAAGAACTATCACATTTCATATAATGCGGAGCTTCCTGTTTTTCAAGGTGGAGCTATCGGGTTTGTTGCATACGATTATGCTCGTAAAATTGAAGTGTTACCTAATACTGCTGTAGATGATTTACATATACCAGATATCTATTTTTATATATTTGATTGCTGGGCAGTACACGATGTGAAAACAAATAAAGTAACGCTTATGAAGCTAGCTGATTGTCACGTAGATTTGGAAGAATGGGCTAATGTGTGGCAAGGGGCAGCGCAAGAAGGATTGCTTACACGTAAATTTGAAAAAACAAGCGCTGTAGAAATAGTAAATGACGAAAGTGAATTGTTAGTATCATTTGCTGGGACTGCTTTTGAGGAAGCGGTAAGTAAAATCCAAACATACATAGCGCAAGGTGATGTATTTCAAGTGAATTTGTCGGTACGTCAATCCAAAAAGTTAAACGCAACTGCAATGGATGTATATGAAGCGTTACGTGCATTTAATCCTTCACCCTACATGGCTTATATAGAAGCGCCCGATTTTGCTGTCGTTTCTGGTTCACCAGAGCTATTGGTGAAGCGTCATGGTAAAGAGTTGTCTACTCGACCAATTGCTGGTACACGCCCAAGAGGGAAATCGGAGGCAGAGGATTTAGCATTAGCGCAGGAATTGATTGATAACGATAAGGAACGTGCTGAACATGTAATGCTTGTTGATTTAGAGCGTAATGATTTAGGAAGAGTATCTACATATGGGACGGTTGAAGTAGATGAGTTCATGGTGATTGAACGCTATTCACACGTAATGCACATTGTTTCCAATGTACGAGGGGAAATAGCTGAAGGGAAAACCAATGCAGACGTTATCCGCGCTATGTTCCCAGGTGGCACAATAACAGGTGCACCGAAAATTCGTACGATGGAGATTATTGAAGAATTAGAGCCTGTAAGACGAGGGTTATACACGGGTTCAATTGGCTGGTTAGGCTTCACAGGGGATATGGAATTTAATATTGTTATTCGTACAGCATTTGTTAAAGATGGAGTAGCGCATATTCAGGCAGGAGCAGGTATTGTTATTGATTCTGTTCCGGAAAGAGAATACCAAGAATCTTTAAATAAAGCGAAGGCGATGTGGCAGGCAAAGGCAATGGCAGAGGAGCGAGCAAAATGATTTTAATGATTGATAACTACGATTCTTTTACGTATAACCTAGTACAGTATTTTGGGGGATTTGGTCATGAATTAGTGGTAAAAAGAAATGATGTATTGACGGTGAAAGATATTGAGCAGCTTGCACCAGACATGATTGTCATTTCTCCAGGGCCATGTAGCCCAAATGAAGCGGGTGAAAGTCTGAACATTATTAAGTATTTCGCGGGAAATATTCCGATTTTAGGAGTTTGCCTTGGTCATCAAGCCATTGCCCAAGTATTCGGAGGGAATGTCATACGGGCTGAGCGTTTGATGCATGGTAAAACATCACCTGTGCTACATGTTGAAATAGGTTTGCATAAGGGGATGCCAAATCCATTTGAAGCTACTCGGTACCACTCCTTAATTGTAGAAAAAGAAACATTACCAGCATGTTTTGAAGTGACGGCATGGACAGAAGAAGGCGAAATTATGGGCATTCGTCATAAGGACTATCCAATTGAGGGAGTGCAATACCATCCTGAATCGATTATGACGGAGCAAGGTAAAAAGCTTCTACACCAGTTTATAGATTTGTATGTTGAGGGAGCGAAGTAAATGCTGTGCTGGATGAATGGAGACTACATAGCGGCGCAGGATTTGCGTATTTCACCATTTGATCATGGATTTTTATATGGGTTAGGCTTTTTTGAAACGTTCCGAACGTATAAGGGCAAGGTGTTTTGCTGGGAAGCACATATGGAAAGGCTTCAAACCGCACTTTCTCAATATCGTATTCATATGCCGTATACTGACGAGGATTTACTGAAGGTTGTTCAGCTGTTAAATGAACAGGTCAATGGACAGGATGGGTATTTTCGTATAAATGTCTCAGCTGGAGAGCATAGTATCGGTTTACAGCCAACTGAATATAGACAACCGAATGTTATTGTTTTTCGTAAAGAATTACATGATACACCTCGAGGTATGGAAAAAAACGCACAATGGCTTGTAACACCGCGTAATACTCCTGAAAAAGGGCTTCGAGTGAAATCGCACCATTATGGCAATAACGTTCTTGGGCGTTTTGAGATGCCATCTTTGGCGCAACAAGAGGGCTTCTTTTTAACGGAAGAGGGCTTTGTTGCTGAAGGTGTAACATCAAATATCTTTTGGATGAAAGATGATATACTATATACGCCTTCCTTAGAGACTGGTATTTTACCTGGTATTATCCGAGCGTGGGTAGTTGAGCGAGCACACTCTCTAGGGATTAAGGTAAAAGAAGGTTTCTTTACTAAAGAGGATGTAGAGCAAAGTTCAGAGTGCTTTATTACTAACTCTATACAAGAGCTTGTTCCAATTCTTAACTTAGAGAGCAAGCAGTTATTAGGCAATAAAGGGCCTGTTTATTCGCGTTTACATGAAGCATTTGTCAATGAAGTGGGACAAGAATAGAAGGAGAGTTAATATGCTAGAAAAATATACAACACCATTAACTATAAACGGTATCACGTTAGACTATACAGCAGAAACTTTTGTGATGGGTATTTTAAATGTCACACCGGATTCATTTTCAGATGGAGGAAAGTACAATAACGTTGAAGCTGCTGTTGCACAAGCGAAAAAAATGGTAGCTGAGGGTGCAAAAATTATTGATGTTGGTGGAGAATCGACACGGCCAGGTTATGAACGTATTTCTGATGAGGATGAAATTGCACGAATTGTACCGGTTATCCAAGCGTTAGCAGCTGAAGTACCAGCAATTATTTCGGTTGATACGTATAAAGCGAACGTAGCGCGTGCAGCCATTGAAGCGGGTGCTCATATTATTAATGACATTTGGGGAGCGCAAGCTGAACCTGAGATTGCTCAGGTAGCTGCAGACTTAAATGTACCGATTATTTTAATGCATAATCGAGACAACACTGATTATGGTACTGATTTTTGGATGATGGCAAAAGCCGACTTAGAGAAGAGTATTGCTATTGCCCGGAATGCAGGTGTACCGGATCATCATATTATTTTAGATCCGGGCATAGGCTTTGCGAAAACTACCGCTCAAAATATAGAAATGATGCAGCATTTAGAAGATTTAGTAGCAATGGGTTATCCTGTTTTGCTAGCGACTTCGCGTAAATCAATGATTGGTAATGTCTTAAAGCTACCTGTCGAGGAGCGTATAGAAGGTACAGGAGCAACAGTTGTTTACGGTATTGAAAAAGGCTGTCATATGATTCGTGTGCATGATGTAAAGGAAATGGCGCGAGCTACACATATGGCTGATATTTTAGTTGGTAAGCGTACGTATAAGGAGGAAGCGTAATGGACTATATTCATTTAAAGGATATGCAGTTTTACGGCTATCACGGTGTTTTAGCAGCGGAAACAACACTCGGTCAACGCTTCCGTGCGAATGTTTCACTTGCTGTAGATATGACAAAGGCTGGAGAGACAGATGACTTAAATTATACGGTGAACTATGCAGAGGTTTATGCGTTATGCCGTGATATCGTAGAAGGCGAGCAGTTCAAGCTTATTGAAGCACTTGTATTAAAAATAGCAAACAGTATTTTAGAGACATATACAGAAAAGGTTAAGGGTGTTCGCGTGGAGCTTATTAAACCAGACCCACCAATCCATGGCTATTATAAAGAAGTATCGGTAGAGGTAACGAGAGGTGAATACTAATGAATGATGTGTATTTATCGATTGGTACAAATATGGGAGATCGGTTAGAAAACCTACAGCATGCTGTTAAACTTTTAAAGGGAAAAGCGGAAATTGAAGTTGTACACATTTCTTCAGTTTATGAAACAGCTGCTGTCGGCTACACGGACCAAGCAGACTTTTTAAATATTGCTGTTCATATTAAAACGAGTTATTCATCTTCTGAAATGCTGAAAATTTGCCAATGGGTTGAAAGTGAATTAGGGCGTGTTCGTGAATTTCGATGGGGCCCACGAATCATTGACCTTGACATTTTGCTCTACAATCACGAAAATATTGAAACAGAGAGCTTAATTGTTCCACATCCAAGAATGTACGAGCGAGCTTTCGTATTAGTACCATTGATAGAAATTACGCCTGCACCAGTAGGAAAACAGCTGCAAAGGGCACATGGTATAATGCAACAGATGGATTGTGAAGAGGAAGGCGTAACTTTATGGCAAGCATCAGCAGAGCTGAAAATTATGCAGTCCGTTAATTAAGTTTCTAATTCTTAAGTTAAAGCCTCTGGACGCAATTATGCCGAGGCATATTTAATTGTATTGCATTAACGATAGATATATATATAGAAATAGGTGAAAACCTATAGAAGGGGGAAACATCGTTGAGTCAGACAACTGAGAAGCCGTTTCAAATTGGCGATATAGTCATGGACAACCGTGTCGTATTAGCGCCAATGGCAGGAATCTGTAACTCTGCTTTCCGTTTAACTGTTAAGGAGTTCGGAGCAGGGCTAGTATATGCAGAAATGATTAGTGATAAAGGGATTGTCCAGAAGAACGAAAAAACACTAGGCATGCTTTATATCGATGAGCGTGAAAATCCACTTTCATTGCAAATTTTTGGCGGTGATAAGGCAACACTAGTGGAAGCGGCCAAGTATGTAGATGAAAACACAACTGCCGATATCATCGATATTAATATGGGCTGCCCAGTTAATAAAATTATTAAATGTGAAGCGGGCGCTCGTTTACTTTTAGATCCAAATAAATTATATGAAATGGTAGCGGCTGTTGTAGATGCAGTAAAAAAACCTGTCAGCGTAAAAATGCGTATTGGTTGGGATGACGAGCATATCTTTGCTGTTGAGAACGCACAAGCTGCCGAACGTGCTGGTGCTTCAGCA
This sequence comes from Lysinibacillus sp. NPDC093190, assembly GCF_050280425.1. Taxonomy (NCBI): domain Bacteria; kingdom Bacillati; phylum Bacillota; class Bacilli; order Caryophanales; family Bacillaceae; genus Lysinibacillus; species Lysinibacillus sp. NPDC093190. The sequence goes on along the minus strand of NZ_JBNNVG010000050.1, from coordinate 3,650 downwards.
ATAGCTGTTCATGGACGTACACGTGTACAAATGTACGAAGGAAAAGCAAATTGGGATATCATTCGTCAAGTGAAGGAAAATGTAAAAATTCCTGTGCTTGGTAATGGTGATGTAGAAACTCCTCAAGATGCAAAACGTATGCTTGATACTACTGGGGTGGATGCAGTAATGATTGGACGCGCTGCTCTAGGTAATCCATGGATGATTTATCGTACAGTTCAATACCTTGAAACTGGTGAGCTGAAAGAAGAGCCTAGTGTACGTGAAAAAATTGATGTGTGTTTACTTCACTTTGAACGCCTTATGCAATTAAAAGGCGAATCTGTGGCGGTACGTGAAATGCGTAAACATGCGTCATGGTATTTAAAAGGTATTCGCGGTAATGGTAAGGCGCGTAATGCGATTAACCAAACAGAAACTGCGGTAGATCTTCGTGCGCTATTAAATGGAATTGTACAAGACTATGAAGAGCTTGAATCTACATTAATAGTACCGGAAGCAAAAGAATTAATTATTTAACTTCTTTCAGCGGGTGTCCAAACATCCGCTGAAAGAAGTTAAATTGATTAAGTTTAAGAGGCGTCTCACCGTTCGTTTTGGGACGTCTATTTTTTTGTCAACTTTAATTTTTAGAATTATTAATCATTTATTCTCTTATGGAAATTAAATCGAAACAGATGATTACAGCAATAAAATTGTGTACAATAGAAATATTATGGACGTAAACGCAACGCGGACAATTTAATAAGGAGTGAAACAAGTGTCAAACATAGAAGAATTAAATGATCAGCTTTTGGTGAGACGCCAAAAAATGACGGCTATTCGAGAAAATGGTCAAGATCCATTTGGTAGCCGTTTTGAACGTACGCATTTATCAACGGAAGTGCGTGAACAATTTGCAGATCAAACAAAAGAGCAGCTAGAGGAAAACCTACAAGAGGTAATTATTGCGGGTCGTATTATGACGAAACGCGGTAAAGGAAAAGCTGGCTTTGCACATATTCAAGATTTAGGTGGCCAAATTCAAATTTACGTTCGTCAGGATCATGTTGGCGAAGAAGCATATGAATTATTTAAACAAGCTGACCTAGGCGATATCGTAGGTATTCGCGGTAATGTATTCCGAACACAAGTAGGAGAGCTTTCAGTTAAAGCTGAAGAATTTACATTCCTATCAAAAGCTTTACGCCCTATGCCAGAAAAATTCCATGGCTTACAAGATGTTGAACAACGTTACCGTCAACGTTATTTAGATTTAATGACGAATGAGGATAGTAAAACTACATTCATTACACGTTCTAAAATTATCCGTGCTATTCGCAATCATTTAGATAATGCAGGATATTTAGAAGTAGAAACACCAATGCTTCATACAATTGCTGGTGGTGCAGCGGCTCGTCCGTTTATTACACACCATAATGCACTTGATATGGAATTATATATGCGTATTGCAATCGAACTGCATTTGAAACGTCTAATTGTTGGTGGACTAGAGAAAGTATATGAAATTGGTCGTGTTTTCCGAAATGAAGGGATTTCAACACGCCACAACCCTGAATTCACAATGATAGAGCTGTATGAAGCTTATGCAGACTACAAAGATATTATGTCTCTAACAGAAACCCTTATTGCTCATGTAGCTCAAGAAGTTTTAGGTACTACTACAGTTCAATACGGTGAAGATGAAATTAATCTTGCTGTAGGCTGGAAACGAGTTCATATGGTAGATGCGGTAAAAGAAGCTACAGGTGTAGACTTCTGGCAACCTATGACTAAGGAGCAAGCTCAAGCACTTGCTAAAGAACATGGAGTAGAAGTTAAAGAAACACATGAGGTAGGGCATATTATTAACGAGTTCTTCGAGCAAAAGATTGAAGAGACTCTTGTTCAGCCTACATTTGTTTATGGTCATCCAGTAGAAATCTCACCTCTAGCAAAGAAAAACCCAGAGGACGAGCGTTTCACAGATCGTTTCGAACTATTTATCGTTCGACGCGAGCATGCAAATGCCTTTACAGAACTAAATGATCCAATTGACCAACGTGAGCGCTTTGAAGCTCAGTTAGCTGAAAAAGCAGCTGGTAATGATGAAGCACACGAGATGGACAATGATTTCATTGAAGCATTAGAATACGGTATGCCTCCAACAGGTGGATTAGGTATTGGTATCGACCGTTTAATCATGCTTCTTACAAATTCACCATCAATTCGCGACGTATTATTATTCCCAACAATGCGCCATACTACTAAATAATAGTTTTAAAAGAATATAGCACAACTACTACTCGGGATAAAAAGCGGTAGTCGAACTAGAAAAAGAAAGCTTTATTAAAAGGTTATCTTGAATAAGCAGGAGTCGAGGTGCAGAAGAAGCACTAAGACTCCTGTTTTGCATCTTCTGCAAATGAAATAAATTAGAAAGAATTAAGTAGAGTATTTAAATGATGAATGAATATAAGGTATACTTTTAGAGTTCTATAATTTGCAGATTAAATAGAAATAGACATTATCAAAAGTTTTATTGGAGGCTTATAATGAATTATAAAATCTTTAACAAACAAGTATTTGAACAGGCACAGGTACGATCGGTTTCAGATGTCCTGTTAACTGAAGAAGAGCTTGAGAATGGTATGAAATTGGCGGTTTCTAAGTCAGATCCAAATCTTACTTTATATTTAGTGGATATAGACGGTCAGAAGAAATTCGATGTCCGTTGGGATGATTCCTCTGAAATTTTCAGCGGCTGGTATTCGGCTTGGGATAATTTCTCTTGGTGCCTAGATATAGTTGATAAACAAAATGATTAAATTAGTAGATTTTTAGATTTAATTTAAAAAACAAACCGCATTTGAAAAGGGAACATATTATTGTATCTTATTCGGATTTCTTTTTTCTTGTTATTTTGTAGCAGAACAATAAAGTTAAAGAAGTAACAAACATGAATAAGTAGGAGTCGAGGTGCAGGAGAACCACTTTGGCTCCTTTTTTTCGCGATTGAGTAATTTGTAAGGGCAATGGCGCGTTACAATGTGTGTGTGATCGTTGATGCTCTTTCAAGGAAAGCTTGAGGAAGTGTTCTTTAATAAGGGTTTATTTATATAGCTCCTTATTTAGTTTGTTGAGATTTATGAGAAAGAGATGTATAGTAAAACAAATAAAGTGATAGATAGAAGATTATAAGAATTATTTAGTGCTCGAAAAAACGTAAAATAGCTCACTAATTCTATTTTTATAAAAAAGATAATTTTATAGCGAAAAACACTTGCGATTGTAATTGAATCATGATAAATTATTACTTGTCGTTAAGACGACGTAAGAAATAAAACGGATTGAAAAGAACATCAAAAAAGATGTTGACATTGAAATCCTAGATTGATATTATATAAGAGTTGTCGCTTTTAGAAAAGAAGTTAAAAAAACTTCTAGAAAAAAGAGTTGACAACGAAGACGAGAAATGTTATGATGTAAAAGTTGTCGAAATGAAACGACAACGAAATGAACCTTGAAAACTGAACAAGCAAAACGTAATCAATAAAGTTTTTAGTAGCTAACCTCGAGTTGGTGAACGAAACAAAATTTTGGACATCAAACATGATGCCAGCAAAACAATTTGAGCTAATCAAATTTCTTTTATGGAGAGTTTGATCCTG
>NZ_JBNNVG010000049.1:0-25587 GCF_050280425.1 Lysinibacillus sp. NPDC093190 | reverse complement strand
AAGCGAAGCGTCAGCGACAAATGTTTTATCTGTGCGAAAGCGAAGCGTCAGCAACAAATGTTTTATCTGTGCGAAAGCGAAGCGTCAGCAACAAAGCCGCCCGTCTGAACGGAAATCAACCCCACTTTATAATGATGAGCAAATATTTCAATCTATTTACTTATAATTCTTAAAAAGTATAAATATATTATTTAACATTTCTTTAATATATTTTTTACAGTAATTTTAATATACATTTCCATTATTGGTAATGACGGTGGTTTTTTTTCATGATAGAATAGAGTAAATTGTCAGTCATCTGACATATTATGAGGAGGAATTCATTGATGAAATGGGTTAAAAGTATTGCAGCAACAACTCTAGTTGCGAGTTTATTAGCTACACCCGGTTTTGCCGCACATGCAGCGGAAGCAACACCAACAGCTAAGAAAGATGGTTATAAATTAACAATTCTACACTCAAATGACACGCATGCACACGTTGAGGATGCTCCAAAGCGCGCAACAAAAGTAAAAGAACTTCGTGCTGCAAATGCAAATTCACTTCTTTTAGATGCTGGTGATGTTTTCTCTGGTACTTTATACTTTAACGAATTTGCTGGAGAAGCAGATATGAAGTTAATGAACTTAATGGGCTACGATGCAATGGCATTTGGTAATCATGAGTTCGATTTAGGGGCTAGTCCAGAAGGACATGCTGCACTTGCAAAATTCGTTAAGGGCGCAGAGTTCCCATTACTAGGGGCCAACCTAGATTTTTCAAAAGATTCTTTATTTGATGGCTTACAATTTAAAACAATCACAAAAGACTTTGAAAACGGTAAAATTTATAACGGTATTATTAAAGAAATCGACGGAGAACAAGTAGGTATTTTCGGCTTAACAACAGAAGAAACACCTACAATTTCAAGCGTTGTTAACGTTCAATTTGCTAACTATATCGATTCTGCGAAAAAATCAGTAGCAGAATTTGAAAAGCAAGGTGTGAACAAAATCATCGCAGTTACTCATATAGGCTTCGATGACTCAGCAGATTGGGATAATGACCAATTACTAGCGAAAGCTGTAGAGGGTATTGATGTGATCGTAGGTGGCCACACACATACACCATTAAACAAGCCTGTGAAAGCTGAAACACCATTTAAGAACCCAACAATTATTGTTCAAACAGGTCAATATAGCGAAAATTTAGGTGAATTAGACCTAACATTCGACGATAACGGTGCCATTGTTGACTACCTTGGTCAATTACATCCTTTAAAGGATGTCCAAGCTGACGCTGAGGCTGAAGCACTTTTAGCTCCATATAAAGAGAAAATTTCAAAAATGTTAAATCAATCAACAGGCAATACAGCTGTTTCACCTCTAAATGGTGGTCGTGGTCTTTGGGGTGTACGTGCTGGAGAAACAAACCTTGGTAACTTAATTACTGATGGTATGCTTGCTGGCGCAAAGAAAATTGACCCAGAAGTACAATTTGCCTTCCAAAATGGTGGTGGTATCCGCGCAAGTATTGATGCAGGAGATATCACTGTAGGCGAGGTTATGACAGTTATGCCATTCGGTAATGCACTTGGTATCGTAAAATTAACAGGTGCTGAAATTTATGATATTGTTGAACATAGTGTGAAAGAGTTCCCGAAAGAATCTGGTGGCTTCTTACACTTCTCTGGTTTACAAGTAGAATTTGACGGTAAAGCACCAGCTGGTAAACGTGTAAAATCTATTAAATTAAATGGTAAAGAGCTAGATAAAGCAGCCTATTATAAAGCGGCAACAAATACATTCACTGCTAAAGGTGGAGACGGCTACGATACATTGAAAAAAGTTTATGAGGACGGCCGTGTAAGTGAACCTGGTACGATTGACTATGAAATGTTTATCGAACACTTAGATACACTGAAAAAAGTTGATTCAAAAGTAGAAGGACGTATTATCGCAACAATTCCTTTTAAAGATATCGCAAAAGGCTCAGAAACAGAAGGCTATGTTCGTGATCTTTATTACCGTGATTTAACAAAAGGTACTTCTGCAACAACATATTCACCAAACGCAAACTTAACTCGTGCACAAGCTGCATCATTTATCGCACGTGCCTTAAAGCTTGAAGCAAAAGGTCAAGCAACATTCTCTGATCTTGCGAATGTAAATCCTGCAACACAAAAAGAAATTACAGCACTTGCTGAAGCTGGGATTGTTCAAGGTGTGAATGGTAAATTCAATCCTAATGCAAAAGTAACTCGTGCTCAACTTGCCTTAATGTTTGCTCGTGCATACAACCTACAACACGATGCAAAAACTAGTTTAAAAGCTGATTTCAGTGATATTTCTCAATATAACGCTGAAACTCAAAATGCTATCGCACTTATGAAAGACTTAAAGATTGTTAGCGGCGCAAATGGCAAATTTATGCCTAGTAACAATGCGACACGTGCACATATGGCAAAAATGCTTTCTAACTACATTCCTTTTGTAAAAGAATCTAAATAATACATTTAAAAATCCCGCTTCTCAAATTGGAGAGCGGGATTTCTATTGCACTAAAAATTAAATTTAAAGTTATCTGGATCCTGCCCAAAGCGTTCATTACGATTTAACGCCGCTATTTTATCCATTTGAGCTAGTGTTAATTCAAAATCAAAAATCTGTGCGTTTTCCTCAATACGACTAGGTGTCACAGATTTTGGAATAACAAGTGTATCATTTTGTAAATGCCAGCGCAGCACTACTTGAGCAGCTGTCTTCCCTATTTCGCGACCAATTTCCATAATCGTTGGATTTTCAAGTACTCCACCACGACCTAATGGAGACCATGCCGTAACAGCAATTCCATGCTCACTACAAAATGCTCGTAATGCGTCTTGCTGTAAATATGGATGCACCTCTACTTGATTGACCATTGGTGCTATATTTGCTTTAGCTAATAGTTTTTGTAGATGATGCTCATGGTGATTTGAGACACCTGTTGCACGAATTAATTTTTCATCATATAAACGTTCAATTGCTCTATACGTTTCTTCAAATGTTTCTGGTACTGCCCAATGAGTCAAATATAAATCTAAATAGTCCATATTTAATTTTTCCAATGAAACTTCAAAAGCTCGTAATGTTTCATCATAGCCTTGATCATTATTCCAAACCTTTGTCGTCACAAAAATATCCTCACGTTTTACACCTGAATGACGAATAGCTTCTCCCACCTCAGCCTCATTCCCATAAAGAGAAGCCGTATCAATAGCTCGGTAGCCAAATTTAAGAGCTTTATCAATAGCCTGCAAAGTCTCATCACGCTCTGTCATTTTATAAACGCCTAAGCCAAAGCGGGGCATTTCCACACCGTTTACTAATGTTTTTATTGATTGTAAATTCAAGAATAACATCCCCTTTCTTTTCCTAGTTCCATTATACAAAAAATTGGTTTTAAGAAAAATGAGGAAAAATTTCAGGGTAATTTATTATTAATCTTTTGCTTCCTCTTCATAATCATCTACTTGGATAGGGTCTGGAATTCGATCGTCTTCTACAAGCTCTAGACCATCACGCAAATGCTCCATTTGCTTCCCTAAATCCTGTAAATCTTTAAAATTTCTAGCCATTGTACCGTTTTCGATATTCGGAACTTTTTTTTCCATTATTATCACCTCTCTTATAGTTTTCCCGAAATAGTTATTTCTGAACCATTTCTGACATATTTTATTCCACTATGTCGTTTCATTTTTATAGTAGATAGTCTATACTAAAAAGAGATGTCTTTATAAACATGAGGAGGGTTCTTCCATGAGTTTAATATTAATTATTGGTGTAACTGTTGCGTTCTTAACTGCAATTTTCACTGCTGGTTATGAAGGCGACTACAGAGCAGACAAATAATACCTCAAGAAAATCACTAAGCATGAATATATGCTTAGTGATTTTTTTGTTGTTGAAAAAATATTACGGCAAAGGGAATAAGCTTCATATAAATAAAGTTGGTCTTTGGCAAAGTGAGGGGTTGATTTCCGTTCCGACTGGGCGCTTCGGTTATTTCTCATATTTTTTGGAACAATATAATTAACTTGACATTTTGTACTTTATAAAATAAACTTACTTACATAAAGTAAGTTGATAATTAATAATAACTTGAAATTCGGAGGTAATTTACTATGCATTTTCATGAAAAACCTAACACATATGTCTCAAATGTTGAAATTAAAGTGAGCGATTTACAACGTTCATTAACTTATTATCAGGAGGTAATTGGCTTTAAAGTTTTACATCAGGAATCTCATAGAGCAACTCTAACAGCTGATGGCAAAACAGCTTTACTGACAATCATCCAACCCGAAACAGTTGAAGAAAAAACGAGCTTAACAACTGGACTTTATCACTTTGCAATTTTACTGCCTACTCGTCGTGATTTAGCGAATATTATTACTTATTTCCATAACAATGGCGTGTACTTTGGAGCATCTGACCATGATGTAAGTGAAGCACTTTATTTAAATGATCCTGATAATAATGGCATTGAGGTTTATGCGGATCGCCCTGAAAATGAATGGACTTGGCATTTCGACCAAGTGCATATGGTGACTGAACCTCTTAAAATCCATTCTATCTTAGAGGAAGGTGATGGTAGATGGAATGGCCTTCCAGCCGATACGGTTATGGGGCATATTCATTTATCAGTTTCTAATTTAGCTGCCGCAGAGGAATTTTATACAAAAGGATTAGGATTTGAGATTGTCACTCGCTATGGAGCACAAGCTTTATTCATCTCAACTGGCCGCTATCACCATCATATCGGTTTAAACACTTGGCACTCTGAAAACGCACCAAAGCTTGGTAAAAATCAGGTTGGCTTACAAACATTTTCACTGCGTCTAGATAATGAAGAGCAAGCAGCAACAATGAAAGAAAATCTTCGTGCTATTGGTGCACCTGTTATTGATATAGATGGAGGTTTCCAAACAGAAGATCCATCAGGTATCGTTGTTTTATTGAAATTTTAAGAGTGATGTGACGTACTATCCGTCGGTTTGAGGATTGTATCCGGCGCTTGACGGGGTATTTCCGTCGCTTGACGGGGTTCTTCCGTCGCTTGACGGGGTTCTTTCCGTCGCTTGACGGGCTTTCCGTCACTTGACGGGTTTTATCCGTCGCTTGACGGGTTCTTTCCGTCGCTTGACGGGTTTTATCCGTCGCTTGACGGGGTTCTTCCGTCGCTTGACGGGCTTTATCCGTCGTTTGCGGAGTTCTAACCATCACTTTTCGAATCTTCACGTCTAATAAAAAAGCAAAAGCAGTTCTCCTCTATGGGAGAACTGCCTTTTTTAATGTAATCCTGGATATCCTTGTTGACGCAATGCTTCATAAATAACAATGGCTGCTGTATTCGATAGATTGAGTGAACGAACATGCTCACTCTGTGGAATTCGTAAGCACATATCTTTACGCTCATAGGCAAAATCCTTTGGCAGGCCAGTCGTTTCTTTTCCAAACATAAAGTAAATATCACGATCTTTATCACTAAAATCATGTGTCGTAAATGGTTCTTCACTATATGTCTCAATTAAATAAACGTCGCCATTTTGGGATGCCTCTAGAAAATCCTCTAGCGAATCGTGATACACGACATTAACACTATGCCAATAATCTAAACCGGCACGTTTTAGCATTTTATCGTCTGTTGAAAAGCCAAGAGGGCGAATTAAATGTAGTGACGTATTTGTTCCAGCACATGTGCGTGCAATATTTCCTGTATTTGCTGGAATTTCTGGTTGATATAAAACGATATGCAATGGCATAACGGTACACTTCCTTAACTAAAAAATTGTAAGCCTTTGTTAATTTCAACAAGTACTTCCTCGTCTTGTTCTTGTGCTTTTGCCTCAAGTAATGCAGATTGGGCCAGCTCTCCGCCTATCCTACCTAATGCCCATGCTGCCGTCCCTCGAATAACAGGTCGTTCATCCTTTTCAAGAAGTGCTACTAATTCCGGTACCGCAGCTTCTTCTTTGAAGTGCGCAAGTGCCAAAATAGCATTGCGTTGAATTGGCTTTTTTCCCCGCCATGAACCAGAAACATGTCCAAACTTTTCTTTAAAGTCACGATTTGAAATTGTTAAAAGTGGTACAAGTAATGGCTTTGCAAGCTCTGGATCAGGTTTAAATTCCTCATGCATCCAGTTAATCTTTCCTTTATTCTTTGGGCATACGGTCTGGCATGTATCACAGCCATACAAACGATTACCAATATGGGTACGAAACTCATCAGGTAGCATTCCCTTAGTTTGTGTTAAAAAGGCTATACAACGTTGAGAGTCTAGCTGTCCTCCCTCGATTAACGCACCAGTTGGACAAACATCTAAACATAAGCGGCAATCTCCGCATTCATCCTCCATAGGCTTATCCGGTGCAAAAGGGATATTCGTGATTAGCTCTCCTAAATATACATAGGAACCGAACTCAGGCGTAATGATCGAGCAGTTTTTTCCGCTCCAACCTATCCCTGCACGTTCCGCAACTGCCCTATCAACAAGTGCCCCCGTATCAACCATTGATTCAATACGAACACCTTCTATGCGTTCCTCAAGCCAGGCTGATAATAATTTCAAGCGCTCACGTAATGCTGTATGATAATCGATCCCCCAGGAAGCACGGCAAAAAATCCCACGTCTTGCTCCCTTCTTGCCAACAGGTGCATCTTGCATACGCGACGGATATGCGACAGCTATCGCCACAATGCTCTCTGCTCCCTCTAACAATTGTAGGGGCTCGGTACGTTTTTCAATATCGCTTTCTTCAAAGCCAGACTGATAACCGAGCTCTTGCTGACGGCGCAGTCTATTTTTTAATTCTGTAAATGGAGCTGCTGTTGTAAAGCCAATTTTATCTACACCAATGGACATTGCATACGCCACAAATTCACGTTGTAGGTCATGTATGTTCATTTTATTTCCAACTCCTTACATGGTACAATAATAGAAATAGATAAAGTAGGTGATGTTTTATGGACATTTCAATTAATCAATCTCTATTGACACAACATCCCAAGCTTAAAATCGGCATTATTCATTATACCAAAATTGTCGTTGCAGAATCGCCTCAAATGATTAAGGGACGCATGCAATTGTATCAGGAAAATCTCTTTTTAGAAATGCAAGATAGTCCTGTAACGCAACGAGAGGGTATTGCAGAATGGCGACAACTATGGAAAAAGCTTGGTGCAGATCCGAACCGCTATCGTCACTCAGCAGAAAGCTTAATGCGCCGAATTAGTAAGCAAAATTATTTAACACCACTTCACTCCGGTGTTGATTTAAATAATTTCTTCTCCCTCCAATATGAAATTCCAGTAGGCTTATATGATGTAGCTAAACTAAAAGGAAATATAGAGATTGCACTTGGCAACGAGGACACTGGCTATGAGGGCTTAAATGGACGTTTTAATGCATTAAAAAATATCCTTTATAGCTGTGATGCTGAAGGCGCATTTGGGTCACCATTTGTCGATTCTAAACGTACGTCTGTTTCGGAGGTAACAAACGAGGCTCTACATATTTTCTACCTCCGTCCATCATTGTCAGAAGAAAATGCGAATGAGCTTCTTGCCTCTGCTGGTAAGATGTTTAACCAAATTCATGGCGGCGATTATAAAATGGCCCTATTAACAAACGCAGAACCATCTACTACACTGTAAAAGGACGTGTTTTCATGATTAATCTTGCAGAAGCCGTTAAGCTAAAAAGTATTTTAGCAAAAAAAATTCAAGAGCTTGTTAGTGAATTACATCGTAGCGCTTTTGTAACTGTCGAAAAAGGACAAGCACCTAAAACAAGTAATCGTGCAATGACAGTCATTGAAGCTGAATTGGCTCAAGTACGTCTCGATGTTCGTACATTGGATCGTTTAGTATATGAAGCAAATATAAAAAACTCAGTGGACTTTAAAGGGGAAAAACTGGCATTAGTTGAAGCCATTGAGCTCGCAACACAGCTCCGTGCAGACGCTGAGCTGTGCAAAGATTTTAGTATGCATGAAAAAGAGAGTGTACGCATGGGTTATGGTGAAAATACAATGCTTTATGAAATTGCTATGTATGAGCCAGATGAGTACCGCGAACGGGCCATTATATTAGAAAAAGATGCACATAAACTATCGAATCTGATCAATGCAAAGAATTATAGTGTTGAAATTAACTTCGATGATTCTCGTTATTTCTAATCTCGGGCGTCCAGGCTATTATTTCTAAAATAGAAATACAGCAACAAAAAAAGCATCCTTTTTGAACTGTACCTCCAATTGTTAGATTGTGTCTAACAATTGGGGTGCAGCTCATTTTGGGATGCTTTTTTCTACTTTGTTAAATCAAAATTAACTCCAATTTTCCCCAAATTCATATCAGCAATAAGAAAAGTTACATTATGATTAGTATTAGAATCAGTATAAGTATGAGTACCTTTATTCTCATTTCCAGCTTTATCTAATTCATCAATAAATTTATCTAAATTCAATCCTAACGTAACAGCAATTGATACAGCGGAGGTAAGTCCTTCTTCCCATTCATCTCCATCTTCATTTACTTCGTTTTCTGGCATTCCTTCTATAGAAACACCATATCCAATTATTTTTTTATCATTATTATATTTAGCTTCTACTTTATAATGACCCTTATATTTTTTAAAATCAGTTTCCAATAAGATTTGTGAGAATGTATTATTCTCCTCTTTATTCAGTTCACTAGTTATTGGCTCTGAAATCTTGTCTATTTCGATTGGATCTTCTGCATCCTGTTTTAATACATCAACTCTGACATTGTATTTTTTAACAAACTTTTCTACAGCGGCCTTTGATTCAGAATCAACCTCTTCATATTTTACTGGAACGACTTTCTTTTCCTCAGCTGGTTCTTTCTTTACGACATCTTCTTTTTTTACATCTTCCTCTTTTTTCTTCTCTGCTCCCTCTCCGGAACATCCAACTAGCATAACTGCTAGAAGTAATAATAAAGCTTTCTTCATTACCTTTTTTCCCTCCGAATGCATATTAATAAAAATATACGTTACTAGATTCAATAAAATAGAATTATAGTGCAAAAAGTCCCTAAATTACTATTTATTATCCTCTTATTACAATTCTGACAAAGTAAGGTGTATATTACCATAATTATCATTCGTCATTTTTCGACATTTTGGTAAAATAAAAACTTTATGTTGTACATTGAACTAACTAAAACAGGTATTCTATACCGCTCGCTTGCACCGAAGAAACCATCTACTAAAAATCAATAAAGCCTTGTATATCATGGTTAAGACTATAAAAAAAATAGGAAGAGTGTGTACAAGAATAAACGAATTATATAAAAATATTTTGACATTTATCTACAACGCGTCACTGAGAATCTTTCAAAAATTTGTAACAAACACGAATTTTTGCTCGTTATTTGAATATACTAAAACGTATGTAATTTATTAGTAACGGCTTACATTTCATACACACTGATGAATCCGAGCTTTTCATATCATTAGGAAATGTATACAATAAGTTTATGGAGTCGATGAGACTTCATATCGAATTGGATGTGCTGTTTTCAAAACTAGCTTTTTGGAGCTAACTTAAACAAAACCAATGACAAGTTACCTGTTACTGTATGACCAATGACTAATAACCAACTATAAGCAATGGCCATACTCAAACAACTTGACAATTATTTGAAAACGCCATCCAATAGCTCTCTTACATCTTGTGTGTAGGAGAGCTTTTTATGTGCATTAATTACCTCATCTTGCTTTAATGAGAATTTGTTTATTGTTTAAAAATCCCTAAATTACAGCAACCATTCACTCTCTTCCTCCTCGTGTGTAAGAGAGTTTTTCATGTCTAGTTCTCCCCAAACATGGACAGAATGACTATATCCAAAGAAAGGGGTTACACAATGACAAACCAACATGATTCCACAAACGAGCATGACATGACTTTGACAAATCGACAGGGGCACCCTATTACTAACAATCAAAATATACGAACTGTCAGTAATCGAGGACCTGCAACTCTTGAAAACTATGATTTTATAGAAAAAATAAGTCACTTTGACCGTGAAAGAATTCCTGAGCGCGTTGTTCATGCGCGAGGTGCTGGGGCACATGGCTATTTTGAGACATATGGTGTTGTTGGGAATGAGCCTATTTCTAAATATACAAGGGCAAAAGTATTTCAGGATAAGGGTAAGCAGACGCCTGTTTTTGTGCGCTTCTCAACAGTTATTCATGGTGGTCATTCACCAGAGACATTACGTGATCCACGAGGCTTTGCTGTAAAATTCTATACTGAGGATGGTAACTGGGATTTAGTCGGCAATAATTTAAAAATCTTCTTTATCCGCGATGCTATGAAATTCCCTGATATGATTCACGCCTTTAAGCCTGATCCTATTACAAATATTCAGGACGTTGAACGCTTTTTTGATTTTTGTGCAAGCTCACCAGAATCCTTCCATATGGTGACATTCGTTTATTCACCATGGGGTATTCCTGCTAATTATCGAATGATGCAAGGCTCTGGCGTCAATACGTATAAATGGGTCAATAATGAAGGCAATGCCGTCCTTGTAAAATACCATTGGGAACCTTTACAAGGCATTAAAAACTTAACACAAAAAAAAGCAGAAGAAATCCAAAAGAAAAATTTCAATCATGCCACACAAGATTTATATGATGCAATTAAAAATGGTGATTATCCTGAATGGGAGCTTAACGTCCAAATTATGGAGGATGGTCCACATCCAGAGCTTGATTTTGATCCATTAGATGATACGAAGCTTTGGCCTAATGATCAATTCCCATGGTATCCAGTTGGGAAGATGGTATTAAATAAAAATCCAGAAGATTATTTTGCTGAGGTTGAACAGGCTACTTTCGGTACAGGAGTGCTTGTGGACGGATTGGATTTCTCAGATGATAAAATGTTACAAGGTCGTACCTTCTCTTATTCTGATACACAGCGTCATCGTGTAGGTGCAAACTATTTACAACTCCCTATCAATGCTCCTAAAAAACGAGTGGCAACCAATCAAAACGGTGGTCAAATGATGTATAAACGAGATTTAGCTACTGGACAAAATCCTCATATAAACTACGAGCCTTCGATGTTAAATGGTTTAAAAGAAGCTACTCAAACGGGGAAAGAATATACACCACTCGTGGAAGGCAATCTCGTTCGAGAATCCATTGATCGTCAAAGTAATACGAAGCAAGCTGGAGAAACATATCGCAATTTTGAGCAATGGGAGCGAGATGAGCTGCTTGAAAACTTAATTCGTGATTTAGCAGTCTGCCATATAGCCATTCAAGAAGCAATGATTGCATTAGCACAAGAAGCAGATGAAGAATACGGTCGTTTGTTAAAAGAAGGATTACAAAAAGCTCGAAATGATTCATCTTCATCAAAGCCACTTGGCAATATTGATGGTGATGAAGCACCTAAAAAGGCTGTAGATAAAGGTCATGGCGCAGAGCCTTATTAAAGCAAAAAGACATTACATATTTTCACAACAAATATGTAATGTCTTTTTTTTGGAAGCACAGCTAAATTTTTCAATTATTTTTCGTATGCTTTATACCAATGATATGGTTGTATTTCTTTCAGTGTTTTAAATATCAATTCACCATTCGGATTAGTAATAGCCGCTTTTACATTTTCACCCCAGTAAAAAAACCTTTCTTGACATACACCACAAGGAGTTAACACAATAAATACAGAATTTTCGTTTTCTCTGGCAACACAAATACTATGTGTGACCTTCGTATTAAGTTTATGCGCTTCAAGTATTGCACCAGTTTCCATGCACAATTCAGTAGAGGCATTAATAACGTCTGGTGCTACGCTCGTTAAAATCTGACCATCTTCAGTATACAATGCTGCCGCACCACCCCAACCAGAAGGGTATCTTTTTTCGATTAATTCTACCGCCGACTGATATAATTTTTGCTCAATATCCATCTTCTTCCTCTGTCTTTAATCAATTTAACATAACATAGAATTCTTCTTTTTAATGCACACCAGGCAAAATCTTCAGTACTTTTTCCTGTGCATCTAAAATAGCATCTACTCCTAATGGAATAGCAATATTCGTTGAATCATGGCCAATTTTAAAGCCTGCTACAACCGGAACGCCTAAATCCGCAAAATAATCCTTCATTAAAGCTAATAGTGCCGCTTCATCTGCTTCTGTTTGTGTAAAGGAACCGATAACAACACCGGCTAACTGCTCAAGCTTTCTCGCCTGCTTTAATTGCTGCAGCATCGAATCGATTGTTGGAATAGTTTCTCCAAGCTCCTCAATCAATAAAATTCGACCTTCCGTGCGAACTTCAAATTTTGTACCTAATGTGTTAACAAGACGACGTAAATTTCCACCAATAATCTCACCACGTGCTACACCAGGTGCAATCGTTGTTAATGGAGAAATATTCTCCACATACTGTAATTCCATCGGTGTAAATAGCTGTAAAAACATTTTCTTTGATAAATCATCTATTCTTCCTACAGACATAAGTAGCGGTCCATGAAACGTCACTAAATTAGCAAATTCGTTAATCGCGCAATGTAAATATGTAAGATCAGAGAAGCCCCAGAAAATTTTTGGATTTTCCTCAAGTAGTCCGTAGTCAATCTTTTCCGCAATTCGTGCAGAGCCATAGCCCCCCTTAACACAAAAAATTGCCTTCACCTCCGGATTTCTCACCATCTCATGAAAATCACCCAGACGCTCCTCATCACTACCTGCTAAATAATCGTGCTTTGCCTGAATGGTATCCCCAATTATATAGTTTAGCCCTAATTCTTCAAGAAAGGCTATAGCATCTCCTAGCTTATCGAGCTTTACTTTACTTGATAAAGCAACAAGACCAACTGTATCGCCCTTTTGTAAATGTGGTACGGTGCTTTTCACCCTAACCCCTCCTATAAGTTCCTATAAGTTTTTCTTATTCTAGCATATAGATAATATTGTAGCATTGATTTATAGGGAAGTTAGTGTCGATAACATCTAACTTCCGGGTGAATGTTCCTCTCTTTGATGTCTCTTTCCTTCGCCCTGGCTCTTCTTTCCGTCGCTCTGGCCCTGCTATCCGTCGCTCTAATTTCTTTCCGTCACTTTGACTCTTCTTTCCGTCGTTCTGGCTCTGCTATCCGTCGCTTTGACTCTTCTTTCCGTCGCTTCGGCTCTTCTTTCCGTCGCTCTAATTTCTTTCCATCGCTCTGGCCCTGCTATCTGTCGCTCTGATTTCTTTCCGTCGCTCTAATTTCTTTCCATCGCTCTGGCCCTGCTATCTGTCGCTCTGATTTCTTTCCGTCGCTTCGGCTCTTCTTTCCGTCATTCCATTAATTCTATCCGTCTCTATAAATTCAAAATAAAAAAGCGTAGGCTTCAAATAATATAAAGTCTACGCTTAATTCTTATTTTGTTCCGCCGTAAATAACTGTTACATTTGGATGATTTAATAATTGGCTTGCTGGGAAATCTTCAGTGACGATACCACTTTTTAATTTTTCCATAGCCTCTAGCTTTTTTTCACCAAATGCAATTAACACGATTTCTTTGGCATGCATAATAGATTGAATGCCCATTGTAATAGCATGTGTTGGTACATCCTTAGAGTCATCAAAATAAATTGCATTTTCTGTGCGTGTAGATTCAGTTAACTCTACAATATTAGTCGGTGAACCAAAAGGAGTGCCTGGTTCGTTAAAACCAATATGTCCGTTAACGCCTATGCCTAGTAGCTGTAGATCAATTCCACCCGCTTCCTTGATTCGAGCATCATAAGCCACACACTCAGCATCTAAATTCTCTGCCTTACCATTTGGTAAATGTATATTTTCTTCCTTAATATCTACATGATTGAATAAGTTCTCATGCATAAATGTCCAATAACTTGCCGGACTTGATTGATCGAGACCTACATATTCGTCTAGGTTAAAGGTCATCACGTCGCTAAAAGATATATGTCCAGCTTGTTGGTGTTTCACTAATTCCTTGTACATCCCTACAGGAGAACCACCAGTTGCTAATCCTAAAATACTTGCTGGCTTTACTTGTAATTGTTTAGTGAAAATATCCGCTGCTACTTCGCTCATTTCATCGTATGAATTTACTTCTATCCATTTCATTTCGCTTGTCATTCGTATACCTACCTTACAATCATTATTATTAACTAAAATAACAGGAAATATTTCTCTATATAGTAGCTAATATTTTCATTTTACAAGTTATTTACCTACTTTTCTATTATTTTCTTTCTAATATTCACGTGTATTCTCAAGCTATTTCGGTTATGTTATTTAGTAAGGAAGTGAGGCGATTTTATGAATTTACAAATACAGCAATATTTAAAGCTTATTCAATTTCAAGGACCTTTAGAGCCATCTATTAAGCTACTTGGCCAGCTCCAAACAAGACATCTACATATCGTTCCTTACGAGAACTTAGATGTTGCCTTGAAACATAGCATCTCCTTCGCTATTCCTAACCTTTTTCAAAAAATCATTATTCAACATCGTGGAGGCAATTGCTTTGAACTAAATATTTTATTTAGTTGGCTACTTCGCGAACTCGGCTTTTCTGTAACTAATCGCTATGCACAGTTTTGGCGCAACATTGAAGCGGATACTCCTGTTGAGGATGTCCCTATGCATCAGCTATTGCTTGTCAATTTCGCTGGCCAATCATATATTTCAGATGTAGGCGTAGGTGCACTAGCTCCTTGTAAGCCAATTCCACTAATAGCGGGGCATCAACACCGTGAAGGTAATGAACTTTATAAAATTGAACGAGATGAAGCGAACGGCTGGATGCTGTACGAACAAACAACACATAATTGGCGTTTACTTTATAGTTTTTTTGATGACGCTAACGATGCAAAGTTTGCACCCAGACTTTCTAAACAAAAAGATAAAATAGCTATGATTCGTACCCCTCGCGGACGACATACAATGCTTAACAATGAATTCCGAATATACGAGGGACAATCCCTAACAACCTATACAACTCATAACGAAAAGGAATGGCGACAAGCACTTCATCGTTTTTTTCATATTTCAGTAGATTAGATGCTTCATGACAAAAAGCAAGCCCCCTCAATATTAGGAGACTTGCTTTTCCCGTGCTAACAATTAATTTGCTGTACGATCGAGTAACTCATAAATAACAACATCATTGTAAAGCTCCTTAACTAAACCGATCCCATCTACAAAATAATATGTTGAAACTTTATTACTGTAAATGGATGTTTGTTCTAGAACAATAACATTGTTATACTTAACACCACCTGCTTGAACAGTGCCATCTGTTGCTTTAACAGTAATTCGGATACCTGAAATTATCCCTCCATCATCCTCATGTTGTATCACGCCAATTCTAAGGGGAAATCCGAAGTATAAATCGTAAAATAAATCATAATCACGTGCAAATCCTTGTCCATAAACCTCACCATCGCTAAATAAAAGCTCATCATTAAACACCTTATTTGAATTCAAATCGGTTACTGTCCACACATCACTCTTATCGTCATTATGACTATACTGATACTTTAATGTATAGCTTTTTTTATCACTCAACGAATAATGCGAATACGTGTAGTCATACGCAGTATCTTTTAATAGATTCGGATTCGATAGCGTTAATGCACGAGCCAAAAATGCTGAAAAATGGGCTCGCGTTAAAGGTAAATTCGGCTTAAATGAACCATCATCATATCCTCTTACTATATTATTACTGAAAATTACCGATATTTCCTTATAGCCTCTTGTCTTAGCTGAAACATCAGTAAAATAGCTCGACTCAGATCCCTTTAATTTAAACGCTCTTTGCAGCACAATCGCCATATCTCCTCTTGTAAGAGTTGCAGTCGGATTAAATTTCTGTGCCGTATCGAAAATCCCAGCATTTTGTACTGCCGTAATTTCTTTATAATAGGGATGTGTAGTAGGTACATCCTGATACTTTGAATCTTTTACATTCGTTGTTTGTAATCCTAAAGCACGTGTTAACATGACAGCTACCTGTGCTCTCGTTACATATGTATTTGGTTTAAATAGATTATTAGGATAGCCGTTAATAATTCCTTTTTCCACTAAGTAATCAATTTCGGTTATCAATGCGTTACCCTTGGATACATCTTTGAAGCTCGCTGCATGTACACCTTCAATCGGTATTAAACAAACAGCTATTAATAGCGCACATACTATTTTCAATATTTGTTTCATGTCTTTCCCTCTCTTTCTCCACTATTCATAATATACTTTTTTAGATATTATTTCCAATATGATTTGTGAACAAAAAAGCCTCCGCAAACGTTTGCAGAGACTTGTTAATCGATTAGATTATTTGTTTTGAATTAAGCCGAAGCCAAGCCCAGTTGGATCTACCATATAGGCAAGATAAAACTCATCGAACTCCATTTTGTCACGAACAATGATGGCACCATTCTGTTTAGCTGTAGAAATAGCTTCATTGATAGAATCAATTTCAATTTGAATACGTGTACCAAAAGGATGGTCATGTGGCCCCTTTGCAATACCGCCGTTAATCCCTGATTTTTCATCATCCCCGGTTGTTACAGCCCAATATTCCCAATTTGGTGCAGCTACCTCCCAACCAAAAACCTTAGCATAAAACTCAGCTGCTTTTTCAGGCTCCTGACTATTCAATTCAAACCCTATTACTCTCCCCACCTAATTCCCCTCCTGATTTTTGAAATATAATTTATAGTTCAACGACTTGGTTAATATTCCTTTTATTAATTTCATCACCCATAACGTGAGGTTGATTTCCTTTCCGCCTGGCGCGATTCCTGGGGCGTCAGGCGGAACGAAAATCAACTTGTATACATTGCATCAGGTTTAACAAATATCATCCCAAACTTCATCTGAGATTGTAGTACGGAATTGTGAAAACTTAATGACTTAGGTATTTAACTATTCCTTAATTAGTAAAATATTGTATAATTAAATTAGAACGACCGTTCAAATGAGAAGGAGTAAATCATTGAATAAAAGACGTTATGATAGCGAGAAGGCAAAAGTTGAAATTATGGAACATGCGGTTAGTTTGTTTTCTCAAAAAGGCTATAATCAAACATCAGTTGGAGATATTTCAACCGCTTCAGGCTACAGTAAAGGACATATTTATTATCATTTTGAAAACAAAGAAAAGCTTTTTGTTCTTTTAGCGCAACAAACAATGCAAGATTGGCACAACAAATGGCTACAAAAACACTGTACCTACTCCACGGCAACAGAAAAATTATATGGCATGGCCATGCATGTTCTCTATCATTACCAAACACCTTTATTAAGGTCGGGGCAAGAACTAGCCACCAATCCCAAATCGAACCCTGAATCCGTGCAACAATTATACAATTTAGCGATTGTACCGATGGGTGCTTATCGCGCGATCCTTCAAGAAGGAATTGATAGAGGGGAATTTGTTGATGGAAATATTGATGAGTGGACAGTTTTACTAGGCACATGGCTAGGAGGTTTATGTCAGCTTACAAATACTCAGGAGCTTAAAGCACTTGAGCCACTCTTTAATCAAGCAATAACTATTTTTATCAATTATGCCTCGGCATAATTGTTGCTGTCGCTTCGCTTTCGCACAGATAAACAATGCGTTCGGAATAGGCTTTGTACTTAGGCCTGCAGATGTTTTTTGTGCGAAAGCGCAGTCCTAACGTAGCGGCAGCGGCACCGATGCAGGTCAGTTAGCCGTTATCGCATGGATGCGATGATTTTAGGCTAACATCCTTTATGGAACTCCTTTCCGATTCCTTGACATCCGCCGGAGGCATTAACTTATTTCAACGGGTGTATAGACACCCGCTGAAATAAGTTAATGGGAATAAAAAAAGGTGGGATATAAATGAAAATTGCATGTATAGGAGACAGCTTAACAGAAGGTCGACCAGGTGTTTCATTTTTTAAACTACTAACAGCAAAACATCAACATATCGAATTTGATAATCTCGGTAAACCAGGTGAGACAGTAAAAAGCTTACACAGTCGTTTAGAGAAATCGAAGCTAGCTACTTATTATGACCTTAGCTTTCTTTGGATTGGTGTCAATGATGTCTATGCTAAACTTTTGAAAGTGCAGGCACAGCCAGTTACAAAAGATCATCAAGAATTTAAAGATTACTATGTAAATTGTTTAGAAATGATTTTAGCATCCTCTAAACATGTTGTTTTAGTAACACCAGCTTTAGTAGGAGAGGCCATAAAAAATACTTCAAATATGGAATTAAAAGAGTTCTCCTCCATTATTCAGTCCATTTCTTCTAAGTATACAAATGTTAGCTTTTTAAATATGCAAGAGGTGTTTGCGCATCACTTGGAACCAGTTAATAGTTCGGATTATATCAACACCAATGTTATGCGAGTAATGAAAGATGTACTATTTTATAAAAATCCTTTGCGAATTGACCGATTATCCAAAAAGAGAGGGCTACATTTAACTTTAGATGGCGTTCATTTAAATAGTAAAGGAGCAGAACTTGTCGTCGGGGAATACACAGCTGTCATTGAACAGCTTCAATTGCAGGAAGCCACTGTCCATTAGGAAATCATACGAGAGGTGATGAATTTGAGAAAGGTTGCGATTGTTACTGGTGGTGTATCAGGTATAGGAAAGGCTATCTGCAAAGAATTAGTAGGTCGAAATATATTTGTTATTATTGCTGATATCAACGAACATGATGGACGTCTTCTAGAGGCAGAATTAAATAAAGATGCTTCAAATGCTCAATTTGTTGAATTAAATGTAACCGATTACAAAAGTGTTGAGCATGTCATTACAAATGTATATGAGGAATTTCAAAGGCTAGATTATTTATTCAATAATGCTGGTATAGCTATGTATGGTGAAATTTATGATATGTCGATGGACGAATGGAAAGACATTGTGGATATTAATTTATGGGGCGTTGTATATGGTACTCAAGTTGGCTATCAAGTCATGAAGGAACAAGGTTTTGGACATATCATCAATACGTCATCAGCAGCAGGGTTGGGGCCATCTCCTATATCTGCAGCATATTCAACTACGAAGCATGCTGTTGTGGGCTTAACGACATCACTACACTATGAGGCTGAGGAATTTGGCATTAAGGTAAGTACGCTATGTCCGACTTTTGTGGATACACCTATTTTTGATAAAGCAACAGCTATTAATATCGATAAATCAGTGATGTCCAAACAATTGAAAAAGCAAAAAATGATGTCTCCACAGCAACTTGCAAAAATCACTATTGCAGGCGTACACAAAAATAAGCCAATTATTTGTCCTATGCCAATGCGTAAAACAATGGATGTTGTCTTTACGATCTTCCCTTCGTTACACAGGGCATTAATGAGAATGGTCTGTAAAGTAAGTCGAAAAGCTCGATTCACATAAACATTCTAAATGGTAAAAAACCGCTAGCTTTTCCGCTGACAAGGCACGAGCCTCATTATGGAAAAAATAGGATATTGGACACGAAGGCATATGTCTCCTTCGCTACATTTTTATTTACACTGCATCGCAAAAACAATTCGTAGGAGTCTCGCGGCTTTTTACCTTTATATTTAAGATAACTAAAACACTGAACGGAATAACCCCTTTTCAGAGACAAGTAGCTAGTTATTTATGCCCTGCTTCATCTTTCTTATAAATACCTAAGATTAATACAATAAGCCCTATAACAAAAATTAAAGGAGATAAAAACATCATAATCGATGCTGCCCAACCATTACTAACCATCATTCCATACACTACGCCAATTACAAAAGATAAGAATGGTGCAAACGCAATCATTGTAATGATACCCCAAATGATATATTTCCCTTTCTCTGACCTTCCTTCGGTTAATTGGAATGCCGCTATTAAACCTACTAATACAATCAATAAGGCAATGACAAACGCCATTTCAAATCACCTCCTTCTTTCCTTCTACAATATGCTCCATTAGTTTAATGATTTGGTAACTTTACACTAGGCTTATTAAAAAAATTCATAATTGCACCCAGTTGGAACGGAAATCAGCCCTACAATATGGCGAAGAGCCTGTTTCATCAAAAAAATACCACAACCATCAAAAAATGTGGTTGTGGCTTTTTACTGCTCAATCTAAATGACATCTTACAAAATGACACCGTCGCTCATTTTAATAATACGATCCGTATAAGCAAGCATTTCTTCATCGTGTGTCACCATTAAAGTAGTAATGTTTAACGTTTTAGTCAACTCTCTAATTAGTAACATAACCTCTTTTGATCTTTGTGAATCTAAGCTTGCAGTTGGTTCATCTGCGAATAAAACTTTCGGTTTATGAATGATTGCTCGGGCAATCGCAACACGTTGCTTCTCTCCACCTGACAGTGAAGAAGGATAAGCCATTTTTCGATGATCCATCCCTACTATTTTTAGTATTCGATCAACTTCATTTTTTTGTTCCTGCTTTTTTAATTTTGATTCAGAAACATCTAGCATTAGCAGCAGCTGCTCCTCAACTGTAAGAAAAGGTACAAGGTGTGCAAACTGAAAGACAAACCCAAATTTACTTGCTCGCACTTTTCGAACCTCTTCTGGGCTCATGATAGACATATTTCCCCCCTCAAATGTAACATGCCCATCTGATGCAGGTTGAAGTCCAGCAGCTATTGTCAGAAGTGTACTCTTACCAGATCCAGATGCACCGACCAATGCTATTATTTCTCCTTCTTTTAGAGAAAGATCTATTCCTTTAAGTATTTCTTCCTCTACCTCGCCATTCGTAAACGTTTTTCTAACTCCATCGATTTCAAATAAAGTCATATTAAGCCTCTCCTTGCTGTATCGCTTGTAATGGTTCGATTTTTTTAATTTGGATTCCTGAAATTGTAGCGCCAATAAATCCAATAATTAAAAATACAATCGATAATTGAATGGTTGTCGCGATCGTTAAAGTGAATGGCATTCCTTTTGGCGCTATCCAATTAAATGCCTGACTTAAGGCTACAGACAAAACAAGTGAAATAACTGTAATGATGGCCATCTGTGTCCAGATCATTTTGAATAACTTGCTTGTTTTCAAACCAATGGCCTTTAAGATTCCGTATAAGCCGATTTTTTGGAAATTCATCATATAGAAGAAGATTGCAAACAGCATCCCACTAATGACTACTAAAAACCACACAATCATATTTAAAGACATTTGTTCTGCGTTATAGCTTGGAATTGTATTAAGAAACTCTTTATTTGAAAATGATTGTAATCCAGCAATTTGTTTTGAAGCATCACCATTCGGTACGAAAATCAGCTGCATTTCGTCAACACGGTAAATTTCTATATAATCTTCTTTATTAATATAAGCAACTGGGGCATGACTATATTTCTTTTGCTCTACAAATCCCTTTACTACAAATTTGCCATTAAATTGATTATTCGTTAATGTATCTCCTACTTTAATTCCTTTGTCTTTCAAGGAGCTGTCCAATATGACCTCCCCGTGTTTCACATTTTCAAATAACTCTGAATCAGTCGATGTAACAAACGCAACACTTTGCTGCTTATTATCCTTATCATTTAAAAAGCCCATTTGTAGTGAAAAAGCTACTGCATCCTTTTCAGTACTCAATATTTTATTTTGAGTACTGCTATCTATTTTTGACAGATTATAAGTTTGATCTGCATCCTTATTCATATAAAATTGTCCTTGCGGTAAGTCTTTAATTAAAGCGGCATTATCTTGTGATAATCCATTCGCCAAACCAGAAATAATAAAAGTTAAAAAACTAACTAGAAAAACAATTGAACCTAATATTAAAAATCTTACTTTATTTTTCTTAATTTCTTTCCACGCAAGATTCATAGTTAACTCCTCCATTCCTTTTTACATCCTTAGCATAAAATCCTTAAATGAACGGAAGATGAACTAATCATTAAAAATAAAATATTTTAAGCAAAAAAGCTCATAAACCTTTTCTTTTTTAGGTTTACGAGCTGATTGTAATATTATTGGACATCCAAACGAATGACAGCTTTTTTATGGTATTTTGGCGTTTCCTCTATTTTTGACTCGTACAAAATCACTTCTTCTACTGAAAATTTTGGAAGCTGAAAATTTTCTTCTAGCAATTCTTCGAACGGAAGTTTCCCGTATCCTTCATCCCATTTTCTTGCGACAGTTATATGTGGTAAAAATGGCTTCTTATCTAATTCAAATCCAGCCTTCATACAATCACGGTATACTATCTCTCTCACAAAATTTAATTGCTGAGATTCGAGCAGATCAACCCATAAAATTCTTGGATATTCTTTTCTTCCAAAAGTTTTAAACCCTTGAATTTTTAATTCAAATGGAGAAACATTCATAAGATTTTTCCTCGTTTCATCCATTACAGCCTGTAATTGCTTTTCATCCGCATGACCTAAAAAAGCCAATGTAATGTGATAATCTTCCTGATGAACCCATCGTTTAAAATGAAAATTTGTCTTCATTTCTTCACATCTCACATTAAGAGCTGCTTTAATATCTGAAGGAAGTGGAACTGCAATAAAAAAGTGTTTGTTCATAATGATATCCTCTCTATTCATAGAAAATGCTACTTAACAGGCATTATGTCTTTTCCTACTATAATTTAACCATTACTACTCGCGTTAAAGCAGAAATAAACCACTTTGCTTTTTAGCTGAGTAGGTTTTATTATCTTTATTTATCTATTTCAGGAAAAGGAAAAACCCAAACGAATGTAAAATTCCACACAATGAAAGAATTAAGCAAGCTTACGAAGCTTTTAAATTTAGGATTATTCTTCAAAAACTTTCTCCAAATATAAACAATAGCGATTATTGTAATGATAGTTGGAGCTAACTCTGGAACTACAAAGATCATCGAAAAATCACCAATCGCTACCAATAGATCCGCCAAAAGCAGCATATAAATTAATGAGAAATATTTAAAAGTTTGTACTTTAAAATAACACTATTCAAAATTCGAATTAATTTAGCCAATTTAACGTCCCCTCCAAAACTTTTATCTTTTATTATTGTACCTTACCTCTTTTTCATAATCTGTCCTTTTTCTCTACTCTTAATGTGTACTTTAAACAAAAACCCCTGTTTATTGAATCTATGTCTTTATCAAATGATTAATTTTAAAATTCTGTAATTTGAAATTAATTTCTATCTATTTTTTTTCTTGTCATCTCTTCTTATTAAATAACGCTTAGTTACTTCAAAAACTGAAACTATGCATGATACCAATACCCATTGAATACCATGGCCACTTTTATCATTTTTAAACAAGTCATATAATGCCCAAATCAATAAAGCTGCAAGTAAAATAGCAAGTGTATATCTTGAAGCTTCTGCATTATAATCTTTTTCTATCTCATCCTTTTTATCATCGTCTCCCTTCATAAGATCACCCCTCTGGTTTTTAATCATATTTTAGCAAAAATCTTAAGGTTATCTAGTACATAAGGGTTGGCATTATGACTAAAGAAAAACAGATGGGTTTTGAAGTTGATTTCTTTGTAAGTGGAATTGCAATTATTACTGATAACCTTAGGCAAACAAAAAAGACTCCAACATAATTGTTGAAGTCTTAATCCGTAGCCACTCTTAATAATCCGATTTCAAATAAATTCGATCCTTCCAATCGAATTCTCAAATAACTGTGTATACCTTTTGAGAGGATCTTAAATGCTTTCTACAAATAAAAAAAGAATCCTTGATATACAAGGATTCTCTAGTAAATTATGATACCGGTGGTCGGGGTCGAACCGACACTCCAAAGGAACACGATTTTGAGTCGTGCGCGTCTGCCAATTCCGCCACACCGGCATAATGGAGATAAAAAAAATCGGATAAACCGATTAAGTAATAAATTATGGAGGCGGCAACCGGATTTGAACCGGTGATAAAGGTGTTGCAGACCTGTGCCTTACCACTTGGCTATGCCGCCATAATATTTGGAGCGGAAGACGAGGTTCGAACTCGCGACCCCCACCTTGGCAAGGTGGTGTTCTACCACTGAACTACTTCCGCAAAAAAATGGCTGGGGTACCTGGATTCGAACCAGGGCGTGACGGAATCAAAATCCGTTGCCTTACCGCTTGGCTATACCCCAAAAGTTAAATATATATAAATGGGGCGACTGATGGGAATCGAACCCACGAATGCCGGAACCACAATCCGGTGCGTTAACCACTTCGCCACAATCGCCATTGTTATATTGTATTTATTAATTTTATTGAAAATGGGGCGACTGATGGGAATCGAACCCACGAATGCCGGAACCACAATCCGGTGCGTTAACCACTTCGCCACAATCGCCATAAAATTAATTGGCAGGGGCAGTAGGAATCGAACCCACACCAAAGGTTTTGGAGACCTCTATTCTACCGTTGAACTATGCCCCTATTAAATTAAAAACTGGTGGAGGGGGACGGATTCGAACCGCCGAACCCTAAGGAGCGGATTTACAGTCCGCCGCGTTTAGCCACTTCGCTACCCCTCCGGGAATGCCATGGTGCCGGCTATAGGAATCGAACCCACGACCTACTGATTACAAGTCAGTTGCTCTACCTGCTGAGCTAAACCGGCAAAAAATATGGTGGGTCAGGACGGAATCGAACCGCCGACACTTAGAGCTTCAATCTAATGCTCTACCAACTGAGCTACTGACCCATATTTTTAAAAAAAATGGCGGTCCCGACCGGGATCGAACCGGCGATCTCCTGCGTGACAGGCAGGCATGTTAACCGCTACACCACGGGACCATTTTGGTTGCGGGGGCCGGATTTGAACCAACGACCTTCGGGTTATGAGCCCGACGAGCTACCACTGCTCCACCCCGCGATAATGAGTGATTTATTTAAATAATGGTGGAGGATGACGGGCTCGAACCGCCGACCCTCTGCTTGTAAGGCAGATGCTCTCCCAGCTGAGCTAATCCTCCATCTGGGTATTAAATGGTGACCCCTACGGGATTCGAACCCGTGTTACCGCCGTGAAAGGGCGGTGTCTTAACCACTTGACCAAGGGGCCTTCGTTTGGAATGGTGAATCCTTAAAGTGCTGGCGGAGAGTAAGGGATTTGAACCCTTGAGACAGTGTTAACCGCCTACACGATTTCCAATCGTGCTCCTTCGGCCACTCGGACAACTCTCCAAGAATGGCTCCGAAGGCAGGACTCGAACCTGCGACAACCTGATTAACAGTCAGGTGCTACTACCAACTGAGCTACTTCGGAATAATCTTATTATATAGCCTAGCGACGTCCTACTCTCACAGGGGGAAGCCCCCAACTACCATTGGCGCTAAAGAGCTTAACTTCCGTGTTCGGTATGGGAACGGGTGTGACCTCTTTGCCATCATCACTAGACTATTTCGAAAGACAATACTTATTATAACATATTTCATTATAAATGCAAGTATCTTATTAATAGTTTTTGTTCTTTCAAAACCGGATAAACGGTGCATTGAATGTTTCAAACGTTTTGGTTAAGTCCTCGATCGATTAGTATTCGTCAGCTCCATGTGTCACCACACTTCCACCTCGAACCTATCTACCTCATCGTCTTTGAGGGATC
>NZ_JBNNVG010000048.1:0-27619 GCF_050280425.1 Lysinibacillus sp. NPDC093190 | reverse complement strand
CGCTTCGCTTTCGCACAGACAAAACCCCGTTGTTGCTGTCGCTTCGCTTTCGCACAGACAAAACCCCGTTGTTGCTGTCGCTTCGCTTTCGCACAGACAAAACCCCGTTGTTGCTGTCGCTTCGCTTTCGCACACAAAATAATTGTTGCTCCTAGCGGCTCATCGGAAGCTCCTTGGAAAGCGCCCAATCAAAACGAAAATCACCCCCACGTTATGGTGATGAGCTGAAAAATATGGCATACTAATAATGAAAAGAGCGTGTTGACTAGGAGGTTTATTCCCTTTGAGTTCATTAACTAAAGCTGCTTTAATTTGTGGAAGTGGCTCTATGATTATTCTCGTATCCATTCTTATTAATTTACCATTTGCTGTACAAATATTTTTACTCCTCACCGGTTTAGCGGTTAGTGTATATGGTGTGTTTTTACTCGTCAAAATGGTTGTTAATCCAGCCGAAAAGACTTCAGCAACACTCACTGAACAAGCACCTCCTAAAAAGAAGAACAGACCGACATCCACGTTGTAGGACGACACGTAGATCCTACTAGAAAAGTTATTATGACTTATAGCTAGATGCGATGAAAAGATTATTAAAAAAAGGGATTAGCTTTATTAAAAGGCTAATCCCAACTCTATTTAATACACTTTTTCTACGATTAAAACAGTCAGCAAACTACCCTCTTCTAGCTCCGCGACCACCGCGTTTTGATTCTGTAGCACGTTTAAGTGTTGCTAGGCGCTCATCACTATCTTTTAAGAAAC
Source organism: Lysinibacillus sp. NPDC093190 (assembly GCF_050280425.1). Taxonomy (NCBI): domain Bacteria; kingdom Bacillati; phylum Bacillota; class Bacilli; order Caryophanales; family Bacillaceae; genus Lysinibacillus; species Lysinibacillus sp. NPDC093190. The sequence continues at coordinate 26,857 of NZ_JBNNVG010000048.1, read as the reverse complement.
GTGCCATTTTTTGCTCAAAATTCTCTTTCGGCTGATGACGATCGTTACGATCATTAGAACGATTATCGCGACGCGGGCGTGCTGGACGCTCTGGTCTCTCTGCTTGAGGCTTTGCTTTACGGATTGAAAGACCGATCTTTCCGTCCGCTTCAACATTCATCACTTTTACTTCAACTTCATCTCCAACTTTTAGATGCTCATTGATATCTTTTACATAATTGTCAGCAACTTCACTGATGTGTACTAAGCCTGTTTTGCCATCTGGCAGCTCAACGAATGCTCCAAAATTTGTGATTCCTGTTACTTTACCTTGTACCTTGCTGCCTACTTCAATTGACATAAAAAAAATGCTCCTCCTTAAAAATTAAGCGACTCATTTGAGTCATGTAATCAATTTAATCAAACTTTTTACTGCAATAAGTTTCTCTTTTCATTATATATAACAATAAAATAGTGTCAACAATACATAGCTTTTCAGTCGTCTTTTTTACCTTTCTTTTCTGACATGTCGTCTTTTTTATCTGTTTTCCCAGGTACATCGCCTTTTTTATCTTTTTCGTCCGGTATAATGAAAATTATTTCACCTTTTTCGGATAGAAAATAATCTTTGCGTAATAGCTTTGCGATATACTCATCATCCTCTAACTGTTTAATTTTAAGATTTAACGAATCTCGCACTTCTTTCAAATCAGAGAGATGTTCCTTCGCTTCAACCTTTTTCTGCTCTTTTGCAGCTAGCGTCTCACTCTGATTAAAAAGTATATTTACGAGAAAGGCAATAATAACGACTGGTATAATCGCAAAAAAGCCAATACGGCGCATTTTCCGTTTCCGCGCTTGAATTTTACGATTTATAGCTTTATCCGTGTTACGGACATAGTCATTATCAAGTTTAGTATAGTTTTGTTGGCCATCATTTGATGAACGACGTATAGTCATGCCCGCACCCCCGAAAATTATTGTTGTCTTTTATTATACTTGATAAATCGAATTTTTTTTAAAAAAGTGTTGGACAAATACGAATAAATTTTGACAAAAGGTCTTAAAACAAACGCCCCAATACTTATTAAGAGTTTAAAAATTTGTCGAATGATAGCACTTATTAATCGTATGATGAACCACAGGGGTCTCCATGTTATATTCACCAAAACTCTTGCGACGAAACGTAAAAAAGTTTGAAAAAACGTTTGATACAAAAAAATTCCGGCTATTTGCGCTAGCGGGTCATAAGCCCGCCAAGCGCCATCTTTTAGCCAAAATAATAAATAGTATGTCAAGCCTCCGAGCAGAATCCAGGTAAGTAGTTCAAATACCATCATCCATCTTCGAAGGCTTGACCTTTTTGGAGTTGAAAAAACAATGAGCCTTACACTATCAATAATGAACCCGACTGCTATACCGCTCAAAACCATGACTAATAGTTGAACAAATTGTTCACTAACAATCATCCAAACAACTTATGAAGGAAACCTTTCGAGAAGCCACTTTCCTCCTCGTCGTACTGCAAAGTTTTTACAGTTCCTTCAAGCGTCAATAACCCTTTGTCAACATCTAAATGAACGATATGCAGTTCTTCTCCACGGATTAACAAATGCCCTTGGGACGTCTTGATGAAAAACTCTTCCTGATCAAAGCGTTCAATTGATTTTACAGAAGTCATGTCCATTCTTTTACGATTACGAATCGTTAAAATATGTTCTCCAGATGGAATTGTGTAACGGTTACTTTCTTGATGTAGCGTCATTTTCTTCCTCCTTTAGTCGTCCTAGCTTCTGTTCACTTTATGCGGACAACCTTAAAAGCATGACAACTTTATTAAAGTTGCTACACTTTTATCTCCAACATTTATAGCAAAAGCCTAGCGACAACTTCAGAAGTCTCCTACATTATTGTTAATGAGATGCCGTTAAGTTTAATTAATCCTCGTCATCAATAAATTCAGGTTCAACTTTTTCAAGACGCTCTTCCTTCAAAATAGTAAACATTTTTGCGGCATCTTCTTTTTTCACAGTATCACGTAATTCTTCTACACGTGCTGTCACAACTTTTTGTCCAAAACGAATGGCTAGCTCGTCGCCCGCTTTAACAGTACTACTAGCTTTTGCGACCTTACCATTGATCGTAATACGGCCTTGGTCTGCTACTTCTTTCGCTAATGTACGACGCTTAATTAAACGTGATACCTTTAAAAATTTATCTAATCGCATATTTTTACTCCTTTTCTAGCTGCTTTGCTTCATCCCAGAAAGCATCTAATTGTTCTAATGTATAATCAGAAAACGGCTTTCCGCTTTCCTTTACCTTTGCTTCCACATAGCCAAAGCGTCTCGCAAACTTCTCATTGGCATGTAACATAGCCTCTTCTGGAGATAGCTTGTAGAAACGTGCTAAATTCACAAGTGTGAACAAGACATCTCCAAATTCATCAAGACGTGACGCATTTGTACCTTTCGTCACCTCATTACGAAATTCCTGCCATTCCTCCGCAAACTTGTCCCATGCGCCCTCTACATCAGGCCAATCAAATCCTACCTTCGCAGCTTTTTTTTGATAATTATATGCTGTTTGTAGAGCAGAGGACGCCCGGTATTCCTCTTTTAATAGCGGCTTATCACTTATACCCTTTTCTTCCGCTTTTATAACTTCCCAATTTGCTACAACACCCTCAGCATCTTCCACCGATACATCTCCAAATACATGCGGGTGTCGACGAATCATTTTTTCACTTATTGATGCCAATACATCTTCCAATGTAAAGTAACCTTGATCTTCTCCGATTTGTGCATGAAGGAATACTTGTAATAGTACATCTCCAAGCTCCTCGATCATCGCAAAGTCATCCTCTGCATCTACCGCTGCCAAATATTCGTGTGCTTCTTCTAGTAAATATTTTTTCAGCGACTCATGTGTTTGCTTTTGATCCCACGGACAGCCGTTCGGACCTCGTAAAACAGCAATAATTTGACGGAAAGTTGTCCAGTCTCGTAAAGCGTCCTCTTGTGATTTCACAGGCGGCACATATACCGTTGTTAAATTGTCCACCTCAACGCTTTGGTCGAGCTCATAAAGTGGTACCGTCACTAATTTTTCCTGTGACGAGCCCGCTGCTGTAACGACTGTAATAGGGTATTCGTCATCGTATTTCTCCATTAACGTTAGCTTTACTTCTGATGCACTAAATGTATCATATACTTGGGCTATTAAAATATGTTGACGCATGTTAATGTCATGCATAGAAAAGCTAGTGCCATCCAGCAGCTGAAAACCCTCAATTGGGTCGATTTTTAATGCGCCAAATATTGGATCTAAGAAGCTTTGCCCACCTTCAATGACTAGTTTTAGTTTTACTTTTCCCTCATCCGCAGCGGCAATAAGCAATTGTACAGTCTGCTCTGCGACAAGTGGATGCCCCGGTACAGCGTACATAACATCTTCATTTGCTGTAACAGCCACAAGCTTTTCTGCAATTTCCTCATATACAGGCTGGAACGAATTATGTTTTTCATAGACTGCGTCAAAGCTTTCAAATTGTAAGCCCTCAGCTGATAATTCTTTTAATACAGGATGGTCCACTGTACGAACATATAATTTTCTAGCCGCTTTTAGTTTTTTATAGACACCCATTTGCAGCTGATTAAAATCACCCGCACCCAGACCAATAACTGTTAAAGTATTCAATCAATCCACCTACTTCTTTCGATTTAACCATAATTGATAAACTGCCATTTTGCGCCCAAACGGTAGTAAGTACCACTCTTTTTCGACTAGTACTCGTAACTTAGCAATTATTGTGATCATTACAAACGCTCCTAAACACACGGCTGAAAAACCTGCTACCACTGCGACAAATCGAGGTGATAAAAATTGGTTTAACAACGATGGTATAAACTGTAGCCAAACTAGCACTACAGCTGCCATACTAAGTGATGCAATTCCAACTTTTTTGTAAAAATTCGCTGACGCTAATTGAATGGCAGTCATTCTTTTTAAATAGAAAATAAGCATTAGGGCAGTAAACAAAAGACCTACATTGTTAGCAATAGCTGCACCTAAAACACCAAATAAATTAATTGTCAGCACATTCAATATTATTTTTAATATGAAACCTATAATCAAAAATAAAGCCGGCTTTTTTAATTTCCCATAGCCTTGCAAAATAGCTGTAAATGTCAAAATAATCGACAACGGCACAATTTGTAATACATATACCATAAGTACTCCCGACAGTGCATCTGTTTTAAAGAGCATGGCATTAATATAAGGCATAACGAGTATTAAACCTAGAGATGCTGCCCACCCAAATAATACAGACGCTTTATACGTTAGTTGAATAAACGGAATCGCACTACGACCTTCCTGTTTTTTGGACATATGCGCGACAAGAGGCACAATAGCAAGCGAAAGTGAAGAAGCAATGACAACTCCGAGCTGTACCAACGGCTGCCCACGATCATAAACACCTTTTGTTGCCTTAGCTACAGTCTGATCCATTCCACCTTCAATTAATAGTGAATAAATTGTAAAGGAATCAACTAGCTGATAACCAAGTAACAATAGGCCACTCATGCTTACACTTAAACTCAGCAATGTAACCTCTTTAATAATCGGAAAACTTTCGATACGTCGCTGTTGTTTCTTATCATTAAATAGACCAAAACGTTTTTTAAAGATAAACACAAGTAATATAAAACCTACAATTTCACCAATAACTGTACCTATAATAGCCATTTGTCCAGCACTATATAGTGATTCTGTCGTCTTCATAATGATAAATGTTCCTGCTATAATGACAGATACTCTCACAGCTTGTTCAAGGACTTGCGCATAAGCAATTGGCTCCATTATGCCTCTTGATTGGAAGCCGCCCTTTAAAATAGCATGAGCTGGCATGACAAGTACTATAAATGAACCCGTCCGTATTAAAGGTGCAAGTTGAGTATCGCCCATGAGCTGTGCAATTATTTCAGCACCACTAAATAAAGCAACAAAAAACAACAACGATAGTACTGTTAAATAACGAAAAACAATACGCATAATACCGCTTCGTTTCTGATTTCTCTCTAGCGGGTCTAAAATACAATCATTATCTGCAAGCATTTTAGAAATAGCTACTGCAAATCCACTAGCTGTCCATACGACAAAAATAGATATAACTGGATACACCTGCTGATAAATATAAAATCCTTCATCACCAACAAGATTTTGAAAAGGCACACGATAAATTGCACTTAGAACTTTCACAACAAGAGCAGCAATTGTAAGTAAGGCTGCGCCCTTCATGTAGCTTTTCATGCCAAAACGTTCCGACATAAATTGCCCTCTTTCCTTCTTTAACAATGCCAATAGTATAGCATATCTCAAAAGTTTGACGCGCTCGATAGCACTACCATAAAACTATGTACGAAAAAAAAGTTATTGTTCAACCTAAAAGGTCAGCGCAATAACTTTCAATTCTCATCAACTATTCATTTGTTTAGCTAAGAAGTTAGCAGCTGTTTCTGCAACTTTCACTTCAACCTCACCGATAAAATGTACCTTAGATAAAACGATAATACAGCCGATCGGATCACCGTTTACCATAATAGGCGTTGCACAATAAGACTTCACTTGCTCATATTGTCCAGGAACAATCTCGATCGTTGTTTCCATTTTTTCTATTTTTGTTGAACGCTCGTCCATAAAAGTTTCCGCAAAGGATGTAATACGACGATTAATATACTCTTTCTTACCGATTCCTGAGACAGCAATTACTTCATCTCGATCGGTTACAAATGCTGGAGTACCTAACGTTTCATATAATGTTTCTACATATTCTCTTGCAAATTCCCCTAGATCATTAATTGGAGAATATTTCTTTAAAATGACTTCACCTTCACGGTCTGTATAAATTTCTAGCGGGTCACCCTCACGAATACGCAGCGTCCTACGAATTTCTTTTGGAATAACCACACGCCCTAAATCATCAATACGACGAACAATTCCTGTTGCCTTCATTCTTAATCCTCGCTTTCACTACAATGAAATTTTTTTCAATTTTAGTATGGTTTTTTATGAAGCAATCTATGCAAAAACTGAAGAAAAAGGATTTCACACCCAATAATATTTTTCAAAAAAGCCCTAAAAGCCCTAAAAGCCTAAGGCAATTGTGCTTCAAATAATTTTAATGTAGCATTTTTACCTTCAATCAACTTATCTTAGATTAACCATAAAAATAATTTTTATAAAAAATCATAAAAAATTTTTATCAAGAAATAATAATAATTCAACTTTTAACATTACGTCAATAAGGCAAAAGGATGTTTGTCACAAAGGAACTATCATAAAAAGTGATACTTTTACCCTTATTTTCCCTACTATCTAGCTCCTGTGTCTCAATTTGTGATGTTGCTTTCTAAGGAGTCACACAGTCTACAGTCCAATCAACCAATGAAGATAAAGCGCCACAACATTCACAAAGATTCCCTTGTAATTTTTTTGTTTTTCAACAATAAAAAGCTGATCATTATCCGAGAGAGATAAGATCAGCTTTTCTTCTATTATCATTTTTTAGCGTTAGCAATAATATGCATCATTTCTTCTAAAATATCAAAGGGTTGATATTTCCCAGATTTTCGTTCATCAATTGTTAATTTCAATTGCATACCATCCATACCAAAACCGACAGCACGTTCAAATTTCATGGATTCTTCCACAATTTTACTGCCATCAACTTGTCCTGTACCTTCTTCAGACAACAGTATTGTGATGATTTTTTGCTTTTCTTTTACAGACAATACACCTACACCTAAGCCCCATACCTTCATACGTGCAATTCGCAATAAGCGCTCTGTTTCAATTGGAAGATCACCGAAGCGATCTTCTAATTCCTCCATGATCTCGCTGTGCTCCTCCTCTTGATCCATTGCTTTAATACGTTTATACATTTGAATTTTTTGATAGCCGTCAGGAATGTATACATCCGGGATATACGCATCAACACTCAATAAAATTTCAATGTCAGGCTTCTCTTCTTTTTTCACACCTGTTTGGCGCTCAGCAATCGCCTCTTCCAGCATTTGTGAATACAAGTCAAAACCAACAGAATCAATAAAGCCATGCTGCTGCGCTCCAAGAAGGTTACCAGCACCACGAATAGATAAGTCACGCATAGCAATTTTAAATCCTGAACCTAACTCTGTAAATTCTTTAATCGCCTGCAATCTTTGCTCAGCTACATCAGTAAGAACTTTATCACGTTGATACATAAAGTAAGCATATGCCACCCTATTAGAACGCCCAACACGCCCACGCAATTGATAAAGCTGCGCTAAGCCCATTCGATCAGCATCGTGAACGATCAATGTGTTAACGTTTGGTATATCCACACCTGTCTCAATAATGGTTGTCGTTACAAGCACATCATAGTCACCTTCTAAAAAGGCTAGTATGACAGATTCTAATTCTGATTCTGTCATTTTGCCATGTGCATGCCCAATACGCGCTTCTGGGACAAGCATTTGAATTTCATCAACCTTGCGAGCCATATCTTCTACACGATTGTATAAGTAGAATACTTGCCCACCACGCGCCATTTCTCTCTCAATAGCTTCCCGCACTAATGCACCGCTATGCTCCATTACGTAGGTTTGCACAGGGAAACGGTTTGCCGGCGGTGTTTCAATTACCGATAAATCGCGAACACCTACCATCGACATATGAAGTGTTCTTGGAATCGGAGTTGCCGTTAGCGTTAATACATCCACATTCGTCTTTAGTTGTTTAATTTTTTCCTTATGTGTTACACCAAAACGTTGCTCCTCATCAACAATCAGCAGTCCAAGGTCTTGGAATGTTAAATCTTTAGATAAAATCCGATGCGTTCCAACGACAATATCAACTTGCCCTTCTTTTAAACCCTTTAACGTCGCTGTTTGCTCCTTTTTTGTGCGGAAACGAGACAAGAGACCAACGTTAATAGCAAAGTCTTGGAATCTCTCACGAATCGTTTCGTAATGCTGCTGCGCTAAAATCGTTGTCGGCACAAGGAACGCTACCTGCTTGCCATCTTGAATTGCTTTAAAGGCAGCACGAATCGCTACCTCTGTTTTACCATACCCTACGTCTCCACACACAAGACGGTCCATTGGACGCTCACGCTCCATATCACGTTTTACTTCGATAATCGAACGTAGCTGATCTTCTGTTTCTTCATAAGGGAAAGAAGCCTCAAAATTGCGCTGATCGTCGTTGTCAATCGCGAATGCATGACCCTTCTCTGCTTCACGTTTCGCATACAGTTTAATTAAATCATCAGCAATATCTTGCACAGCAGAGGATACCTTTGCTTTAGCTTTTTTCCACTCTGCTCCACCTAATTTATGTAGCTTTGGTTCTCGATCTTCAGATGCTACATATTTTTGGATTAAATCTATTTGCTCTACTGGAACATATAACTTATCATCTGCGCGGTATCGAATGTGTAAGTAATCCTTATGTGTTCCATTTACATCTAATGTTTCTAAACCTATATATTTCCCAATACCGTGATGGACATGAACAACATAGTCGCCAGGTTTAATTTCCGTATAGCTTTTAATACGTTCTGCGTTCGTCATCTTTTGAGGACGTGCTTTTTTCTTCGCCTGTTGTTTAAATAGCTCATCCTCTGTGACAATCACCAATCGTTGTAGTGGTAATTCAAAGCCACTAGATAGTGATCCATCCACAATATAAATACCCGCTTCTGTCGGATGACCAATTGTTGTATGAATATCATATTCTTCAAGCATTTGCTGTACACGCTTAACACGATCTTTATCTCTCGCAACAATTAGTACTGTAAATTTACCAAGTAGCCAGCGTTCAACCTCACTTTGTAATAATGACATTTGGCCATGAAATTGCTGCATTGGCTTACAAGAAAAGTTCGTCGTCTTATTAAAGGATATACCCGCAAATGTTCGAGAAAATAATGAGAAATATAGTTTTTGCTGAGACAGCATTGCTAGAATTTCTTTCAAAGAGAAAGCTGGCTTTACATCATGCACCATTTTCCCTTCTTCAATTAGTGATAAGAACCATTCATCCTCTTCACGCTCCCAGGCATCCATAACCTCCTGAATACGTCCGAGCTCATCAAACAGCACAATGCCATCATGTGCAAAATAATCTCCTAAATATGCTGTTTTCTCATACAGTAATGAACCATACTTATTTACGTAGTCTGGTAAATTCCCTTGCTGCAACAATTCAATATCATATTGAATATGCTGATACAGCAACTCCTTAATCTCCTGCTTTCTGACTTTCTTTAAGCTTGTCGCTAACGCAGCTTCTAAACGACCTGCCAACGCCATTCTTTCTTCCTTTGTCAAAATAACTTCTGATGCAGGTAGGATACGAATCTTCTGCAATTTATCAATGGAACGTTGGTCGTCCGCGGAGAACGTTCGAATCGAGTCCACTTCCGTATCAAATAATTCTATACGAATCGGCGCCTCTAAATATGGTGGATAAATATCTAATATGCCACCTCGTAACGCAAACTCTCCAGGTGTTGTCACCATCGAATTACGTACGTATCCCATCTCTACTAATGTTTGTAGCCATTCATCAATTTGAATATCTTCGCCTACTGCTATTTGTAAAAAATACTGTAGCCAATGCTCTTTAGGTTGCATCATTTTGCGTAAGCCCGCAATTGGTATCACATAGACAGCTTTTTCACCTCTAGCTAGGCAATCAAGTGTTGCGATACGCTCAGCACGTAACTCTGGGGAGGCAACAGACAAATCGGCAGCAATAAACTCATCCGCAGGATAATAATGAACATGCTCCTCACCTAAAAGTCCTGCCAACTCGTCAACCATTTTTTGTGCCTGCAATAGATTAGGAGATACAATATAAATAGGTTTTTTTACATATTCAAATAACGCATCGACCATTACCGGGCGCGCGCTTCCATTTAATCCTGTAATAAGCTGTGCTGCAGAATGACCGCTCTGAATTTCCTGTAAAAATGATGTGATATGTTTGTCCTGCATCACAAGCTGTCGTAAAACTTCCAATGTCAAAAGCTCCTTTCAGCGCATAATTCTATTCGCCATTACTAGTAATCTAGTACTATAATACGCATCTTTATTTTATATCTATCAATGGAAAAAGCTTTGAACGCACGTGATGTGCGCCAAAGCATCCTTCCAATTATTGAATCCATTTATTGAGTGCGTGATAATCTGGATATTGTTTCAGCGAATCCTCACATTGCTCACAAATGCAGTGCACCGTCGTGTGACCATGCTGATCTTGCTCAACATAATCATCCGCCTCACCCAATTCGAAAATATGTAGTTTTCGAATTGTATCATCTGCATCAAATGGTAGTGTTCCTATTTCTACTTCACAATGCCGACATCGATAGCGAACTGACATCTCCAAATCATCCTCCTTTAAGCAACTTACTACTTAAAGTATAGACATTTCTAAAACAGATTATGCACTTCCAATTTTGCCTTTGCGCCATTTAGAATAGAGAATAGTTTTTGCATTGTGTTTAAGACTATATACTATATATTTAATTAGCTGTAGTTGTAGGAAAAAACATTTTAATCGTCATCCTAGACAACTTTAATATCCATACTACACTTTAACTTATTGTTACCCGTTAAAGTGATTCATCACATCAAGAAATGGCTTTGAAAGAGATCCTTCTACAGCATTTACACACTTTTCAATAGCTTCGCCAACAATAGCTTGATCTTCTTTTGAAAATTTTGACAATACGTAATCTGCTACCTTCATGCCAGCGGGCGGGCGATTAACCCCTACACGTATGCGATTAAATTCTTGTGTGCCCAAATGCTGAATTAATGATTTAATACCATTATGTCCACCCGCACTTCCTTTTTGACGCAGGCGTAATTTCCCTGTTTCTAAATCTAAATCGTCATAAATAACGATTAAATCTTCCACATCAATATCAAAATAGTTCATAAGGGGCCCAACACATTCCCCCGATAAATTCATATATGTTAAAGGCTTAACAAGTAGAACCTTTCCTTCAGGACGATGTACCGTTGCATACATACCATTAAACTTTGAATTAGTTAAAGGTGCACCCCATTTTTCAGCTAATGCATCGATAACATCGAAGCCAATATTATGTCTTGTATGCTCATAAGGTTTACCTGGATTTCCTAAACCAACGATAATTTTCATAAGTACCCCTCTTCTTTCAAATCTAGTAGTCATTATTTTACCATATCATGCGCTAAGAAAGCAGTTTGTACAATTTTTGAAAGTAAAAGTTCAATAATGGTTTGATATTATTTGATATCCTCAATTCAAACATACATATTGTCGTAATTAAAGATGCAAAAGGCTACTAAAGAAGGTTTTAGCCTTCCTTAGTAGCCTTTCCTTAACATATATTTTTACGCTTGTTCCTGTGCACTTTCTGCCGTTTCTTCAACAGTTGTAGCTGGAGCCATAATTGTTACCAATGTATGATCATTTTCACTGATCATATCAAAATCAATTGTATCTCGAATATCAGCTACCGTAATTGTTTCACCAATTTTAAGTTCGGTAATATCAACTTCAATAGCTTCTGGTATATCTGCTGGCTTTACTTTAATTTTTACATCTAGGTTAGGTTGCATTAATATTCCACCTACACTAATACCAACTGACTCTCCAACTAGTTTAATAGGCACTTCAGCTTCTATCGCTTCGGACATATTGATTGCTAAAAAGTCGATATGATTTACTTCATCTTTCATAGAGCATTGTTGGATTTCTGACACAACAACATTCACTTTTTTCCCATCTAACTCCATTGAAAACAAACCGTTTTGCCCATTCTTTTGAATGGATTTTCTGAATTCCTTCGCTGAAATAGAAATTGGGGTTGAATCTAAATTATAGCCGTAAATAACTGCCGGAATGGCTCCCCCTTTTCTAAGTTGGGTTAATGTCGAACGATGCCCAGCTTCGCGCTTTTTAACACTTAATACTGTACTCATATCTATCTTCCCCTTCCAAGAAAAATTATTTACGCCTTATTATAAATGTCACTACTTTCGATAAAATTAATGACATTTGATAAGGCTATAATAATATTTACCTCTATTTCTGCTCATCATCATAACGTGGGGTTGATTTCCGTTCCGACCGGGCGCTTTCCTGGGGGCGTCCGATGAGCCGCTTGGGCATGTTTTTTGCACGAAAGCGTAGTGCTAACGTAGCGGCAGCAACGTGTTTTGTCTGTGCGAAAGCGTACCCGACAGCAACAGCAGGATGTGATGCTTTTCGCCTTCGTTCCCCTATGTGCTCGCTTCAGGTTCTCATCTGTGACGCTGATTCCCAAGGAGTCGCCTAGTCTCCACTCCAATCAACGTTTTCATATAAAATACGTTTTAACAAAATGTATCCCCAACTTTATGCGATAAACTTCTTAAAATAGTGTAAATATTATTAAGTCACAATTACCATTATACCCTTTTATAAGAAAATTCAAACAAAAGAAACCTAGAAAAAGGACAAATCTACTTGCAAACGTAGATTTGTCCTTAATAAGCCACATCTTAGGGCTCGTTTATATATATTAATCAAATAGAGTACTTACAGATTTATTTTCATAGACACGAGAGATTGCATCTGCCATCAATTTAGCTACTGAAAGCTCTGTAATTTTTGGAGATTTTTTCTCTTCAGGAAGTTGGATTGTATTTGTTACAACTAACTCTTTAATCGAAGAGTTTTCGATACGCTCGATTGCTGGTCCTGATAATACTGGGTGAGAGCAACAAGCATAAACTTCTTTCGCGCCAGCTGCACGTAATGCATCTGCGCCGATTGTAATCGTACCTGCAGTGTCAATAATATCATCAATCAAGATTGCCACTTTACCATCAACATTACCAACAATGTTCATTACTTCTGCAACATTTGGTTTTGGACGGCGCTTGTCAATAATTGCAATAGGTGCTTTTAAACGTTCTGCCATTTTACGAGCACGTGTTACACCACCATGGTCTGGGGAAACAACAACGATTTCTTCTTCTGGGATACCTTTTGATTTGAAGTAATCAGATAATAAAGGCACTGCCATCAAGTGATCGATTAAAATATCGAAGAAACCTTGGATTTGAGGTGCATGTAAATCTAAAACGATAACACGTGTTGCACCAGCTGTTTCAAGTAAGTTTGCTACTAATTTAGCTGTAATTGGCTCTCGCGCTTTTGCTTTTCGGTCCTGACGAGCATAGCCATAATAAGGCATTACAACGTTTACTGTACGAGCAGATGCGCGTTTTACAGCATCTACCATAATTAAAAGCTCCATTAAATGTTCGTTTACAGGTGCAGAAGTAGACTGCACGATAAACACATCACAACCACGAATACTTTCTTCAATGCTAATTTGAACCTCTCCATCGCTGAAGTGCTTAACAGAAGATTTACCTAATTCAACACCCATTTCTTGCGCAATTTCTTGAGCAAGTGGATTATTAGAATTAAGTGAAAATATTTTTAATTGTGAGTTTGCATAATGATACGGCATGATGGCCTCCTGTTTAGTTGATAATTATTTTGAGTTTAATTTGCTTACATAATTCGGTTTGTTTTCTTGTCTTGCACGAGCAATTGCAAGTGCATCCTCAGGAACTTCTTTTGTAATTGTAGATCCTGCAGCAATAAATGAACCTTTTCCAACTTTCACTGGCGCTACTAAGTTAGTATTACATCCTACAAATACATCATCTTCAATAATTGTTTGGAACTTGTTTTTTCCATCATAGTTTACTGTAATGGAACCACAGCCAATATTGACATTACTTCCTATTTCGGCATCGCCAATATAGCTTAAATGCGATACTTTCGTGTCATTACCTAGTTTACTTTTCTTCACTTCTACAAAGTTACCAATTTTCACATGGCTACCAATATCAGAAAGTGGTCGAATATTCGCAAACGGTCCAATAGCAGTGTCTTCCGCTACAGCGCTTTCACGCACAACAGAAGAATGCACAGTTGTTCGGTCACCGATACGGCTATCTATGATTTGTGTGTTAGGCCCGATTATACAATCTTCACCAATAACAGTTGTACCTTCAATCATAGAACCTGGCTGGATGACAGTATCACGACCAATCATTGCGTCCACGCTAATATATGTTGCTTCTGGATTAATAATTGTGACCCCGTTACGCATATGCTTTTCATTAATTCTTGTACGCATTAGCGTCTCTGCTTGAGACAGAGCAACACGATCATTGACACCAAGTGTTTCTTCAAAGTCTTCCGTTACATATGCTTCAACGACATCGCCTTGTTTTTGCAAAATTTCAATCACATCAGGTAAATAATACTCACCCTGTGCATTGTCGTTTTTCACAAGCTTTAATGTCTCAAATAACGCTTTATTATCGAAGCAGTATGTGCCTGTATTAATCTCTTTAACTAATTGCTGCTCTGCTGAAGCGTCCTTTTGCTCAACTATTTGCTCCACTTGTCCATTGTCGCCACGTAAAATACGACCATAGCCTGTTGGATTTTCAGCAATGGCTGTTAAAATAGTAGCCTTAGCATTCTTTGCTTGATGATGCTCGAACAAAGCTTGCATCGTTTCAGGGCGAATAAGTGGTGTATCGCCACAAACAACTAATGTTGTCCCTTCTTCACTAGCTAAAATTGCCTCAGCCTGCTGAACAGCATGAGCTGTCCCTAACTGTTCAGCCTGTAAAACATACTCGCTTTTATCGCCAAGCTGTTGTTTCACCTTTTCTGCACCATGTCCTACAACCGTTACGATACGATTCACATCTAACGTTTGAATGTGATCCACCACATGTTGTACCATTGGCTTCCCACATACTGGATGGAGCACTTTATATAATTTGGACTTCATACGTGTACCTTGACCTGCAGCCAAAATGACAGCAAAAATGTTGCTCATCTGTAAGTCCTCCAATACGCTCATTTTCTCTTATGACTATATAGCAAAATCCATCTATTTTCAAGGCATGTTGACTTGACAAAAAGATGAATTTCCAAATCAAATGCACCTTATGCTCGAATGTTAATAGGTATGTCGTAAAACTACTCATTTTCTCTTATTCTCAAAATAAAAAGAACTCTCCAATTAAGAAGAGCTCTTATTATTTACTTTCACCATAACTATAAATTAATAGGTCATTTATACCTCGGCATAATTGTGTCTGGAGGCTTAACTTCTTTCCGCGGATGTTTGGACACCCGTGGAAAGAAGTTGATTTAACATTTATCGCCTATTAACTATACGCCAATTCCTTCTAATTCTTCTGCATTGTCCGTTGCTTCGGTCTCGCTTGAATTATGGTACTCGTTTAAAATAATCTCCTGAATTTTATTACGAGTAGTAGAATTAATAGGATGCGCAATATCTCTAAACTCACCGTCTGGCGTTCGTTTACTTGGCATAGCAACAAACAAACCTGTATTGCCATCGATCACACGAATATCGTGAACTACGAACTCATTGTCGAGTGTAATGGAAGCAATCGCACGCATGCGACCATCCGTCTGTACACGACGTAATCTTACATCAGTAACTTCCATTTTCTCACCACCTCTCTTCTTAGATGCCTAAATAAAGATATAATATTCTTTATTACCGAATATTTTCCTTTTTATAGTCTATCAAATTTTCTAAAAAATTTGAATACTCATTAGTATAATATTTCCTTTTATATACGTAAATTTTGACAATTGTTTGTCGGTCGCCCTCTACGATGTTGCCTTTCATTTAGGAATACTGTTTTATCAGCGATTTGCACCTTATCGGCGATTATTAGGGTTTTATCAGCGGTTTTTCTATTTTTATCAGCGATTATTGGAACTCTATCAGCGATTTCACTACTTTATCAGCGATACTACTTGTAGTTTTGAATATTCACTTCGCCTTGGCGTAATTGTTGCTGTCGCTTCGCTTTCGCACAAAAAAACATTGCTATAAAAAAAGCCCACTAAAAGAGCTATTTATTTCTCTTCTAGTGAGCTTAAAAAAATTTCTTATTTAACGATGGCAATAACTTCAATTTCTACTCTCACATCTTTTGGTAGACGTGCAACCTCTACTGCTGAACGAGCTGGCTTATGATCACCAAAGTGGCTAGCATATACTTCATTCATTGCAACAAAATCGTTCATATCCTTCATAAAAACGGTTGTTTTAACAACATTGTCTAAAGATGTCCCAGCAGCTTCTAAAACTGCTTTTAAATTAGCAAATACTTGATTTGTTTGTACAGTGATATCGCCTTCCACTAATTCGCCTGTTGCCGTTAATGGAATCTGACCTGAGCTATAGAACATGCCATTTACAATAATTCCTTGTGAATATGGTCCAATTGCTGCTGGTGCATTTGTTGTTGCTACTACTTTCATTTGTCATTTCCCCTTTTAGAAAAATAGTTACCTTCACTTAATGCAATTGTTCGGTCTTTTTCATTGACCTCATGAAGCTTCACTAATGAATAATAATCATCTACTAAAGTTTCGTCTGCATGCTCAGCCTCTACAAGCACTGCAATACCAGCTAGCTGACAGTCAAACTCCTCTAATAGATTTTTCATGCCATTCATTGTACCACCGACCTTCATAAAGTCGTCAGTAATAAGCACTCGTTGCCCACTCTTCATGCTTCTTTTTGATAATACCATTGTCTGAATTCTTCTGGAAGAACCAGATACATAGTTGATGCTGACTGTAGAGCCTTCAGTTACCTTACTATCTCTTCTGACAACAACAACTGGTACATTTAAATGTCTTGCTATCGCATGGGCAATAGAAATTCCCTTTGTTGCGACAGTCATTATGACATCAATTTGTTGATCAGCAAATGCGGATGCAAATACCTTTCCAACTCGATTAATTAAATCTGGATTGCCGAGTAAGTCCGTCATAAATAAATAACCGCCTGGCAACAAACGATCTGAATGCTCAAGCTCCGTCTTTAAATCCTGAATAACTAAACGGACCTCAGCCTCGGACATTTTAGGAATATACTTAACTCCTCCTGCAGCGCCCGGTACTGTCATCAATAACCCGATTCCTTTTTCTTCGAAAGTTTCTTTTACAATCGTCAAATCTTCACTAATGGAAGACTTTGCAGATTGATATAGTTCAGAAAAATAAGTTAGCGGGATCAGCTGATGTGGATGTTCTAGTAAATAGTACGTCATATCAACTAGTCGTTCACTACGCTTCCATTTCATGCGACCCTCTCCTAAACACGAATATTTATAGGTAAAATTAACATAAATTTGCGGTTTTAAGCAAGCGTATTTCGCTCACCTAAAATCCGAACAGCATATACTTCTTCGCAAAAACCACGTAAACCATTATAAATGCGGCTTACTCGAGCTTCACTATCCACTAAACCAAACACCGTCGGACCGCTTCCACTCATTAATGTTGCATCTGCTCCGAAGCGCTTCATCTGTTCCTTTAACATCACTACTTCTGGATGTAGCTTAAATGTTACAGTTTCTAAAACATTCCCTAATGATGCACATAATAGCTCATAATCTTCCGTTTCAATAGCATGTATCATTTGCTTCGTATTTGGATGCTCTAACCCTTCAACCTTTAATCCTCCATACACCTCTGCAGTAGAGACACCTATTTTAGGCTTAGCTAAGACTACCCAACAGTTTGGTGGTGCTGGCAATTCCTGAATTTTTTCTCCACGCCCCGTTGCTAATGCTGTGCCACCGTAGACACAAAACGAAACATCTGAACCAATTTCCGCACCTAATTCAGCTAACTCATCTATAGATAACCCTAAATTCCACAGCTCATTTAAACCCTTCAGTGTCGCAGCGGCATCGCTACTTCCCCCTGCTAATCCTGCTGCAATTGGTATTTCTTTTTCTATAGTTATGGATACACCTTGTCCAATGCCGTATGTATCTTTAACTAGACGCGCTGCCTGATAAGCAAAATTTCGGTGATCATTTGGCACAAAATTATCAGTCGAAATTATTTCAATTACGCCATCTTCTCGAGATTCCAGACTAATACGATCAGCTAAATCCACAGTTGTCATGACCATCTCTACTTCATGATAATTATCTGGTCTTTTATAAAGCACATCTAATGTTAAATTTATTTTTGCAGGCGCCTTTACATAAAGCATCTTTCTTCCTCCTTATAGCTACACTTATCAATTACGCATTGGCGCAATTGGCTGACGCTTCGCCTTCGCACAGATCAACAATGCATCCGGATTTTAAATTGTAATTAGGTCTGCGTGATGACCAACACGATGTCGGCCATTTCGGTAAAACCACAAGACTTTCAAGCTTTTACCAATGCCTTCTGCAATGAAGTTAGGCTAACATCCTACTTGTCCTTTAAAATCCGTGACATTTAAAATTACACTCTCACTACCTTTAGATGTAGGAGCCTTCTGTAACTGTTACAAAACATCGGTAGCTGGCGTTCACTTCGCTATATAAAACATTTTCTGAATGAAGATAAACCTGTCGTTCATCTTTCACAAGATTATTCATTTTATTTTACCATAATGGGAAAGCGAAAATGGAAAAAAAGAACCGTATACCCCTATTTGGTGTAACGGTTCTCTCTCGTCAGTTGTGTTGTTGTGTTTACAGGGAGTTTTCATCCCTGCGAAATGAAGTTCTAAAAAAATAAGTGGTCTATTTTCACAAAGAGGCTACTTATTATGCTCTTGCTCATTACTTGCTCTTTCAGCCATTTCGATGGCACGTTTGACCATATTACCGGCGTCTCGAGCTTTAATGCCGCCCCAGCCTTCTCGTTGCACAACATCATAAAATCCAAGCTCTTTAGCGATCTCTTCTTTTAAACGAGGTGACATGATACCTTTTCTAGGCATATAAACTCCTCCTTTAACAACTGACGAATTTAGTATGCCCCAGAAAACGCAAAACACTCATGTATTACATACATGAGTGTTTCGAAATATAGAAATAAGTACTAGAAACTATTTTGCGATAGCAGCTTTTGCTTCGTCTAAAAATGTAATCTCTACTGCTTCAGTTAAAATATCTGTGTAGCTATACGATACGCGTTTGCACGTATTGTCTTCTTGATCAAGCTCAACCACAAAGATAGCGCGATATGTCTCACGCAATACCCCTGCACACTCGACCGTTTTCTTGCGACCGCCGTTTGCTCTTAACTGCAAACGTTTACCCAAATGACAATCCAACGACTTTTTAATGTCCGCTAAAGTTTTTGGCATTTTCGCTTACACCTCACTATTTCTTAGTATAAGCGATTCGCCCAAAAATGTCAACAAAATATAATATTTTATCAGCCTACAATAAATATTGTCAACTTATTTTTCATAAAAAGAACATGTTTTTTTTCGTATACTCAAAAAAGTTAACAAAAATTTTTTACTTTGCAAATGTAGGGTATAATGTATCGGCTAATTTTCCAAACTCTTGAATGGTAAGGGTCTCTCCTCGACGTGTTGGTTCAATATTTACTGCTTTTAAGGCATTCATAATTTTTTCTTTGTGTACCTTACCATTTGGTAAACCTGCTTGTAAATTATTGAAGATTGTTTTTCGTCGTTGTACAAACGACGCGCGAGTAACAACAAATAAAAAATCCTCATCAATCACTTTTACTGGAGGTTCATCATGTTTAATAAGACGGATCACTGCAGAATCTACATTTGGCTGAGGCATAAAGACAGTTTTCGGTACCGTCATGGCAATATCAGCCTTTACATAATATTGAATCGCAATTGATAAAGAACCGTACTCCTTCGTTCCAGGTTTAGCCGTAATACGATCTGCTACCTCCTTTTGCATCATGACAACAAAACCGCGAATTGGCAAACGATCATTGAGTAATTTCAATAAAATCGGAGTCGTCACATAATAAGGTAAATTCGCTACAACCATAATATCCTCAATACCTGGCATCTCTTCCTGAATTACCTTAGCAACATCCGCCTTTAAAATGTCTGAATGTACAATAGTGATATTATTATATGGGCTAAGTGTGTCTTCTAATACAGGTAATAATCGCTGATCAATTTCAAAAGATACAACTTTTTTTGCACTTCTCGCTAAATGCTCTGTTAACGCTCCAATGCCAGGACCAACTTCGATTGCACCACTATTTTCAGTTAAATTTGCATGACTAACAATATTTCGTAAAATGTTCGGATCTATTAAAAAATTTTGACCTAAGCTTTTTTTAAATGAAAATCCATATTTTTTTAAAATTTCCTGTGTTCTAATTGGTGTTGCAATATCCTTATGCATCGTTTTCCTCCTGATCTAACTGTGCGACTGCCGCACCAAATTGCTTTTCTGTAATTTGAAACATTTTTAATCTTTTATGAAGTTGTTTACCGTTTGTTGCACCAATATTCAAAATTTCCCCAAGATGATCACGACGAATTTTCGCCTGTGGATGGCCAATTAAACGTGCCGTCATTAAATCTTCAAGCGTAATGTCATCAGTGGTTGGTTCAACATCATTAGGGGTATAAACATGTCGTAGTGCCTCGCGTATATCTTCATCTGCTGCATGCTCAATACCTAGTCCTTTACCGTTTTTCGCAATTGTTTTAGCTTTCGGTAAAAAAGCGTGTTTTACACCTTTTACATGCTCCTCGATAATGGCACGAATTCGCCGTCCTGGATAATCTGGATCAGTAAAAACAATAACACCTCTTTTATCCTGTGCATGTTGAATTCTCTTCAGTGTTTCCTCTGAAATAGCCGATCCATTTGTTTCTATTGTATCTGCTTGTACAGCTCGCTTAATAGCTGTTGTATCATCTTTTCCTTCAACAACAATGATTTCTTTTATTTGCAAAAAGGCTCCTCTTTTCTACCTTATCTTCAGACCATTTTACAACTGCACTGTACGATTGTACAGAAATACACGGCTATTCACCTTCTTGTAATATTCTCCTTCGGCTTTGCTATTGTTGACACTTTACTTTCGAGCAGATTGTGCAGTTACCGTTACAGCTTAATTTATGTATATATAGCTATGTTTTATCCTCCAGTACAACTTACTGAAAAAGATAAAAAGCTTTCCCGCCAGTCAAAACAGGAAAGCTACTAATAGTGAAAAAACATATTTGATTAATTTTACAATTTTTTTAATTTAATACTTTTATACGCACTTTCTTTACTCCCCAATTACTAGCTTGAGATTCAGATTGTACAAGTATATCGATCCGATTACCCTTAATTGCACCACCAGTATCCCCTGCTATAGCTGTTCCATAACCTTCAACCCAAACTTTTGAGCCAAGCTTAATAACAGAAGGGTCTACTGCAATTACTTTCAATCCAGAGCCCGATCGTAAATTAATGCCAGTGGCAGATGTCCCAGAGCAGCCACTACAATAAGCTGTATAGGCTGTTGCCGTTACATAAAATTCTTTACCGCTAGCTGGCTCGGATGAACCACGTGATACAGTCGCAGCACTAGCTACTACAGTTTTAGTACCTACTGCAACTACTTGCTTTTTCGGTTCTTTTACAACTTTTTCAGATTGTAGATTTTTAGCTACAACTTGGCCATTCTCTTTTACGATTTCATACGTTTTAGTCATTAAACCTTGTTGGCCTGCTGTTACAACTTTTTGTTTTCCCTTTTGCAATGAAGCATCCTGCTTCTTTTCAATTGCGAAGTCTAAAGAGTCTTCCACTACATCGATAACCTTTTCTACGCGAACTACTGTGATTTTACTCTGCGGAGTGATTACGTCCTTCAGGTTATTTTCGACACGATCGAATTCATTAAGTTGAATTCCTTGTTGTTTTAAAAAGTTAGCGACCGTAGTCGAAGTGGACCATACTTGTCTTTCGTTAACGCCATCGACAAGCGATACTTGAAACGCTTTTTGAATATCGATCTTGTTGTCTGCTCCTATTTCTGTATCTTGACCTTGTACTAAAGAGTCATGCTCTGATACTTCAATATTTGCTTCTTTCAAAATGTCTTTCACTTGTGTTTCAGTTGTCCAAACTTTTGACTGATTTCCATCAACTGAAATTGTTACTTCTTTTGCCTGTTCCCATGAAATTGCTAATCCATTAGCAATTTTGGTGTTCAGAGAGGGTGTTATTTTATCATGCTCTGCTACGTCTATATTTTGATCTTGTAATAATTGTTCTACAGTTTTGGCATGTGTTGTTACTTCGATTGTTTCCCCGTTCGCATCAAGCGTTACGGTTTTTTTAGTACCTTGATAAAGTACAAATGAAATTACAGATACAAACAGGACAAGTGAAATAATTCTTATCACTGTTTGCTTACTCCTCAATGATCCTAAGAACAAGTTTTTCATGGAATTATTTGACATGAAAAAACGCCTCCTTAATACAAAGTTGGATTATACGTACTAGATTTGGCACTGTCAACCCGAATGTATTTCTAAGAAAATTGACATCACCTTTTTAGCCAACCACAAACTCAGTATTGGAGGCATCTCAGCTAGTTAATTGTCAATCCTAAAAAATTTTTTCGCATTGGCTGTCGTTGCCTGTCCAATTTCCTCAATCGTTAATCCTTTTAAACGGGCAATTTCTTCTGCAACTAATGGCACTAAAGCTGGCTCATTACGTTTCCCTCGATATGGATGGGGCGCTAAATACGGTGCATCTGTTTCGATCATCAAATGCTCTAAAGGTATTTCTGTCGCCACTTCCTTCGGCATTCGTGCATTTTTAAATGTCACTGGCCCACCAAGACTAATCATAAAATTCATAGCAATACATTCATGTGCGGTTTCCACACTGCCACTATAACAGTGCATAACGCCTCCCACGGAAGCAGCATTTTCTTCCCGTAAAATTTGTACAACATCTCCAGTTGCATCCCTGTTATGAATAATGATTGGTAAATTCAGCTTTTGCGCTAAATGAATTTGCTTGCGGAAAAGTGCTTGTTGGACATCTTTCGGGGATTTATCCCAATAGTAGTCCAATCCAGTTTCACCAATACCCACTATTTTTGGATGTGCTGCTAATTCCTCAATCCAATTTAAATCATCTTGTGTACAATCAATGGCGTCAACCGGGTGCCAGCCAATGACACCATAAACAAAATCATATTGTTCAACCAGTTGCATTGTTTTTTCAATAGTTTTGCGGTCAAAACCAACAACAACCATCGTTTCTACTTTGGCTTCAAGAGCTCTATCTATAACCTCTTGTAAGTCTTCTTCATACTGATCTGCATTTAAGTGTACATGTGTATCAATGAACATCGTCATTCTCCTAACATAGATTTTATTAAAAATTATTATTTCATATTTTGCGTAAGTATTACAAATTTGTTACAAACAATTTAGTATTATAACATTTCACACAATCCCAGACACCGCGTTCGTTACTATATACCTAAAAAAACCTATTAATTACTCTGCATAAATTATTTCAAGATAATAAATGACTCATTTTCAAAGCGGATTTTAAAAGCCTGCTGAATTTTTTGCATTCAGCAGGCCTTCCTAAAGATTTTTTACTTTACTTTTGCACCATTCTCTAGTTTTGAATCAACCGATGCTAATTTTAAAATTCCATCTTTTTCACCAGCTAGAATCATTCCTTGAGATAATTCACCACGCAATTTAACTGGCTTTAAGTTAGTGACTACAATCACTTTTTGACCAATTAATTCATCTGGAGAATAGAACTTTGCAATACCTGAAACTACTTGTCGTTGCTCATATCCAAGATCCACTTGAAGCTTTAATAATTTGTCTGCTTTCGGAACAGTTTCACACGCTGTTACAGTAGCTACACGTAAATCAATTTTCATAAAATCATCGATAGTAATTTCAGGAATTTCTGGAATATCCTCATCTTTTTGCTCATCTTTTGCTTCTTCCTCTTGTGGAGTTTTCACTGAACCACGCATTTCCTCACGAATATACGTAATTTCAACTTCACTCTCTAAACGAGGGAAAATCGGAATCCCTTTTTCTACCACTTTAATGTTTGCTGAAATAGTATTGCCGAATGTTTCAATTGTTTCCCATGCTAAGAATTTGTCATCCAAGCCTAATTGTTCAATAATTCGTTTGGGAGTAGATGTCATAAATGGTTGTAACATGACAGCAATTTGGTGTAGACTTTCCGCCAAATTTCGCATAACAGCGCCTAATTTTGGCTTATCTGATTCCTCTTTTGCTAGTACCCATGGTTGAGTTTCATCTATATATTTATTTGTTCTTGAAACAAGCGTCCATATGTCGGCTAATACGACACTAAATTGCATTTTTTCCATACTTTCTTCATATTTAATACGTACCGACTCAGCCTGCTCTTTTAAAGCTGCATCAAACTCTGTCGACTGAAGATTTTCAGTTGGAATAATGCCGTCGAAATATTTATTAATCATTGAAATGGTACGATTCAATAAATTACCTAAATCGTTTGCTAAGTCGAAGTTTGTGCGCTCAACAAAAGATTCTGGTGAAAATACACCATCAGAGCCGAATGGTAACTCACGCAATAGGAAGTATCGTGTCGCATCTAAACCATAACGCTCTATTAACATTTCAGGATAAATAACATTGCCCTTTGATTTAGACATTTTACCGTCTTTCATCATTATAAAACCGTGGGCAAATACTTTTTTAGGAAGTGGTAAATCTAGTGCCATTAAGAAAATTGGCCAATAAATAGTATGGAATCGAACGATATCTTTACCAACTACATGTACATCTGCAGGCCAATATTTATTGAATAATGTTTCATCTTCAGAAAGATACCCTAATGATGTTATATAGTTAGTTAAGGCATCCACCCATACATAAATTACATGTTTAGGATCTCCCGGAACTTTAATGCCCCAATCAAATGAAGTTCTTGAAACAGATAAATCTTCTAGCCCTGGTTTAATAAAGTTATTAATCATTTCATTTTTTCGAGATTCAGGCTCAATGAATTCAAGGTTTTCTTCATAATAAGCTAAAAGACGATCTGCGTATTTCTTCATATTAAAGAAGTAAGATTCCTCTTTAACTTTGTGAACTGGACGACCACAGTCTGGACAGTTACCATCTACTAATTGTGTCTCAGTAAAGAATGATTCACATGGTGTACAGTACCAACCTTCATACTCACCTTTATAAATATCACCATTATCTAAAAACTTTTGGAAAATCTTTTCGACTGTTTTCGTATGACGCTCTTGCGTTGTCTGAATAAAGTCATCATATGAAATGTCCATTAATGCCCAAAGTTTTTTCGCAGCATCTGCAATTTCATTCACGTATTCTTGTGGATGTTTGCCCGCTTCTGCCGCTTTTTCTTGAATTTTTTGCCCATGCTCATCCATTCCAGTTAAAAAACGTACATCATAACCACGTAAACGTTTATAACGTGCAATTGTATCTGATGCTACAGTTGTATACGCTGTACCAATATGGAATTTCCCACTTGGGTAATAAATAGGGGTTGTTATATAGAATGTTTTATTTTGTTCGCTCACGAGAACTGCCTCCAATGTTTCACAGTATACTATCTATTCTAACTAAGTACGAAATTCGTTTCAACTTCTTTCAGCGGGTGTCGAACACCCGCTGAAAGAAGTTAAAGCCTCCGGCGGATGTCACGGAATCGGAAAAGAGCTCTTTGTGCAAGCACAAAGCCGATTCCGGACGCAATTATGCCAAGGCATAATTGATTGATAGTTTATCATCCGCGAAAAATGTCGAATGATATAATCAATCCATTTAATGTATTAAATAAGAAGCTTTTTTACTATAAATTAAAATATATAATAAAAACCTTTTAAAAAAACCAAAATATCTGTTTTCTCCTCAAAAATTTTTTTCAAAACAATAATATTAGTGTATTAATTAATTGACGTTTATGGCATTACTTGGTATGATAACTATCAGACAAGGAAAATATGTCGAAATTTGACGAAATACCAATATAACTTTTAACATTAGGAGGAAATATAATTATGAAATCAACAGGAATCGTTCGTAAAGTCGATGAATTAGGTCGTGTAGTAATTCCAATCGAACTTCGCCGTACATTAGGTATTGCAGAGAAAGACGCTTTAGAAATCTATGTGGATGATGACAAAATCATCTTAAAAAAATATATGCCTAACATGACATGTGCTGTAACTGGTGAAGTTTCTGATGATAACTTCCGTCTAGTTGGAGGCAAATTAATTTTAAGCCCTGAAGGCGCAGAAATGTTAGTGAAAGAAATCCAATCTAACTTAAAAAAATAATTTGATATACACACCTAAATCAAACACTGTGATTTGGGTGTTTTATTTTTTATCAATTTCGCCTTGGCGTAATTGCAGCCTGAGGGGATATCTTCATTCAATAGAAGATAACTATAATATAACCAATTCTTAAGACCCTTATAATGTCCATGTCAGACCTTTCATGATTAAGGGTACTATTTTTTACAATTATTATCAATTTAAATGATTTTCTATGCTCATCACTAAAGATTAAGCGTGACATATGTTAAAACGTTGAATATTAGTTGAATGGAGTGGAGGCTGGGTGACTCCTTGGGGATCAGCAATAAAGGAACGAAGGCTAAAACCATCACGTCCTGTGATAACGCCTTCGTGACCAACATCGTGCTGTTGCTGTTGCTATCGCTACGCTTTCGCGCAAAAAACATCTGTTGGCCCAAGCGGCTCATCGGACGCGCCCAGCCGGAACGGAAATCAACCCCTCGTTATGGTGATGAATAGATATACAAAAAAAGAGGTGCCCTATTAAGGGAGGGCACTGAAAAACTTACGTTTTCATAAAAGCGAACCTTTCTCAGATAAAAATAAGGCACTTCTTGTTCGATTTTGAACAGGAAGTGCCTTA
>NZ_JBNNVG010000047.1:0-27648 GCF_050280425.1 Lysinibacillus sp. NPDC093190 | reverse complement strand
AGCGAAGCGTAGGAGGAGGCTCGGCGCTCGCCCGCGGAAAGCGAGCGGAATGCTTCGGAAAACAACAGTAGAGTCACAGTGCCAAATGAAAAAAGTGAGGTATTCAACGATTTAATCGTTGAATACCTCGCGATGTGAGAAGATATAGACTTTTTCAGTGCCCTCCCTTAGATAACAGGCTTTTTTTGAACAACCTCTTTACCTCTGGGCTGCACTTTCATACTTAATAGGACAATTCGTCATCATTATACTTCGAACATATTCGTTTTTTCTTGTAAGTCTTCCGCCATTTTAGAAAGTGCAGAAGTAGATGCAGTAATTTCTTGCATGGCGGCTAACTGTTCTTCTGTAGCCGCTGAAATATTTTGTGTTCCTTCTGCAGAACTTTGGGCAATTCCATTAATTTGTTCCATAGATTTGGTCATTTGATTAACTCCTGTAACCATCTGTTGTACTGATGAAGACACCCCTTGAATTTGAACAGATACCTCATTGATGGCATGTTGAATTTTTTTAAAGGATTCACCTGCGATGTTTACATTGTTAATACCTGTTTCCACTTCATTAGTTGTGAATTGCATAGAATCTACCGCTCTATTCGTTTCAGTTTGAATTCCTGTAATTAACTCAGAGATTCTCTGTGCCGATACAGAAGATTCTTCGGCCAATTTTCGCACTTCTTCCGAAACGACCGCAAAGCCTTTTCCGTGTTCTCCTGCTCTTGCCGCTTCAATCGCTGCATTTAATGCCAGTAGATTGGTTTGTGCTGCAATACCTGTAATAACTTCAACAATTTGCCCGATCTCTGCCGAACGCTCACCTAAACCACTAATTACATTACTTAGACTACTAATTGAAATTTGAATGGAGTTCATTTGTTGAACAGCGGTTTTAATAATATCATTTCCATCCACTGAAAGTTGTTCTGCTTGGATAGCAGCCTCTGAAACGTTAGTAGAATTTCTAGCTATTGTTTGAACATCTTGCACCATATGATTAACAACATCTGATGTTTCTATTATTGTTCTAACTTGATCGTCCGAGCCGCTTGCCACGTCTAACGTAACAGACGCAATATGCTCACTTGCCTCACTCGTTTGTTCCGCACTTGCCGAAAGCTCAACCGAAAATGCTGCCATTTGTTCGGATGATTGTTTCACCTGACCAATTAGATCTCGTAATTGAGCGATCATATGGCTAAATGAAGACGTTAAGACGCCTAGTTCATCCTTTGAATCATAGTCTACACTAAAATTTAATTCTCCAGCTTCTGCTCGTTGAACAGCAAATTTTAATTTTTCAATTGGAGAAATTATATATTTTCGTACTCCTATAAAACCGATTGCAACAAACAGAATTCCTAATATAATTGAAATGATTAGAGAGGTCGTGATACCTTTACTTACATCAGCTTTACTTTCCATATTCAAAGTACTTGCATATTTTTTATTCAATTCTGTTAGCTCCAAACCTTTTGACATAATTTCGTCAAATACAGGCTTAGCACTTGAATTAAAGAGATTTATTGCTTCCTCATTCTTATTGGCAAGACTTAGTTGAAAGACTTTCTCCATACTTTCTTTAAAGTTTGGAAATTGCTGAACCAATTCATTTATTATTTTGTCCTCATCTGATTTTAAATTGGCTTCTTTAAGTATTTGAAGATTCTTTTCATTCTCTTCAAAAGCATGCATTACTTCATTATTAATTTGTTTAATAGTTGATTCATCTGTAAAAAGGAAAGAACGATACATATTTGAAATAATGACCCGATTATTAAGCCTATAATCAGTCAAAACTATACTTGGTTCTAGACGGTTTTTAAAAATATTCTCTGTATTATTCTCCAAAGATTTCATTGTGATATATCCATTCACTTGAATAATACCAACTGTTAAAATGGCTATAAACATTAACAGGACTAACTTTTTAAATATAGATAGATTGCGTAGCATGGTTAATACGCTCCTTTTTAAATTCAATTTTTAGTGCACATTTTAATGAAAGACAATGAATCGTACATTATCAAAGGTGCGAGCCTCCATGTTTATTTACAACATGGAGCTAACCTGCTTGTCTTGTTTAATCCTATGTTTTCATTATATTACTTTTCTCTTCGTTTTTCTGATAACCTCCTTAAAAATAATAATGAATTCCCCTGCTTTTAGCCCCTCCCAATAACATTAGAAAAAATTTTTTTCATACTATTCACAATATATTACGACATATTTCGATATTTTTGAACAAAAAATCGACAAAAAAATACAATTGAGTAAATCAACCTAAATTACTATTTTCTTTAGATAAGTAGTTCCTCAGAAATGGTTTCTAAAATTCTCCTAAAAAAAGGGGGATGTCCAAGGTCATTTGCATACTTTTGGGCATCCCCAGCGTAGTTACATTCCATTTATTACTCTCTTAGAAATTTTAACGAAAACTATACTTTGCTAACATTTCTCTCCAAGGAGCCATTCGGGCTTCTTCAAAACCCACACTAATGTCCTCCCCCTTGTCTTGGGCATTAATTAACCTTGATGATAAAGAAACAAAATAAAGAGCGTGTTTTAAATCGATAACCGATTAAAACACGCTCTTTATAAAAAAGCTTAATCTATTTTAATTACTACATGCTTAGAAGTTAATTGCGCCAGCAAAGAAAATCATAATTCTTCTAATATCAGACTGCCTGCCGTAATTCTTCTTCCTCTTGTATAACCTGCGGATTCGTTTTTTCTTCTCTACGCTGACAAATGTTATTCCAAATAAGAGCTGAAATTACAAGTAGAGTCCCTGCTATATCAAAGATTGTTATTTTATATCCTTGTACCATCATAATGACCAATGTAGTAATTGGAACAAAATTAATAAATAAAATCCCATTAATGGATGATAGGATTTTCACACCATAATTCCAACTAAGCAATGCTACAATACCTGGCAGTGTCATCATAAACAATAAATCATATTTAATAGCAAAAATCGTTTCCGTACTTGGGACTGATACATATCCTTGCATCGTGGTGATCATTGTGATGATACCTGTTATAGCTGTGCCAAATACACATGTTAATGTAGAATAGCGGAGAGTAGACCAATCATTAAATGTTTGACCGCCCATTGTATAAATAACCCATCCTACAACACCAATTAAAATAAATGCTAGCGAAACTAGATTATGTTTCAGTGTAAGAAAGAAACTCATATCGCCTTTTGTAATAACAAAAATAGCTCCAACAAAAGCAATGATCATGCTGCTAATCATATACTTCTTCGGTTTTACATGTTTATACCCCCATAGAATAGCAATCGAAATCATCGGCATAAGTGCTTCCATAATCGACGCTACCATAACGCCGGATTTCCCCATTAACATCTGCCCTAAGAAAACGAGCACGTTGTAAACAGTAAACGCCATCGTCCCAAAAAAGATGAGCAGCTTGCCTTTCCCTTCTAAACGAAACGCTTTTTTACCTTCTTTTATCCATAATAAAATGACTAATACAATCGATACTGCCCCATATCGAATAATTGAAAAATAGAATGGATTTATATATTCAAGTGCATGATCTGCAACTGGAAACATGGCTCCCCATGACATACTTGCTATTAAACATGCTATCATGCCTACTATTATTTGACTTTTTCTCACTGTTTTTCCTCGTTTCTATACAACCCTATCAATTATGCCTCGGCATAATTGCGTCCGGAATCGACTTTGTGCTTGCACAAAGAACTCATTTCCGATTCCGTGACATCCGCCGGAGGCTTTAACTTCTTTCAGCAGGTGTTTGGACACCCGCTGAAAGAAGTTAAAATGCACAATGAGAATTATAAAAAAGAATATCTATCATGTAAAATGATTGAAAGTGATATTAACTATCATTTATAATGATAGTTTTTAAGGAGGTATGTTCAATGGAACTGCGAGATTTACAGATTTTTAAAAACGTCGCAAATTGCGGGAGCGTCAGCCATGCTGCAAAAGAATTAAATTATGTACAATCCAATGTAACTGCACGTATTAAGCTATTAGAAAAGGAGCTCCAAACGCCCCTTTTTTATCGCCATAAAAAAGGAATGACATTAAATCCAGAAGGGCGAAAAATGCTTGCTTACGTGAATAAAATTTTGCAGGATGTCGAAGAAATGAAACAGGTCTTTTTAGATAATGATACACCGACTGGTACTTTAAAAATCGGTACAGTCGAAACTGTGAGTATATTACCAACCATTCTAGCGTCTTACTATAAGGGGTATCCCAATGTCGACTTAACACTGCAAGCTGGTTTAACTAAGGAACTTATTAAAGAAGTAGCGGATCATCAATTAGATGGGGCCTTTATAACTGGACCGATTAAACATCCAGTTTTAGAACAATATGATGTATTTACCGAAAACCTCGTTCTCATATCACAAAACAAATCATTTCGTACAGAGGAATTTATGACTACACCAATCCTTGTTTCTAACCGAGGTTGCGGATATCGATCCAAGCTAGAACTCTGGCTCAAAGATGAGGGTTTACTGCCAAAAAGAATCATGGAATTTAATATATTAGAGACAATTTTAAATAGTGTTGCAATTGGCCTTGGCGTTACACTTGTACCACAATCGGCTGCTGAACATCTTTCTACAACCGGCAAGGTTTATTGTCATCCAATTCCTAAAAAATACGGTACTATTTCAACCGTCTTTATACGACGAAAAGATGCATACATGACAAATTCGATGGAATGTTTTTTAAAAACAATTGCTGAGCATCAGCGTATATAGGGTAACTTCTTTCATTTCCCCGTCTTTTCTTCTGCCAATCATCTTTAACAGTGTCTAAAGGGTACATTCATTGATAAAAAATAGAGAAGTGACAAAAAACGCTTGGTTTTTAGTACCAAGCGTTCTGTGCTAATCAGCGTTAATTATATATTTGGCTAGAACGATGCAAACAACCTATTTAAAAACATAATTTTAAATTACAATGGTGCTATTTTGCATTTTTGTCAGGCTGATGAATTCCGAATATATTTCCTTCGGTATCAATATAATATCCTTGCCACGCCATTCCAGGAAGAGCATATTTCGCCATTGCAACCGTGCCACCATTCTCAAGAATTTTAGCTTCTGTTACATCGTAATTTTCCACACCCATTGTACAAGCAAATCCATTTAAAGCTAGGTTTGGTTCCGGAGAAGCACCTTGACGTTGCATTAAAGCACCATTGACTCCAGGCTCGTCCTCATTACCAGTTATCGCTCCAAAGTAAGGCATTCCTGCATAATCACTCCAATCTTGAAATGACCATCCGAATACCTCTCCATAAAATTTCTTCGCACGTTCCATGTCACTTACATGAATTTCAAAATGAACTAATCTCCCCATGATATCCTCCTATTTATTAAAGAATTAAATTACTCACTGTGTTTGAGTACAATTACTATATATTATTATTACAAGGAATGGAAATAAAAAAGAAGAGAAATTATATGAAAAAATCGAGAATAAAAGTTCTAATTCATGTTCCCGATTTTGGTTCTATTCTATTGCATTTAAGTTAGTTAATTTATAGCGTTTAAATGATCTTTTAAATACTGAATAAATGGATGCTCTTCTATATCTGATTTGCGTGTACATATAAATAAACTTTGCTGAATATCTGCATGTTCTACATAAACCCGAGCTAGTTTCCCATTTGCTATACTTTCCGTCACACTATAGGATGGTGCTAAAGTCATACCGTATCCTGCTTCCACTACTTTAATCGATTCATGTAAGCCCTGCATTTGAAGTCCTAATTTAGGTAATGGACTGTTTAACGTGTAAAAAACGGCCTCCAATAAATCAAGTGTCGAGCTACCACGTTCCCGATAAATAAAGTCCTCATTCGATAATTCATCAATGGAGACCGTTTGATTTGCCAAAGAATGTGATGGGTGAACAACAAACCAAAACGGGATATCTAATATTTTTTCAAACTGTAAATCAGGGTGACCAATTTTATTTTGTACGACAAAACCAAAATCTACTTCATAATTAAGAACTTGCTCTTCCACAGATTTTACATTGCCCAACGACACAAAAAATTCAATGTGAGGACTAGCAAGCTTATATCCAGCTATAATAGGTGGGAGTATATAGTTTGTTGGTATGTAGGAAGAAGCAATATGTATTTTTTCTTCCTTCGCTAAAAATTTACCGAGCTTTTCATCAATTTGTGCTTCTAAATAAAATAAACGTATTGCCTGCTCATACAAAAACTTCCCCTCAGGAGTTAATTGAATGCCACGTCCTTTCCCTTCAATCAGTTTTGTTCCTATTTCGCTCTCTAATTTTCGAATTTGAATAGTGACAGCTGGTTGGCTAAGAAGCATTTTATTCGCTGCTGCGGTAATTCCTCCAAGCTTTGCTACATTCGTAAAAATCCTTAATGCATGCAAATTCATTTCATTCACACCTTTCTATCAATCAATTTCGCCTTGGCGTAATTGTAGCTGTCGCTTTGCTTTCGCTACAGAAAACATTTGTTGCTGTCGCTGCGCTTTCGCACAGATAAACAATGCGTCCGTATTTTGAATTGTGCCCACACAATTCATTCCTTTCAAAATCCGTGACATCCGCAGAGGCTTTATCTTCATTCAGTGGGTGTTAGAACACCCACTGAATGAAGGATAAATTAAATTTATGGATAAGCAATTATTATATATTTGTTTTATGTATAGTTTAGCAGTAATTTAGGTGTAGAGGTGATTTGATGGAAATTTTACTACATGAATGGTTATCAGTAAATGGATTTATTTTATTTACAATTGGCTTACTCGCAGCAGTCATTGGTGTTCTTTTCGGCGCTGCAGGCTTCGTTTTGTTACCTGCAATGTTACTTATTGGCATTC
Source organism: Lysinibacillus sp. NPDC093190 (assembly GCF_050280425.1). NCBI lineage: Bacteria > Bacillati > Bacillota > Bacilli > Caryophanales > Bacillaceae > Lysinibacillus > Lysinibacillus sp. NPDC093190. Next base: position 20,763 of record NZ_JBNNVG010000047.1, on the reverse strand, counting down.
CGATTCATACAACCGTAGCTGTTAATAAATTCGCGACAGGAATTTCAGCTCTATCAAATGTCGTATCATTTATAATTAAAGGACATTTATCGTTAAAAAAATTCACATCTTTAATTATGATATCTAGTTTGGGAGGTTTATTTGGCGCATTTTTAGCTACTCGATTAACGGAGCAAGTCATGAATGTTGTAGCTTGTATATTCTTAATTTTCGCATTTTTCATTGTACTTTGCAGTAATAAATTTATGGTAAAGGATATAAAAGAAACAGAGGAACAGCCAATTAATAAACTCATTCCGTTTGCAATTTCAATATATGACGGTGGTTTTGGACCTGGCTCAGCTCTAATGAATGTAACCTATCATCTTAAAAAGCAATATACCTATATAAAAGCAGTTGAGTTAACAAGAATTATTACGTTTTCAAGTTGTACAGGTGCATTTCTCTTTTACTACTTTACAGGCATTGTTAATTGGGGAATCGCTATCCCTGTTTCAATTGGCTCTATCGTTGGCTCGTTCTTAGGTTTAAAGATAATTCCTTATATCAAAACAAAATGGATTCAAATTTTATTACCCATTATTTTTTTCTTGCTAATTGTTCAGGTCGTATCGGATTTATTGATATAACACTAATTGGCTAATATACTTTCTTTGGCTATTACAAGTAAAGACACAGAGTTATTTGGTTGTTACTCAAAAAAGGTTGTGCCGTTAGTTATGATGAAAGAAAATAACTGTCTGACCTGAACGAATTTTCCATAAAAATATTTCTGTACCACGTTACGGGTCTATGTTAGACATGTAAGCACTACACTAGTTAAAGTGTTCTAATTACAAGAAAGCAGTCTAAAAAACTGAAATAAAAAAGCAGATTTGGAAAATGAAATATTCCCCAAATCTACTTTTCTATTATAGTAATATATATTGAAAACAGGCTATATTTTTAACTCTTTTATCCCTGCTTTTAATGTGTCTGCATCTACTTTTAATGTTCTCCAGCTGTCTTTAGCTGATTTCAAATTAGGTAGTAAAAATTTGAATTTATTTTGTTCCGCTTTTTCAGATGCATTCTCGATATGTCTTAGTACTCCTGAATATTGAGAGTCTAAATCATTCCATTGTGCAGACATAAAAGTAAGAGCATTAATAGCATCATCGAGTGCATTGTACATCTCACTAATATTACTATGTGCAATTCCAACTACACGATTTAATGTTGTTTTATAATCAACTGTCTGATTTAATTGTGCTAATAACGGTTCTAATTGACCTAATTGATCCCTTGCTATCCCTAACATAATACCACCAGCAATCCACGTAGGTATAGAGGGCACAGATACTGTTATTATTCCATCAGACTCTAATTTTTTATAATAGTTTACTGATTCTAAAATTTCATTTAGTCGCTTTTGATCATCCTCAACTGCAACCCCTTGGTTTTTTAAAATCGACTGTAAAAGATCTTTGTTACTGCCGAACGCTCTTACATCTTGTCCAATAGCATCTCTTAATTTAGTTAATTCTTCTATTAATTGTTGTGCATACTTTTGATTTTGTTGAATTTCTTCTCGTAAATCTGTTATTCCTTCTATTAACGTCTCTCCATCTCCTGTATTAATGGCCTCTACAATTATGTCATAATAATTTTCGAATTTTGTATCGTATTCAATAATACCTGTCAATGTATCTATCAGCTGTTTTTTTACTTTTGTATCCCATGTAAGGGCATGTGCTCTTGCATCCTTTTGATCTTGTACAATTTTACCAGGTAAATCTGGATAGCCCTTAATATTAATTCCTTCAAAGTTGACATCTGGATTCTTTATTAACATATAAGAATAGGCATTCATAGATTTTGCAAAAAGCCCCGCCTTTTGCAAAGTTTCTCTCATCTTCGCTTCATTTGCTGAAAGAGACGTATCACTAGTGTTAGTTTGCTCAATCTTACTTGTCTCTGCAAATGCTGCTACTGGAGAGATTACAGAAGTTGTTGTCAAGGTTAAAAGCGTCGATACAGCGAGTACTTTGTAAAGAGATTTTTTTTTCATTTTATATTCCTCCTATCTTTATTTCAATTCTTTTCTTCTTGTTTAAAGGCAATGTCTTTTGCAATAAATTCTGCATCTTGATGAATGTCATTCCAACTCTGTTTAGCAGCTTTTAAATCATCAGGTATTAAAGAGAGCTTATGTTCTTGCATTTGATCGATATTATCATATAAATCTTTATAATTTGCCCCCATTGTATTCCATTGTTGCTGAATATTCGTCAGAGACATTATCGCTTGATCCACTGTTTGATACAGATATGCCAAAGTGTCTTTGGCGTTAGTAAGTGCAATAACTGCCTGATTAGCAGAATCGGCTTTCATCGTTAATTCTCCGATTTTATTAGAAATTTCGTTATAGGAGTTCATATGATTAGATGCCGTAATACCAGCTGCTGTTCCTAAACCAATACCAGCTGAACCTAGAACCGCAAGGCCGCCTACAACAGCCGGTGTCGCTGTTCCGCCAGTCACAACAATGACGACCCCTCCTGCAATAGTTCCAATAACTAAAACAGCTGCTCCCAATCCACCACCAATTGACCATGCTAATACGTCGTCAAAATGTGCCTTTTGAGTGGAGCGTAGATTTTCAATTTCAGCTTGAAGTTGTGGAATCAATGCTTGTTTTCCCGCTAATATTGCCGTTAATCCACCTTTCCCATCTGGACCACCAATATTATTTTTAAAATCTATAGTATTTGTATACAGTTTTGTTTTGAAGGCTTCTAACATTTTAATTACTTCTGTAACTTCTTTTGAATTTGTATTAATTGTACTGATTAAATCACCTATACCTTCTTTTAAGCCTTCTTTATCTTTCTTTTGTACAGTGTCTATTAATGTGTCGTAATAGTTATTAAATTGTTCATCATAGTTTACAATATTACGTGCTGTCTTTTGAATTTTTGGCTTCGCCGTATCTAACCAATAATTCGCATGAATTCGAGACAGTTCCTGATTAAGGTGAATATTTTTGATTAATTCTCCCCCTTCTGACCCTAAATCTATATTGGATAGATTTACATTCGGCTGTTTAATCATTGTTTTTGCGTACAAATCCATTACAAGAATATGAGATCCTGTTTCAGCTAACGCTTTTTTCAGCCCTTCTGGTCCTAATGCATAATAATTTCCTATTTTCTGTTCCTGAGTGATCTGTTCTTGCGCAAGTGCATGAATAGTGTTACTGTTAGTTGCGGTTATAACCGTTGCCAAAGTTGCCACTGTTAATACTTTAAATGGTAATTTCTTCATATCCAATCTCCTCCCAAACTTCGACAGTTTTTTTGTGATTTCATTTTTTTGAATGTTAAAATTTCTCAGCTTGTTCCTCTAGTTGACTTATTACATTTTTTAATCGTCTTAATGTATCTTTTTGAGTCGTATTGTCAGTAGTATCAGCATCAGCACTTAATTTAGTGATACTATTTTTTATTAAACTCAAATCTTCTTTATAGCGTTTCAATAGGTCAAGTTCTACATCTACTTGGCTAGCAAAAGTATGTAAATCATGTTGCATAAGAAGAAGCATTGATTTTTGTAAATCTGCTATCGTTAGTTTCGTTGTCAGATCATATAATTTTTGATTTTGCTGCTCTAAATCATCTAAATGTGCCCGTTGTTCTGCCTTTAAATTATTTACTTCAGCGAAGGTACTATATGTTTTTTTGATTCTTTCTGGGTCAATTGCTTTCATAAGGTCATACTCTTTCGCTTTTGTAGCTGCAGCTGCAGCAATTTCACCTTTTTTATTTTCCTCAATTGCTTCACGAGCTTCTTTTTTGGCAGCTTCAATCTCTAATGCAGATTTACCCTTTTCTTTTGCTTCTTGCTCCGCTTTTTCCTCTGCTTCTAAAATAGATTTATTAATTTCTTTTCCTTTGTTATACGCTGCCGCTGCTGTTTGAGCAGCTGGTTCGATAATATCTTTTGTAAGACTATAAATCTCTTGGAATATTTTAAGTCCTTGTACATTTAAAGCCCCTGGTAGAAATGCTATTTGCTGTAAATCATTTTGAATTAATTTTTTAGTGGCTAGTAATTCGTCTTTTAGTTTGTCTATCTTCCCTGTTCCCTCTAAACTTAGTACTCCCTGAGCTTTTGTCACATCAGTATCGAGATCTTTAAGTTTTTTATCAAGCTGTAATTTAAGATCTGTTAATTCATTAATCTGAAGTTGCACGTTTTCTTGATTAGTCATTGCCATTTCTTGAAGGACTTCTAATCTATCCAAAAAACCTTCTTTATCTTCCTTTTTATCTATATATCCTTTTAATGTTGGATAATAGTTATTAAATTTAGTGGCAAACCCTTTACTTTTCGAATTTATTAGCATTAACTTTGGATAATGTTCCGAAGACCATTCTTTCATATCCTGTTTTATTAGAAATTGCTCTGTGTTTAAAGCTGGTACTTCCTCTAGCTGTACATTAGGGCTTATTAAAGCCTGATCTATATACATTTGAATCAATTTAGACTGTGCACCTAATTTTCTTAAAGATGAGGAAATAGCCATGTTCTCTTCTTGAATTTCCGCTTGAACTATAGGCGTTGTAAAAGTATGTAAAGGAATAGCCCCCGTAGTAAAAATAGACGTCATCATTAATCCTGTAATTATTTTCTTTTTCATTTTATTTACCTCCTTATACTTATAGTTTTAGGAAAGAGCCTTGCTAGAATAATCTACACTTTCCTGTAATGTAAATTTTAGGTATAGTCACATCTTTTAGCAAATTGTAGTGAAATTAATCTATTTTATGTGCAAAATAGTTTATTTCACTGTAATTTTGATTTTAAAATAGATTAATATGAGCAAAATTAAAATGAAAGTGTCATAATATGATGGAAATCAGCAGATTGAAGTTGCAATATTGACATATTTTTGCCAAAGGAAAAGAAAATAAATCTTCAAAATTTAGACATATTGGTTATTTTAGAAAGGACGTGTTTTATTAGGATAGAAAGGCGCAATGAATACTTTTGTTGGTATATTTTATTAACAGAAAACTTTCTATTCCTTATTTAGATAGAAAACTAAAAAACCAATTGCCGATTAAAAATTGCAATTGGTTCTTAGAGTAGATTTTTGATTTGTTAGTAGAAAATGATCAGCCAGGACTTGAAAAGGTGTAGATTAAGATTGGACTTTCATCCAGCGCGCATTTCTCCCTTTTGAAATAAGCTTGATTTCACCTAATATTTGCAAATCAGTTAAAGCTTTACTAATTGTACTTTCAGCTATATCTGGATAAATACTTCGAATGCATTCTTTTGTAAAAGATTGTTTTTGATTATGAATAAAATTCTGAATCCGCTCTACCTTAGTATGTTTACATATAGAATCCAGTACTCTGCTATGTAGATCCTTATAAGCCTCTAACATAATAATTAAGAACTCTTTTAACCAGAAGCTAATATTATGCCCATTACAGTACCAATTAACCGATGATTTATATATGGCTTCATAGTATTCTGATTCTCTTTTTTTTATATATTCATCTAAACAAACATATTTTACAAATGTATGTCCGCTTTTTACTAATAGTAATTGCATGAACATAAGCGTTAATCTACCATTGCCTTGACTAAAAGGGACTATGCAATAAAGATTCAATATAAAACGTGCTATCAATATAAGTGTAGGTAACTCTTTTTTACGGTATAATAAATTGTACTGGTTGCATAATTGTTCAACAGCTCGCGGAATATTTTCAGGTGGAAGAGGACGATAACAAATCGTATGCATCCCTTTTTCAGGAAGTCCTGGGATAGAGAATGGCTTTTGGCGCCATTTTGCACCATCAGAGGTATTATAATGTATTAATTGAAAATGCAATTCTTGTATAGTATCTGGACTGATAGAAAAAGTACAAGACTTTTTATGTACAAGAGTCAAAGTTTCATGAAAACAAAATATCGCATCTTCCGAAATGGATTGGGGTATCATATCATCTAAAATAAGTTCTTTTAATCTCTTATTTGAAACTTTTATATCCTCATAAACTGAAATATAGTTTTTTATGTATTGTAGAGGTATAGCTTTTTCAAGGCTAGTGAATATATCAGGTCTTTGCTCTTTATAAGCGGTCAACATTCCTTTATACTCACTAATTTCACTGACTAAGTTTATTAGTTGTTGCTCAATATTCATATACGGATCTTCGAAAAAATTTCTCATTTTGTTCCTCCTGTTACTATCTCTTAATGCTCTATTACAATAATTTTTTTTTTATTTTCTTAGGAATTCCTAATGTTATTCGAATAACATCCGGTTTAATAGAGCTTTTACTTTCTAAAAGAGGATTAATTTATTATTCAAATTTTTGTATAAAGTTACTACACTTTGAAATCATTTATTTATTCCAAAGGATGTATCGTATATAGAAGTTAGACGTTAGACATTATTAAATATCGGAATATTATCATTAAAATGTACTGATTTTTATATTATTTTTTTGTGACATTTTTTAAATGTAATTTTCTTATAGTTATAATACGTTTAGTAAATGAACATAAACAAAAATTTATTTCCACCAATATTCGAAACAAAACAATTATGCATCGGCATAATTGTTTCCGGAATTGGCTTTGTGCTTAGGCCAGCATAAGAGCCGACAAGTGTTTTTTGTGCGAAAGCGAAGCGGCAGCAGCCAGATGTTTTTGTAGATAAATTGCCACAGAACGTGGCGTTCTTAGACTGAATCCCTCTATTTCAGCGGATGTTTGAACACCCGCTGAAATAAGTTAAATTAACGAGCCCTTTATTATACTCATTCTATTTTTCCATTTCTCTCTCCACTGCTCGATTTTGCCATTCAAACCAAATTCCAGAGCATTCACTACAATGACTGTCTACTCCATTTTTTAAATAAATTATTCTGGAGTATTGCTTCATTCCAATACTAGATATTAGAAAATGGATTGAATAACACCTTAGCTAGAGCCTTTGAAATTTTTTATTTAAAAAATAAAAGAGGCTGGGACATAACTAAACGGTTCCTTCATAAAGCCGAATAATCTCTAAATTAACAAAACACGATAAATAGAAAAACCGAACTATTTTGAAACACTTCATGAGCGTTTCATTGGATAGTTCGGTATTTTTGTTGGCTGAAACACTTTTGTCCCAGCCTCACTTCAAAATATATTTTTTCTGTCTCAATGACTATTTCTTTAAAAATATCCCATCACCAACTTTTTTTCTCTTCATATTCTAAAATCAGACCGAATGTTGAGGGGGAAAAGTATGGGGATTGAATTGACGGCTCTCCCGTTGTTTTTATTGTCCTTATCATTGGCTTTATGGTTAAACGTCGCGATACCATCCTCATTTGTGTACAAGGCATCTTCATGCTAGCAATCGTTGCTACAGGTGATATAACTTCGTCTATTAGTGGTGTTTTTAACAGTTTTATTTATGCTATTACCGAGCTATTGTCGACCATTCTTATTATTTACCTGCACAAAGATAAATTGCAACTTGAGTTGTTTTTTGTTTTCATATACCGCAATGATATAAGTAGTACTTACTATCAGACAATTGTTTAGATATATAAATAATTTTTTCAAATTTTTCTATAGTGTCATCTCTATCAAAACTCAATAATTCATCATCGGAGTATTCATGGTAATAAATAAGTTTTTGGATTACACTTGGACCATTCTTAAATAAATCTCTCCAAGCAGTAAAAATAGAAATAAGGGAAGAAGCCGAATGTTCCCTACTTGTTTGGGATTTACTAGAAAAGCAGGGTTCATACATGGAATCCATGTAAGTGAATCAAAAATATATTCAAATACATTGTTATCAACTGTAATGTAATCAACAATTATATCCTTGTAATTGTCTCTATCCATACCAAAATTCAGAAAAAAATCATCATCTTGTGTTTCCGTCTTTTTTATCATCCACTCCAGGTGATCGTTAAAATATACTACCATGATTTATATGCAGACATCCCTACCATAAGGAATCAGACCACTCATTTTCCGATTCACCTGTTATCAAAATTTTCGCTCAAATAGAATAGAGCCGGTTTTACTTTGGGTAGCTTGCTTCATAAAATGGCCTTAAAGATACGGGACAAATCAAAGGAGCATAAGCGCAATATCATACAAGAAAAGCTTTATCATAAATGATATTCTAAAATTGTCATTACGAGGGGGCGATCGGAATGTTAAATGAAATTCGAACGGTTTATCTTGATTCTGAGCTAAACATCGAAGCTTATCGATTTAAAGGAATCATGCAAAAGTTTCCTTCTCATTTCCATGAATATTACGTGATTGGATTTATTGAAGAAGGTCAACGTTCTCTAATTTGTAAAGGTGAAGAATACATAATTAATCCAGGTGATTTATTATTATTTAACCCTTATGACACGCACAGTTGCGAACAGATAGATGGCAAAACACTAGATTATCGGTGCATTAATGTAACACCAGAAATCATGAAAAAGATGGTTTTAGAAATCAATGGCAACGAATGCCTGCCATGTTTCAACCAAAATGTTCTATATCATAGCGAACTTGTAGACAATTTAAGAGAGCTCCATTTAAAAATCTCGCAGGATGAGAGTGAGCTTCAGAAGGAAGAGCTATTTTTGTACTTATTGGAAGAGCTTATTCAGACATATTCTGACCTTACAACCCATCCACCAGCTTCTGAAAGCACATATGAAATTAAAACAGTGTGTAGTTATTTGGAGGAAAATTACACGAAGACGATTACGCTTAATGATTTAAGTGCCATATCAGGATGGAGCAAATATCACTTACTAAGAACTTTCACAAAAAAAATGGGCATCTCCCCTAACAGCTACTTGGAAACAATTCGAGTAAATCATGCCAAAGAGTTGTTGGAACAAGGTATAAAGCCCATCGAAGTAACTTTCTTTACAGGATTTAGTGATCAAAGTCATTTTACTAAATTCTTTAAAAGACAGGTTGGGTTAACACCAAAACAGTATATGAGAATTTTCGAAATTGAAGGAGAAACACGATGAGTAATCTTAAAACAAAATGCGTGCTTGTCATTGATGAGAAATTACCTCTAGGTCTGATCGCCAACACAGCAGCTATCTTGGGCGTAACCCTTGGAACGTATGCTCCCGAGTTAGTTGGTGGCACTGTCTCAGACGGTTCAGGTATTGAACATTTAGGAATTGTGAAAACGCCAATTCCAATCTTAAAGGGGAGCACTTCCCTACTCCACGAACTAAGAGATAAAACTATGTCAGAACCATTTTCTGATATGCTTGTCGTAGATTTTTCTGATACAGCACAGGGCTGTAAATCGTATGAAGAATACATAAATAAACTGCAAGCAATATCAAAATCCGACTACAAATACTTTGGTCTTGGCATCTATGGCGAAAAGAAAAAAGTAAATAGTTTAACTGGTAGTTTCCCTCTTTTGAGGTAAGCGGGGTACAGAATTTATAATAAAACGAGGAGGAGTAAGATGGAAAACTTACTAGCATATGTCTTAATGGCCATTATGATGTCTATGTTGCCCGGTACAGATACGGTACTTATCATGAAAAATACGCTTAGCCACGGAGCAAAAGCCGGGCGTTATACGATATTCGGCATGGCGACAGGTCTTACTTTTTGGACCATTATTGCCGTTTTCGGTTTGTCAGTTGTCATTGCCCAGTCCCTGCTTCTTTTCAATGCCATCAAGTATATGGGAGCTGCCTATTTACTTTACTTAGGTGTAAAAACATTTTTTACGAAAAGTACACTTTCATTGGAAGCTGTTCAAGTAGGAAGCCAGCATTCAAATGACAAATCAGTGCACTATCATCATAAAGAATACTATTTACAAGGAGCCATTAGTAATATTCTTAACCCAAAGACGATTTTGGTCTATATAACGTTTATGCCACAATTCATTAATCTTAATGGAAATACAAATCAACAATTGATCGTTTTAGGTTTAATACTCACTTTAGTAGCCGTGGGATGGTTTATGATTTTGGTTTATCTAATAGATCATCTGAAGAAGTGGTTGAATAAACCTAAGTTCCAAACACTCTTCCAAAAGTCTACTGGCATAATGTTAATTGGATTTGGCGTAAAAACAGCCCTTTAGCGTGTTCAAGGATTACTTTTAGCACCGTCATACGCTGGCGGTGCTAAACATATTAATTCCCTTCTACCTATTGTGACTTACTGGCGTTAAGCTTACATTAGACTTGAGCTATACTAAAAATGTTTTTTATTACAGAAAAAAGAAGATAACATGTTTGGCATTGCAAACTATGAACCCATGAAAAAGAATTCCTTTGTATCAAATAGATTGAGTATTCCTTGTCCACGGTCATTAAGATCACTAAATTTCTCGTTATGACATACTTCAATTCATTATCGTGAGCAATGGCATTTGAAAAGCTGCCGCCTGAAAAATACAGACAGCAACTTCAAATAGAGTAGTTGTTATGATCTGTGCAAGCTACAGTAAATAATTTAATTTTCTATTAGTTTTTTGACATACTCATTTTTTGAGATGTTTCTCTTTTTTTATTTTGTAACTAATGTAACTAATAAACAGCGATTGGCCCATAAGGACCTTCGATAATTTCTATTTTTGTTTCAAAAATATCTGTCAAAATTTTCGAGTCCATAACCTCTTCTACTGTTCCAAAAGCGGCAATTTGTCCATCTTTCATAGCACAAATTCTATCAGAATATTTGGCTGCAAAATTTATATCATGCATAACAGTCAGAATTGTTCTTCCAAATTCATTAGCCGCACGTCTCAAATGCTCCATCATTTGAACAGAACGAGCAACATCAAGGTTGTTCAGAGGCTCGTCCAAAAGTACATATTCAGTCTCTTGGCATAAAACCATTGCTACATATGCCCTTTGTCTTTGACCACCTGAAAGCTCATCTAAATATCGATCTTCTAAATCAGTCAAGTCTAAAAAATCGATATATTTAGAAATAATAGCCTCATCTTCTTTCGTTAATCTTCCCTTTGAATAAGGAAATCGTCCAAATCCAACTAGTTGTCTAATAGTAAGCCTAGTTACGAAATGATTTTCTTGTCGCAATATAGTCAAAATTTTTGCTAAGTCTTTTGATTTAGATCCAGAAATATCCATATCCGCCACTTGAATTTGACCTTCCTCCATATTCAAAAGTCTTCCAATCATCAAAAGTGTCGTAGACTTTCCAGCACCATTTGGACCAATTAAAGAAGTAAAACCCGCTTTTGGTATTTCAATATTCAAAGGTCCTATTTTTACCTTATCAGTATAGAACTTTTTAACATTTTCAATTTTTATCATAAAGCCCTCTTCCTTAAAACTACAGTTAAAAATATTATTCCACCAAATAATTCGATAATAACCGAAACTACACCTTGAGCATGGAATACATGATACATCAAAAAGTATGCACTCGTTATTATCAAAAATCCTATAGCAAGAGCCATTGGAAAAATATATCTATGATCATAAGTTGACGCCGCCTGATAGCTCAAAGTTGCTACTAAAAAGCCATAGAAAGTAAGTGGTCCAATCAAAGCTGTTGAAATTGACATCAAAATAGCAACTAAGACAAGCGTATAAATTACACTAGATTGATATTTAACTCCAAAAGAAGTAGCAACATCCTTTCCTAGTGACAATATATTTAGATTCTTAGAATGAGCAAGAAGTAATAATGCTACAATTATTACCATAGGAATTACGATAGGAAAATATGCAGAATCTGCATTATTAACAGAACCAAACAATCTTGCCTGTAAAATATCAAATTCAGAAGGCGCAAGTAGTCTTCTCATGAAAGTTGACACAGAATTTAACCCAGTGCCCATAATAATTCCAACTAAAAGCATAAGTTGTAAATTCCCGTATTTACCAGAAAGTAACCATCCATAAAGTATCAAACTCATCAAGACCATAACTACAACTTGAAATAAAAATGATCCAATTCCACTAAAATTTATCAATGCACTAGCACCAAAGAAAAATATTGTACTAGTATGAATTGTTGAGTAAAGTGATTCGAAACCTAAAAGCGAAGGGGTTATAATCCTATTATTCGTAATTGATTGGAAAGCAACAGTCGACAAGCTCTGGCAAACTGCAGCAATAATCATTGCAACAAGAGCTACGATCCTTCTCTTAACAACTGGGATAAAAGAAGGTGAATCTACTGGAACTGGATTGTTATAAACTAAAAGTCCATATGAGGCAAGGATGCCCAAAGCAATCAATGTTATCAGCAATATCCAATAACGCCTTTCTTCCTTCTTAGAACGAAAAGCCCTAGCTGATCTATTTTCATTATGAAGGCTAGAATCGATTTCGACATTTTCTTTATTTCTATATTCCAATGTGCTCATCGTAGCCTCCCTGGTTTTCTTTGTCTCAATAAAATAGTAATAAACACGACTGACCCCACTGTTCCAAGTATTAAAGAAACAGGTACTTCAAAAGGCATTATAATTGTTCGAGAAATTATGTCACAGGCAGTTATAGTCCCTATTCCTATCACACATACCCAAGGTAAATTACTCCTAAGATCATCGCCTCTAAACATTGAAACAATGTTTGGGACAATTAAACCCAAGAAAGGTAAGTTTCCAATAACAGCTGCAACAATTCCAACTGCAATAGAAATAAGGGCAGTCCCCAAAAGAACAATCCTATTGTAATTAACGCCAAGGCTTGTTGCGACATCTTCTCCTAGTCCAGCTAAAGTCAATCTATTAGCATAAAGAAAAATAAGCAAAGTAACGATAACAATTAGCCATAAATATTCATACCTTCCCACCTGAACGGCCGCAAAAGAACCTACAAACCAAGTTTCAATACTTTGCGTCATTTGAAAAAGGAGTCCCATAAAAGTGGACACTGCAGAAATGACCGCTCCAAGCATCAATCCAATAATTGGGACAATTAAAGACGAACGAAGTTTAACTCTTCTTAAAAATAAAAAGAAAATCATAGTTCCTATAAAAGAAAAAATGATTGCACCAGTCATTCTTAGAACTAAAGTCGGGGCAGGAAATAATAAATAAACAAGAAGCAGCCCTAAACCTGACCATTCAATAGTCCCTGTTGTAGTAGGTTCAACAAAACGATTCTGTGTAATCAGTTGCATTACGAGTCCTGCCATTGACATTGCAGCTCCAGTAAGCATTAATGCAACTGTTCTCGGAACACGAGTTATGAAAAACATCTCCATTCCATCCTCTTGTCCACGTATATCATAAACTCCAGTAAACAGTGATATAATGCCTAAAATAATAACAACTATAATCGCTAATATAAAAGGTTTTGTCCATATCTTATTGTAGTTATAAAACTGGGGTTGAGAACTTATCTCAACCCTAGAAGTTACATTTTTCAGCACTATTTTATACTCCTTTACACTACTTAGCTTTAGCTAAAGTATTTGCAAGGTTTTCAAACAACTCTATATAAGTCTGAATTGATTCATTTGTGTAAGTATCTGCTGGTGCATAAACAATATGTTTTTTAGAAACAGCAGTTGTTTTTTGAAGAGCAGGAGCGTTAGCAATAACATCTTGAGCAGGAACTGAATCTTTTTCACCAGATATTGCAGCATCACGATCTAATACGAAAAGCCAATCAGGATTACTTTGTGCAATAGCTTCAACAGAAACTTCATCACCTTTATGATCTGAAGTAGAATCGGCAACTTCTAATGCTGGAGCCCAACCGAAAATTTCATACATTGGTCCCCAAACACGTCCAGAATGAGGAGCTGAAAAACCAATATCTCCACCACCAACGATAACACTCATAACTTTATCTGTTCCATTATAAGCAGATTTAGCATTTTCGATAACTTTGTCAAAATCAGCTACCACTTGTTTAGCTTCTTCATTTTTATCGAAAATTTTCCCTAAAGCAATTGTAGAATTTTTAAGTCCATTTACTAAGTTTTCCCCAGGCGTAGCAGCTTCCTCAGAAACATCTACATTAAGATCAATAACAACTGCATTTGGTACTAATTTTTTGATATCTTCGTAATAGCCAGCAAATCTTTGACCGATGATTACAAGTTCAGGGTTTGCAGCTGCAATAATTTCAAGATTTGGTTCGCGGTGATTTCCAATATTTTGAACTGAATCGTCCTTTACATATGGTGAATCCGCAGGCATTACATCCTTTGGAACAGCTACTAAGTCAATTTTCCAATCAGCTAAAGTTTCAAAAGTTCTATTATCCAAAGCAACTACATTCTTTGGATTTACAGGAACAGTAACAGTTCCATGAGCATCAGTGATTTCAACTGTCGTAGGCTTAGCAACCTCTTCGCTTCCACTATCTTCATTAGACTTTGACTCTTCATTAGTTTTATTATTTGAGCAAGCTGCTAACATCAAAGTCAAAACTGCCATAATTCCAACTAATTTTAAAAACATAGATTTCTTCATACATAAACTCCTTATATAATTTATTTTGAAAACGATGAAGTCTATAGATTGAATTGGATAGTAATTGCCAACCACCCCAATTGCTATTGATAATCATTTTCATTTGTTTGTTCTGTGAATTAGTATAGTTTTTAATTCTGTGAAAATCTTGTGAATGATGTAAGTTGATAAATAAAGTTGCTTTCAAGCATAGATTGGCTACAAAAAAGTAATACGTGAAGTTAATAGAACAAAAAAACGAGCAAAACTGGTTGAAACTGTTTTTACTCGTGTTTTTTCGATTATGTTTAATATTGATTACTGTGACAAACTGTACTTTACCTATTATCTTATTTTTACTATTCAATCATTGAATAGCCCCTGCCATGGATTGTTTGAATATACCTGTCTTTCTTCGCGCACTTTAGCTTTTTTCTTAGATACCCAATATATAAATCCACTACATTTGGATTTACTGCTACGTCATAACCCCAAACCTGGTTCAAAAGCATTTCTCGGCTCAATATTGTATTTTTATTCTTGATTAAAAATACAAGTAGGTCATACTCGCGCTTAGTAAGCGGGAGATTTTCGCCACCTTTTGTCACAATATTGCGGGTTGCATCCACGAAGAGATCTTTAAACCGAAAGTAATCAGTCTCGATTGGCTGGAAACCGTCCCCTCTTCTTAAAATAACTTTTATCCTTGCTACTAATTCTTCTTTCACAAATGGTTTTCTTATATAATCATCTGCTCCTGCTTGTAATCCTGCTATGCAGTCCTTGCTGGACACATTGTCGGTCACAATGATTATTGGGGTCGTTTTAACGGCCCTTATTTGTCTGCAAATTTCCGGTCCAGACATACTTAACGAATCCCAATCCAATATGATAAGATCCCAATCTTGCTCATATACTATATTTAAACCTTTGTTTTCATTGTGAAGTGTTAATATGAAATAGCCTTCTTGCTTTAAACCGCTTCCGATTTTCTTTGCTAATGACCGTTCATTCTTAATTACCAACACCTGCTTCACCTATGGTTCACCTCTACTTCATTACATAAAATAATTTATCAAAAGATTATCGGATTTATAAAACTTAAATTTCTAAAAAACTATTATTACAACTCATAAGGATCAATAAATATGTATAAAAGGTTAAACGTCACGACGCCACACTCATTTGTGTATTAGGCATCTTCATGCTGGCATAAATAAATCAAATAACCGCCGGAATGCGAATTTGCTAGACTTGTGAATTCTAGTCTACTTCCACAATATCGACAATGATTATCATTGTCAATTAAAATCAGAACCACCTGTATGTACCAAGTGGTCTGCTTCCGCCTTTATCGATAAGTATTTTTCCAGGAAATAACGATTTTCATATTACACCTCTTTTATTTTATTATTACTTTTTCAATTATCAGCTCCTACTATTATAGTGAGACCATTGCATCGTATTCTATATTCATTAGAAAAATCCAGCTTGCTATAGCAGAAGGTACAATCCACATATATTGTTTCATAATTCGTTGCTATGGCGGTTCTATCCACGATTTTGGCGGGCTATCCACGTCTTTGGCTTCTCTATCCGTCACCTTGGCTCTTCTTTCCGTCATTTCGACTATTCTATCCGTCGCTCTGACCATGCTTTCCGTCGCTTCTGCCACTCTATCCGTCACTTCGACCGCTTTCCGTCGTTCTGATTAAGTCGAAATTTTTCAAAACCATCACCAACTTTTTTCTCCTCATATTCTATAGAATCAGATCGAATATTGAAGAGAAACGTATGGGGGTTGAATTTACTGCTCTCCATTGGATTTACGTTGTTTTTATTGTCCTTATCATTGGCTTTATGGTTAAACGTCGCGATACCACCCTCATTTGTGTACTTGGCATCTTCATGCTAGCAATCGTTGCTACAGGCGATTTAACTTCGTCCATTAGTGGCGTTTTTAATAGTTTTATTTATGCCATTACAGAGCTGTTGTCGATTATTCTTATTATTTCCATTATTGTTGCCATGAGTCGGGTTATGATGATTTCTGGTATTAATGAGATCATGATTGCTCCTTTTACAAAAATCATTAAAACACCTGCACTTGCTTATTGGACGATTGGTCTGTTAATGATGTTTATTTCGTGGTTCTTTTGGCCATCACCGGCTGTGGCACTGTTAGGGGCGGTTTTGTTACCTGTTGCCCTACGTGCAGGCTTACCAGCACTTGGAGTGGCGAACGCCAACAAAAGAATCTTTTTGACTACATAAAACTAATGCTATATTCATTACATTTCTTTCAGTTACAACCTCCAAAAAAGCTTAGGAACAACTCCTAAGCCTTTCTATTATTGAGTAATGCTTGATTAGAATTTTTTTAATAGCACTCCATTCTGAAAAATTTTAATCAAAATTGAGTTTATCTCTTTTATTTAGTATTAGATTTTTAATAAAGTTTGATTATTTTTTACTCCTTATTTCACTAAAGCTCCTCGTTACTTTAAGTACCATCCTTCACAAATCAATAATCTTAACAATCTTTTATAGTCCTTTTTCGCTAATCCGTTTAATGAATAATAACACTACCAAAATTGCAATACAGCCCCACCAAATGCTTAATAATGATTCATTTAACGAACCTGGATGTTCACCCTCCAATTTGCAAACTCTCACCTCGCCCATCGTTTTTTATACGTTGCTGTCCCATATTGCATAATAAAAAGTCATACCCTTTTGGATATGACCTTTAGTTAACAATATTTTTAACCTATCATCATTAAATTTTTTAAGACGACTCACTATACAAAAGGAGCAATCCCATTCTAATTCTAAAAAAATTTTCAATAGGATGAATACCTCCTTTCTCTTTCTATAACTATACATATTATAGAAAGAGAAAGGAGGTATTCACATGGGTTACTTCGGAAATATGGGTAATTACAACAACAATTGTTGTTACGGAGGTTATAACGGCGGTGGCTATGGTGGTTCCTCATTCGTCCTAATTGTTGTTCTATTCATTCTTTTAATTATTGTCGGCGCTACTTTCTTGTATTAATCTCAAAACCTCTTTTGTTCACAACATAGGAATAAATAATAGGATAAAGTTAATTAGCCATACACCTCCTTATTTTAGGGTCACTTTTACCAGAGTGATCCTTTTCATTTTAACCTTCCTGATATTGATTCAAAATCAAGTGAAAGTCTATCAGACTATTCTTCGTTGTATTCTCAATGTCATAACATTTTTTTCAATTTATAAGACTTTATTTTTGTAAAATAGATAAATATCGCAATTCCTTTTGACAACTATTCATATTATAGATTATAGATTATAGATTATAGAAAGGAGGAAAATTATTATGTCTCAGGAATATGGTGGCTGGGGTGGCGGTTCAGCATTTGCGCTACTTATTGTTCTATTCATTCTTCTGATTATTATCGGCGCTACTTTCATGCGTTATTAATACCCAATACCGCCTCTAATGCTCATAATTATTAGGGTACTCCTACACCTTCAAATCTTTACTAAGGGTCACTATCCTCCGTGTGACCCTTTTAAATATTTTTCCTCTTTCAATGTCATGCTCAACCATTATAGGCATAATAAAAAGCCATACCCGACTAAAGTGTACCCTTTGTAAAGGACATTTTGAAAAAAAGCTAGGTAACTTGAAGCTGCTGTCTGTATTTTGCAGGCGGCAGCTTTTTCAAGTTCCATTGCCCTCGATAATGGTTGTAATAGATCATATAACTTTTCACTTCTCGTTTTACTTCTTCTAATGTTTCGCACGCTTTCAGATTGGTTTCATCTTTAAAATGACCGAAGAAGGATTCTTGAGGGGCGTTATCCCAACAGTTTCCTCGGCGTGACATCGATTGCCCTAGTCCCATTTTTTTCACAAGTTTCTGAAATTGTGGATTTGTATAATGGAATCCTTGATCTGAATGAATAAATGCATCTCCCGTTATATGATGGTGATTTTGCTTCAATTTACGCAGTGTATTTAGCGCGATATCTATACTTAATGAGGCAGATACTTCATACGCTAAAATTTCATTTGTCTCAGCGTCCTTAATCGTTGATAAATAAGCACGTTTGCCGTTTCCGTAAGTCAAATACGTGATATCTGTTAATAATACTTTTCCTGCTACACCTTGTTTAAAGTTACGCTGTAATTCATTTGAACATGTACGATGTTCTTTTGTCGCTTTGGCCATTCTACGTGCCGGATTCGCTTTTCGAATTGGGCATACAATTTCGAATTTCTTCATAATACGGCGAATACGTTTTAAGTTATACGTAATCCCATATTGATTTTCTAACGTCATTTTAATTTGGCGTGCACCTTTCCTACGTCCTCGGAAATGATACGCTTTTAAAATGATTTCTTTGACGGTTTCATCTGCTAACTCTTGGGCTGCACGCTTTTGTGCTGATTTTTCTGTGAAATAATTATAGTAACCTGAACGAGATACGCCCATGATTTCACATAGATAGCTTACTAAACGTTTTAGTTTATATTTTTGAATCGTTTTACTGATTAAATCAAATTTTAGTTCTGTTGCAATTGTTATTTCTTCTTTAACATCTGCCTTTCGAGTAGATCGAGCTTTTTTAAAAGTTCATTCTCCGCTTGTAATAATCGATTTTTCGCTTCTAATCGTGCAATTTTTTCTTCTAAACTTAATTCCCGTTCTATTGGACGACCTGAATTCGTTTTCCGTGTATCTTGTAGACCCGCTACTCCAGTTGTACGATAAGCTGCACGCCAACGCTTTCCCGCTGAGCTAATGCGCTTCAAACCAATCAGTTCAACATCTAAACCTGCCTCTTCAAAAATCGTTCTTGGGAGTTTTCCTTTTTCATTTTCTGCAATAAAATGGCGTTTAAATTCCTCAGTATAAGTAATCGCTTTATCACTAATAGCTTGGACATTAGGATTACAGTTTAATTGTTCTTGCTCTTTTTTAGTAAATAATCTTTTCGTCATTTCATTCCGCTCCGACATCTTTTTTCTAATTATAAACAAAAGTACCCTATAGGATAGACTTTTTTCAAAGTGTCTATCTTATAGGGTACAGTTTAGATTGGATATGACTTAGCTAACATCTATTATTTTTTCTTGATAGTGTATACCTATTTTTAACATATTTATTTTTATACATTTTTCTAACGCATCCTAAGATAAATATCGCAATCCCTTTTGAAAACTATACATATTATAGATTATAGAAAGGAGGGATATTTTATGGAATACTGCGGAGAATTTCGCGAAGAGCGTCGCGAACGAAACCCATTCGCTTTAGTCGTTGTTCTATTCATTCTTCTGATTATTGTCGGCGCTACTTTCATGCATAGAGGTTACTAATACCCAATACCGCCTATATTGCTCATAACTACTGTAAGGTAATACTAATTTAACCTTACACTTTCAAACCTTTACTAAGGGTCACTATCCTCCGGGTGATCCTTTTAAATTTTCCTCTTTCAATTTTGCACTCAACTTCTCAAGGCATAAAAAAAGCCACACCTTGTTAGATGTGACTCAGTAGTGTTGACGTACCAGTGAACGTCTTGAACGACATCTTTACGACACGACTATAACTGTAACCGCAACCCATCTGTACCAAATAAAAGTACTGACATCGAGTGAATCGCCTCTTTCAGATCCCTTTGTGCTGTACGTTCATGGACATTATGCAAATCTGCTATTTCAACGTATGTCATTTTTTCATCTTTTATATAAAAATGCATTAGTGTTTCATATCTTCGTACCGCTTCTGCTCCCAAGTGTTTACAATCCATTTCGTAAACTTTAACCATATTATCAATGAACCGCATCATAGCAAGTGTACGAGCTTCACTTCTTTTTATAGATTCTAATGTAAGGTATTCTTTATCAGGAGTGATTATTTCCTCTTGCTCCCCATCTTCTAAATCCATATTCTCTTTCATTTCATTACAGTACACTTTTAAATGACGATAATTTTTCAACAATATTCTCGTATTGAAAAGCCGTCTATCCAATCTCTTAGTTTTTTCTTCTTGTTGAAGTTCATTAAACTTTGCAATGGCTACCTCAGCTATTGCAGCTATTTGTTCTTGTGCGATACTACTCATTAGCACACCTCCAATTATTATAGCGTGTTACGATGCTACGGCTTTTTTATTTTTAAATTTATTTCACAGGCAATTCACTATACAAATATAGCTATCACGACATATTAATAGTAGTGTAAAGCTAATTTAGCCTTACACCTCCGAATCTTGTTACTAAGGGTCACTTCTATCCCAAGTGACCCTC
>NZ_JBNNVG010000046.1:0-28743 GCF_050280425.1 Lysinibacillus sp. NPDC093190 | reverse complement strand
ATACGTTTTGCCCTTTTCTGTATACCCTTTAATAACACCTAAATTAACTAAATAATTGATTTCTTCATATGCGTCATCCTTGTTCGTAACATCTACAAAACCGCCACTTGCTTGTGCACTATGTATTGTAAACATTGAAGCAGAAACGAAAAGGACGCATAATATAAGACTAATTTTTTTGAGATACAATGTCTTATTTCCTCCCTTCTTGTTCTAACATTAATATTAACAAAATTTCACAGGCAAAACTATCATTAAGAGTAACCATTATACTAAAACTATAAATACTAGAATTCATGTACTTACCTTATTTTTATCAAACGAAAAGAGCTACATCGTTCATATTGAACAATGTAGCCCGTTTTTATTATTTTTTCGCGTAGTATTGTGAAATCCCTTTGTAGATTGAATCAGCAAATAACTCAACATATTTATCATCAGTCATTTTACCGCGGTCTTCGCTATTTGTTAGGAAGCCTAGCTCAACTAAGATGGCTGGAATAATCGTGTTGCGAATTACATAGTATTGTTCTTCTTTAACACCACGATTTTTCATATTTAAGTTATTAACGATTTGATTATTTACAAATGTCGCAAGATCAATGTCTTCTTGATACATATCACCTGTTGAAATTGCATAATATGTTTCAGTACCTTGTGCAGAAGTATTTGCTGCTGAGTTCACATGGATACTTACGAAGATTTCACCGTAATTAGCATTTGTAAAGTCAACGCGGTCTTGAAGTGAAGGATACGTATCCCCTGTACGAGTCATATATACCTTCGCACCTGCAGCCTCTAGCTTTTGCTTCACAAGTGTGCCGACCTTTAATGTGATAGCTTTTTCGGAATTGGAACCTACAACAGCTCCAGGGTCCTTACCGCCATGTCCTGGATCAAGAATGATAATTCGATCTTTCAACGGATTACCACTTTGATTTAGTAGCTTTAAGTATGATTTATGGACATACCCTTTTTGACCTTGATAAGTCACTTGTGCCCAATAACCGTTAATACTGTTTACTTGAATATATTCGCCCTTTTTCAGCTTACCTAGTACTGTAGAAGTAGAGTTAGCTTCTTTGCGAATATTTAAATTGTCAACCGTCACTCGACCTAATAGATCACCAGAAACTGTTGGTGGAGTTGGATCTGGAGTAGAAGGTTTTTCTACTTCAACGTCCTCTGTACTATTAGCCACGATATAGCCTGGTATACCGTTTACTACAGTTAGATGGTAGCCGCTTACTGTCTTATAAACAGGGAATTTTGTTTTGCTATTAACGGATGTAATAACTTTTGAGGAAGATGTTGGTTTTACGTAAAGATTTAAATTTTGTGTTGCAGTAACTTGCTTTTGGACATTCCCTAATGCGTTACCATCTGCATCTAAAAACTGTGCATACGTTTTATAAATATAAGCAAAGGCACCTTTATAAGTAACCTTTAACCAGTCTCCTTCAACTGCATAGACTGATAGTTTACCACCTTTATTGACAGTACCTACAATATTAGTAGTAGATGAAGAATCTTTTGATTTACGAATATTTAATCCATCAGTTGTTACAGAAATTAAACCGATGACCTGTGTTGTATCAGGTACACCTATACCTTTAACTGGTAGCTCTAAACGATACTTTTCACTTTTCGCACGCGCTACAAATAATGCAAACTGCGCACGTGTCACTTGGTTATTTGGGTTATAATTTTGACCCGTTCCCTTTGTAATACCATTATAGTAAATTGTATTAACGTATGTAACGTACGGATGAGTAATACCTACGTCCACAAAAGGAGAATCGATATTTTCATATTCACTTGTATCAAGTTTAAATGCTTTTGTTAATACATAACTCATTTCATCACGAGTTAAAGGCTTGTTCGGTAAGAATTGCCCCTGAGTATTTGTTTTAAATAGGCCAAGCTGTATAGCTCGTTCTACATAGCCTGAAAGCTCTGTACCGACTGTTACATCGGAGAAGCTTGATTTATTGACAACTAGTGGCTGGTTACCTGATGCAATTACAGCCATTTTGGCAACTTGTCCACGCGTTACTGTGTTGTAAGGTTTATAATACGTTTTGCCGTTTTCCGTATACCCTTTAATAACACCTAAACTAACTAAATAATTGATCTCTTCATAAGCTTCATGATCTTTAGGAACATCTACAAACCCACCACTTGCTTGGGCGCTATGTATTGTAAACATAGAAGCTGAAATGAATAAGACGCATAATATAAGACTGACTTTTTTGAGGTACAATGTCTTATTTCCTCCCTTCCTGTTCTCGTGTACATTTTAGCAAACTTGCACAGACAAAACTATCATACGAATGTAACTATTCTCCTATTTTTAGGCATCACCCCGATTTTTGGTATATTTCATAAAAAGAAGAGAGCCTGCAAGTGCAAACTCTCCTCATTCTATACATTATATAAAAGAACTTCCTTGCAATGTATTACTTTAAACGTAGCCCTTGTCTAAGTAATACGGAATTTAATTATTATTGTTATTTTTGTGCACGTTCAATAAATGTTTGAAGTTGAGAAATTTTTAACATTTCATCGTAACCGAAGTTACCATTTCCTTTACCTTCTGTAATACCATTTGAAGCAAGAATTGAAACAAATTCATTTGCCCAATGATTTGCAGGAGCATCAGTAAATGTTACAACATCGCCTTGTTGCTTTAATACGAAGGCATGTACTAATACTTTCGAGATTTGAGCACGTGTTATCGGTGAAGATGGATTAAATTTCCCACTACCATCACCATCAAAGATACCTAACTTCGATACAGCAGCAATCGCACCAGCATGTGCATATGTTGGTTTTACGTCTGTAAATTTCGTATTTTTATCGGATGTATCCAAGTTAAGTGCTTTAGCAATTTGCTCTGCCACTTCAGCACGAGAAGCGTAAACTGTGAAGTCAATCGCAGCTTCCTTTACTTCTTCTTTAACAGCTTCTGCTTGTTCGCTATCAAATGTTGCTACACGTTTAGCACCGATGTAACGAGAACCCCAATAATATGGATCGTTTACATTTGAGTAACTAACACCTTGACCTGTTTGTGAGTGGATCATTTTCCCGTCACCCATGTAAATAGCTACATGTGAGATACCTTTACCACTAGTATTGAAGAATAATAAATCTCCAACTTCAAGATCCTTCTTTGCTACCGCAGTACCTTGTTGATATTGTGAGCCTGAAGTACGGTTTAATTCAATACCTAAATCTGCAAAGACTTTAGATGTATATCCTGAGCAATCGAGCCCTTTAGTAGTTGTACCTCCATAAAGATATGGAACACCTAAATATTTTGACGCTGTATCAGTAACATCAGATACTGTAGCTGCTTCTGCTTTATCTATTTGAGTTGTTGTAAATAACATGAAAGATGCAAAAATCGGTAATAACCATTTCTTTTTCATATTTTCGGTATACCCCTCTCAGAACTTTTTTGCCTATAAATAGACTATCACAAAAGATGCTATTTTAATTTTTCAATTGTGTAACGGTTTTGAGAGCACAAAAAAACACTGATATACCAACGTTTCGTGGTTTATCAGCGCTAAAATATGGGTATTAAATAATGGATATACGGGATTTTTGTAACATTCCTGTAATATTAGCTACGCTTTGTCACAATAGATTACGAGATTTAGTGCATTTTCAATTTCCAACTGTTAGATATGAGCATTTTCGATACAATTTCCCATTAAAGGATGTAAGGAGTACGCGTGGTATTTGATCACCTTTCGCGGGTACTTGCCTCATCTTCGCAGGTATTCCTTTATCCGCTCCGCACAAGCTATTGACTAGAAAATAACTGCACCCAATAGTAATATCCATTGCTATCAACAGCAATCGCTACCCCGGTATTTGTGTAATTTTCTCGCAAAATATTTTCACGATGTGCTGGTGAAGCCATCCATGCTTTGACGGCCGCATCGGGTGTTGGAATTTTTCTTCCTATATTCTCTCCTAAGCTCGTATATGGATAATCGAATAATGTTGCCAAATCCCAGGGCATCCCGTAGTAAGGTGATTCGTGCTCAAAATAATGTCGATTCACCATATCCTGCGCCTTAATAACGGCAATTTGTGTTAAAGCTGCATCATCGTTAAGGGGTTGTAGCTTTCTTTTTTGTCGTTCGACGTTGACTAAACGTATTACATCATTAGACATGGTTGGTGAATAATTTTTTGTTGGAATATAAGACTTGGATAAATAGTCATAGGCTACCTCGAGATTTGTTACCTTCGTTGAAAAGTCGAGACTTCTTTCAACCAAAGAAGCAAATTGTGCACGTGTTACCAATCGATTTGGTGCAAATTGCTGTGCGTTGATCCCTTTAATAACACCAACATCCGCAAGTGATTCAATATAGTCTTTTGCCCAATATCCATCCTTAACATCGCTAAACTTACTATTATTTTGGGAATCGACTTCAATTTGATAAGCGAGTGTTAACATCTTGGCAATTTGCGCGCGCTGTAAAGGTGCGTCAGGGTTGAAGCAATCACCATTTTGTAAAATCCCTAATTCCACTAAGGCACAAATTTCTTTATAGTACGGATGATTGGCTGATAAGTCTGTAAAATTGGGAGAGTAATCGGTATCCAGTTTTAGCTGCATGGAACGAGCAATTGCAGCTGCAGCCTCTGCCCTAGTAATCGGTTGTTCTGGTCTAAAGAAGCCATCCTGATAATTTGTCATATAATGCTTTTCTAGCATACGTTCTATTGAGCTTCTTGCCCAATGTGATTGTGAAACATCCTTTGCAATATTAGCTGCCAATACTTCTTCAGATGCGTTTGTCAGAGGCACAGCATATGATGTAGTCAGCAAAATAAGAGACATGCCAACAACACTCGATACTTTTTTAAACATAGCTACCTCCTCCTTCATTTAATTATGTATAAACCAGGCTTCACCCAACTTTGGTTGATGTGAAACGCACATTCCATTATTACCTTATTTTACCTTTAATATTTCAAAAAAACCACTCTAAGATTGAAGATAAACTAAGAGTGAGTCTTCGCATTTATTCAACGCTAATAATGTAGAAAGCGTCTTCAGTTTTTTGTAAGGTGCGGTAAAGGAATAAAACCATTTGACCACGTCGAACATCTGTATAAGGTGAAAATGTGGTCGCGCTAGTACCTTGTGTAATCCCATAATTTAATAACGTTTGAATATACATATTAGTTTCATTATCTGTTGTAAAATCTGAAAATGGGGCAGATAATGATGTTGCCTGCTGTAAATCAAAGCCAAGTGTCAACATCTTTGCCATTTGACTTCGTTTAATAAAATGATCTGGATTATAATTTGTACCTTTTTGGATAATGCCCTTTTCAGCAAGTGCGGCAATATAACCGTAATATTTATGAGAGGCTTGTACATCACTGAAGCCAGGATTTACTACATTTTTTGTCTCCAATTTTAAAGCTTCAGCTAAAAAGTATGCCGCTTCCCCTCGCGTTAAGTTTTGATAAGGACTAAACGTCGTCGAAGTTGTCCCAAATACAATTCCTTGGCTATATAATTCGCTAACTGCCTTGTATAGTTCTGCTTCGTTTCCGTTATTTTTTATATCTGTAAATGGCATTGTTGCTGCTTCTGCAGGCATGGCCGCAACACAGTGAACAACTACTGCAGCGGTTGCAAAAGCCCATGCTTTATGTACCTTCTTAGTCGACAAATTAACGCTTCCTTTCCTTAATTATAAAGAAAGAAAAGAGGGACTTGCCCTCTCTCCTTATTATAAACCTAATGTTTTTATATGATCCTGTAAAATACGGTAATTATACACTAAGTCCTGCTGTTCAAGAGTAAGTGCGTCGTATAGTTTTTGTGCAGCCAGTACTTTCTTTTCAAACGTTTTAGCGTCTGGATCCAACTCGCCAATCGCATTCACTACTTTTAACACTGCCGCTACATCTTTCTCAGCTTTCTTTAAAGTATCGTAGTTAAGAACTTGTCCTTTTACTTTAGAATCTAACGCTTTATATGCAGCAGAAGCATTCGCTACATCTTGAATATATGTGCTAGAAGTTGGATTTAGACTAGCTATAATCTCTACGACTTTCTTTACTTCACTCATATTTTTCTCAGCTTCAAGCAAAATATTGTAATTAGATACTCTTTGCTTATCTGTAGTACTTAAGCTATCGTAATCTTTTCGCACAGATTCTATCATACCAAAATACATTTTATCGCTTGGCTTTAAAGCTGCAATACTCTGATAAACTTTAATAACGTTATCTAATGATAGAAGTAGCTGCTCGTTATAAACATATTTACGCTGAGTGGCAGTAAGATTGTCATATGCTTTTAAAATCTTTTGATATTGGCTGTCCATATTTTTCGATGTCATAAGTTTATCAATCTCATTGACAACACTAATGACAGGCTTAATAATTTTTTCTTGTTCTTGCAATGTTTTATAGTTTTCAACCGCATATTGTTGATCTTTTGGTAATGCATTATATGCTGCACGAATCTCTTCAATGCGTTTAATATATTGATTTGCCGGAACAGTCGGAAGCTCATCAATCATGCGCTGTACATTACCTGCACCTAAGATGCTTGCTTCAGCAGCTTGTAATAAATTGTAGTTTGTAACATATTGCTGCATGTCCTTACTTAGAGCATCGTATAATGCTCGAGCTTGTACTGTATCCGCATTGAACGTTTTACTTGACGGCTTTAGCTTGCTAATTAATTCAATTACTTTGGCAGTTGGCTCATAGCTTTGTAAAATATCAATATTTTTGACATATAGCTTTTGGTCTTTTGTCAGCTTATCGTACGCTTTTCGTGCTGAGTTTACTTGACTGACAAATTTACTTGTGCCCGGCTCTATACCATCGATTTGCACCATAGTATTTAAAATTGCTTTTACTTCTTTTTCACGATCTGTTAACACCTTCACATTAGAGACAAGCTTTTTCTGTCCTGATGTTAGTTTATCGTAGGCAACGCGAGCATTCATAAGCTTCGTTAAATAATCGGGATCACTAGGCACTGCCGCATCTATCAATTCAATAACTATATGCGCAGATTTTAGTTCAGTCTCAGCTGTGACAAGCTTTTCATAATTTGTGACAGCATTTTGCTTTTCTAGTGGTAATGCATCATAATTTTTGCGTGCAGAATCTAAATCATTTAAAAATGTTTTACTAGTCGGTTTCAATGTTTCAATCAAGCCTATTAATGTAGCAACATCCTCAACTGCTGTTAGTTGATTGTAGTTTGTTACGCGTTTTTGTGAGGCAGGGTCTAATGCATTGTATGCCTTACGTGCTGCCAAAACCTTTTTTGTATAATCCTTACTTGCTGGATTTAAAGCGTCAATAGCTTTAATAACCTTCACAACATTGGCATTATTTTTCTCATAAGTTGTTAATGTCTTGGATTGTGTGACTAATTTTTTCGCATTTTTATCCATCGCTTTATATTCAGCAGACATCGCCGCTACTTTCGATACAAAGGTTGCATCTGGCTCATTACCTAAAGCGATAACACGATCATCGAAATTTTTAGCTGTTGTAATATAGCCATTCGCGATTTGAAGATCAGGATAATTTGTTACAAGGTTTTTCCCGTCAGGTGATAGTTTCTCATAATCAGCAAATAACTCCTTGACTGCTTCCGTATATGTTTTTTGCGATGGGTTTAAAGCCATGATGCGTGACACAATATCCATCGCCTCTACTTGATCCTTCAACGATTTATAGCTTTTAACGAATTCGCGTTTTGCCGGATCTAGCTTTAGGTAAGCCGTATTAGCAGCCTTCGCTTTTTTAGTATAATCCTTCGCAGCTGGGTCTAGCTTTTCCACAAGCGCAACTACATTTAAAACAGCTTTATGTGATGTTTCCCAGCTTGTTAGCTCTGACAAATTATTGACGATTTTTTTGACAGTAGCTGCATCTATTTTCTTCCCGTCAGATGCTACTGGTGTATTGTAAGCTGCACGCGCTTGCTCTATTTGCGTAATTTTATCCGTAGCATTGGCAATTCCAGCAATGAGTTTCTCAATTTCTTCTGCTGCTGCTATATTTGCTTCAGCTAAATCTAAGTCAGCGGTATTTTTCACAAAATCTTTTTTTTCTAATGGTAATGTTGAGTATTTATCTCTTGCTGCCTTCACTGCTGTTCGATAATCCGCATTATTTGACGGTTTTAGTGCTGTAATTTGCTTGGAAGTATTAGCAACATCCTGATACTGCTTAAACTCATCAAAATTTGTAACTAAACGCTTTGAGCCGGCATCAAGTTTATTGTAGGCTGTTTCAATTGCTGTTACTGCACTAATAAAGCTTGTAGCAGATGCGAAATCTTCTGGTTTCTTTTGCGTCAGCGTTGTAATACTCGCAATTACTTGATCAGCTGAAGATAGGTTGGCTAACACTTCTGTATATTTTTTGTATGGTGTTATCGCTGCATTATTAGGATTATAGGCTGTAATAATTTTCTTTTGATCAGCAGTGAATTTGTTCAGTTCAGTAGTTACTTTAGCAGCAGCATCATTGATTTCAGTAGAAGTGGATGACTGGTTATCTAGAACAGTAATAAAAGAATCTAAATTTTTAATTGTTTGGTCTACAGCCTCTGCATCCTTGTACATGTTCAAAAGCTTCTCACTATCTGCGCCGCTCTTTTTGAAATAATTTATACGCTCTGGCTCACCATAGCCATATTGTAGTGATGTACCTCGAACTGTTGAAACAATGCCCTTTGCATCCGTTGACGCAAGGGCTGCATTTACAGCTTTCTCAAAAGTATCTTGGACGTTTAAATAAGAGCCTGTTTCAGGATTTGAACCTAAAAAAGTACTGTACTCGTTATAAACTTTTGTCACATCATCAACAAATGTTTTACTTGTATAAGACAACTTACTTATTCCTGCTCCAATATCCTTTAATTTAGACAATAAAGCTCGTTGGGCAACAACATATTCGTACTTTGCTTTAATAAAAGTGATTTCATCAGGATTGAAGTCTGTAGTACTTAAAACCTCTACATCTCCCTTTGCTATCACCATTTCATTATCTGTTGACGTAACAGATAATTTGCCAAATTGTGCAATTGTTTGTGATCTAGTGTCTACTGCTGCTGCATTCACATTAGCAACTTGATTTGCCTGAGAGATTGTTTGAGGTTGTGTTTCTTGAGCATTGGCAATCGCTGCCGGTGTTAGTAGTAGACTTGTTATTACACCAACCTGTAGTGGTTTCTTCAAAATGCCCACCCTTTCCTTTTATAGGTAAATAGATATGTATCATTTATTTCTAATTTGCTACCTTTTGTATCGGTGCATTTTATCCTATTTCAAGCTAATCTATATAAGTAGCTCATCCTCTTCACAAACAGAAAGAGATTTTTTTAGATTGATAGTCTTTTTATAGGAAGTTATTGTTAGGATACTATATAATTGAATTATGTGCATGGATCTGGCAGAAATTTTGGCAAAAAAATACTAATTGCGAGTAAAAATGCTAATAGACTATATATAAACAAATTTACCACCTAAAAGACAGGTGCAGATGACGGCCACTGCAATTGATAGTTTTCTGTGTGAAAAACGAAGCGTAGAAGGACCAGCGCTCGTCTGTGAAAAGGGCTACTCTATACGTACTTGCGCCTTATATTTTCCAGGAAATATTTTGTCGACACATTACCGAGATTGTGTCAATACAAGCTTTGTATAATTGTCTAAAACAACGATTAAATTTCCTCTTTTTCGAGGGAAATTAATGAAAAACTCAGCATTTCTACTATGTTATTTACCAGTAATTAGGTGTATACTACAACTTTACTATTTAATTTACGAGAAAGGGAGCTATATATGTTTTATCACTATAAATTTTGGCACAGCTTAATGCATCCCACTAACTTTACCCAAGCTGTTGAGCAAGGAGAAATAAGAGGCTATAAAAAGCGATCCTTCACAGTTTTCATGCTCTTTATGCTACTATTTGTCATTCGTGAGTTTTGGGGCATGGGTACTGAAAGCTTAACAACATTATTTGCATCGAATCATCCAAATGAATACTATACAGCCCGTTTATTATCAATGGTTGGGGTTATTGCCTGGGGAGTTATCTATTATTGCTTCCATTATTATGGCGTTACATACTTGTTACATCTATTAACAGACATTCCATACAAATGGATTCAGAAGGTACAACTTTATGTAATGGTATTTTTACTTATTGAAAAGACAATTTTATTTGCCGTGTTTTATGCAGTTGGTTACACTACAAACTTCTCCTTCTTCTCACTTGCACCTATAGCTCAGCAAGTAATTGATACGGATTTTGTGCTATTTGCTATCAATCAATTAACCGTAGCAACTGTATTAACAATTATTGTGCAATACACGTTCCTTTCAAAATGGGAGGAATGGTCAGATCATAAGGCATTATTAGCAAAAATTATTGGACTATATGTGGTAATGGCTATTTTTATCGGAATGGTTAGTGCGTTACCACTACAAGAATGGATTACAAGGGGGTTAGGATGATGCGCTTTATTAAATCCAGACCTTGGACAAGTTTAAGTATTATTGTGATAGCGATATTAATTGGTGTAAATGCTTATTTTGTATTTAAGGATGATAGTAAGGTAGCAAGATCCTACTTTATCGGTGAATTTCAAAGAGCTACTCCTGGTGATCGTGTAGAGACCGTGGAAAAGGATGCGATTGTTGCACCAACACAAACCTATACAATTTCAGCAGATGCGAAAAGTCTTTCTGCAATAGATGTAACACGTGGACAGGAAGTACATGCCAATGATTTACTAGCTACCTACAAAACAGAAGAAGTTGACGGTGAATTAACAAAGCTTGAGGCTGAACGCACTGCTTACGAAACTGAATTAAGTGATTTAGAATCTGCTTTAGAAGAGATAGAATCTGAATACGGTGGAGGCAATGACCCAAAAAGCTCTATTAATACCGACCAGATTAGTGAGAAGTTAAATATCTCTGTTAAATTTGAATTAGGTCAGCAAACTTCTCCATCAACTGCAGTGGCGATATTAAACCGTCACATTGCGGAGACCAATCGTCAAGTAGCATTAATGGATGCACAAATAGGCCAAATTAAAGCACGCCAAGGTGTTATTTGCCCAGTAGATGGTGTAATCTCAAAAATCACTGAAGAAGCTGGCGCTGTAACATTTGAAATTTATTCATCTGAAAAGTCTATGCTTGCCTACTTATCCGAAGATGAATGGCAAAAGGTTGAAGATGGCCAAACCGTTAGTTTTAAACTGCCACATAACGACAATGATCTATCAGGTACCGTAGTTCAAAAACAAATGATACCAGCAAATAATGAATCACTTTGGACAAATGAACTAGCTAAGTCTGCAAAACTACCAAAGCCTACAAGCTATGAGGTCATATTGCATCAGGATGACATGCTTGAAAAGATTCCATTTTCAACTGTTGGTAAGGCTTCTATTACCGTAAATGAGGCATCCAACGCGCTTAAAGTGAATTCCGCATGGGTGAAGTCTGGAAAGAATAATAAACATAGCGTTTATACTTTAGATGAAAATGGTAAAATACGCCTTGAGGATATTGAGGTTGCCTTTAAAACGGCAGATTCTACTATCTTTACAGGCTATATGGATGCTGGAACACCTATTATTGTAAATGAACAACGCAATATTTTAGCACGCTCCTTCCGTTCAATACCTCTTAAAAAAATCGAGTGGCGAAATTTTAAAGAGATCGGTTGGAAAGACTACGTGAAATATATTGTCTTTTAGTATATAAAAGCCTCCCCGAATGAAAATTGGGGAGGCTTTTGTGTTGTTAGCGTTTTTTTGATGTTTATCAGCGATTTATCTGGTTTTATCAGCGATTCTTCGAAGTTTACCGGCGATGTTCTCAGTTCTACCGGTTTCTTAATTAAAAGATGAATTCTCCATTTGTTCTTGTGTCGCTAGCTCATAGTTCATTGCTGTTATGCCACTTACCTCATAGACCATGCCATGTACATATAGTTTCTCACCATTTTCTCCATTCAGACGGACAGAAAACATAGAATTACCTTTTCCGACTCTTTTTACAGTTATACCATCTGCTGAAAGCTCGACATCAACTATTTTGTGATCATGCATTGCACCTGTATATTGTTCAATTTTAAAATCTTTCACATTAAAGCCAATTTCACTTTTTGGAATGAACACACTGTTTTTTTCAACCGCTGACGTTGTATACAATTCATAGCCATCAGATTCTGCATGGATGCCTACACGTACCGACTGTCCCTTATTATCAGACAGTGTCGCAATATAGTCACCCGCTTGCGATAACGACAGCACATAGTTACCGCCCTTAGGAATCGCTTCTTCCTCCCAGCCATCAAATTTAAATGGCTTATAGCTGAAAACTTTATCACTAACAGCATGACCAGCAGCTGTAGTTAGCTGAATATTTTTCGGATCAAAGCCTAAATCTTGCTCTAAAAATAGTGCTGAGCCTGGTGTAACTTCATCTGTTGGTTGACAGTTAATTTGTAATTTCCCATCTACTTTCGTTACAGTTATTTTATATTTTTGCATTTCGACTATTTCATAATTTCCCTCATTATCGATATTGTAGCCAATAAGCATGAAATAGCCCGATCCCTCTCTTAGCGCCTCAATCTTCACATCATTATTTGTTCGAAGAATGCGGAAGAATTCATGCTCTCCATCTGCCGCTAGATTGTCTGTAGAATAAGCATCAATATTATTCGTATTAAGGTCTCGAGCAGTAAAAGTTTGGATAACTCGTTTAGCCTGCATAGCTTCAATACGATGAATAAATAACGCAAGCTGCGAACGATTGACAGTCTCTTTTAAACCAAAAGCAGTTGGTGTAATTCCCTTCGTTATATTATTTTCATACAAAGGAGCAACTGCGTAATAAGCATCCGAATATTTTTCAATATCCTTAAACGGTAATGTCTGACCAACTTCATTAGTTTCTAAATGATATGCCGTTGTTAGCATTCGTGCTAGTTGTTCACGTGTAATCGATTGATTGACACCGAAGCTTCCATCTGCAAACCCTGAGATAATCCCTTCACTTTCCAAGGCAGCGATTGCCCCATAATATTCATCGCTCTGCTTTACATCAGTAAATTGTGGATCCATTACATTTTTAGTATTCAGCCCTAAAAGGCCAGCTAAAATCTTCGATGCCTGTCCACGCGTCACATCAGCGAATGGCTTAAACGTATCATCTGCATAACCTTTAATAATTCCGCGTTCAGCTAAATCCTTTACAGCAGCACCGTATTCCTTCGTGTAATCAACATCAGAAAATTTATCTGTTGCCTGCGCAGTTGGTACTACTACAATAGCACTCGTCGCTAGAGCAGCAACTAATGCTCCCTGAAATAAAGTATACTTATTCATCACCAACTCAACCCCTTAACATATTTTGTCTATCATACTATTATAATACGTTTAAGGAAATCTAAATATTTCATAATCTACTATTGTTATGTATTCTAGAATGTGTTGTTGAGCCTTTCTCCATGTTTTACTACAAATAGAAATAGCCCTAACATCTGTATTAAATGTTAGGGCTATAACTTCATTACATATACAAAAAATTACGGAGATTTCTCTCCATCAAAAAGCCTTGTGACCATGATGAAACAAAAAGTTTCATCTAATCACAAGGCTTGTTACTAGTAAACTAGTTTATAGTGTAACGCTATTTATTGGGCAATAATAGTTACTTTTAATTCTTTAGTTGCGTTACCTACTTTAACTTTTAAAGTTACTTTAGCTTCTGTAACACCTGTATTTAATGTAGCTGTTGCAGCAGCAGTACCGTTACCAGTAATTTTAACATCTGTTACTTTTTCAGGAACGATTGTAACTGTGTCTGCAGCAATTGTTTGGATTTCTTTGTTACCGTATTGGTCAACAGTTGCAACGTTTACTACTGCAGGTGAATCACCTGTAGATTTTAAGTCTGCTACAGTTGAACCAGAAACTAATGTAGCTTCTGTAATAGCTTTAGCTAGCTTGTAATCAGCTGTTGTTTCTGATGCTGTAAAGAAGAAATCTTGCGTTGTTTCAGCGTCAGCTGAAACAACGAATTTTTGTTCTAAAATTTGACCAGTTGCATTAATTGTTACTTTTAATGTGAATTCTGTGTCAATTTTGTTAGCTGCTGCTGTTGTATCAGTGTTTAAAGCTGTGTCAGCAATATTTACTTTACCTGCAGTTACAGCTTGTGGTGTAGCTAATTTACCGCCAGTTACTGTCGCTGTATATTCGTTAGCTTCAAGTGCAACTTTACCACCGTTTAGTAAACCGTTAATTGTAACATTTTTATCTGTTGCTACTTTAGTTTTACCAATTTCAGCAATTTCATAACCGTTGTATTCAGTACCATCAGTTACTTGTACTTTTACTTCTACAGTAGAATCAATTGTGCCATTTGGAGTTACAAGTGCCACATTTAATGTTGCAGTACCGTTTTTAAGAGCAGTTACTTGATTTGCATTTACTGATACTACATCTGAAGTTCCAACTAATGTTACTGTTACAGGGGCTACAGAGTTTTTCATTTCACGACCATATTGGTCTTCGATGATTAAGTGGTCTTTCGCTGTAATTGTAACAGGAGCTTGAGATGTTGAAATTACTAATGGATTTTTAAGTCCACGAACTACTGTTGGTACTGCTTTTGCTTTTACATCTATAGTAATAGTAGCAACTTTGTAAGTTGAAGTTTGGAATACTAATGCTTGTGTTCCAGCAGTGTTAAATGTTGTTTTGTAGTATACTTGGCCATCTTTTACTTCAAGAGCTGATTCAGCAACTGGAGTACCACCAACTTTAATACCTTTGTTAGCATCAGCTAACACTTTTTTGTTAGTGATTACATTGCCTTCTTTATCAGTAACTGTTAATGGGATTAATGTAGATTCTTCAGCAACAGCGATTTCTGGTTGAGAAACAGAGATAGCGTTAGTTGTAGCAGTTTCTGCAACTTTAACAGTATATTTAGCTGATTGACCGTTAGTTGTTGAAATTAATAATACATCAGTATCACCAGCTTTTAAGATAGATGATAATGCAACTACTAATTTATCTTTATCGCCAATTTTAACTTTTGAAACAGTGTCAGCGATTGTTAAGTTTGTAGTGTTTGTGTTTGTAATTACTAAACCTGTTGCTTTAGCAGCGTCTGTAATTTCTTTACCATATTGATCTTTAAGATTTAATACGATGTATGCATCAGAAGCTTTAGAAGAATCATTTAAAGCTACTTCTTCACCTTTAGCGTTATAAACACCAGCTACTTCAATAGAAGAAACTGTAGATTCAGCAGATAATTTTACAGTTTTTGAAACTGATGTACCTGTAGCAGAATCAAATAATACTACTGGTACTAAATCGCCGATTTTTTTGCCTTCAACAACAGCACCTGATAATTTAACTACACCTTTAGCTGAATCAGCAACTACAGTTGTGTTAGCATTATCATTTGTTTTTAAAGAAGTTGATTTTGTAATATCTGTACCATATTGGTCTTTAACTACATAACCAACAGTTGCAGTAGTACCAGTCTCGAAAGTACCGTCAGTTTTAACGGCTTTGTCAACTACAGCTACTTCGTCTAAGATTTCAATTGAAGTTACTTTTTGAGCTTCAATTTTAACATCGCTAGTTAATACTTTTTCAGTTAAACCAGATACGTTTACAGTGTAGTCAGCTGCTTGGAAGTTTGTAGCACCTACTAATTGAACTGATTTTTTGTCTTCAGACCAAGTAAGAGTTACGTTTTGTTTGAAAGTACCGCGTAATAATTCAACTGCAGCTTTAGAAGTATCTTCTACAGCTTTATTGAATTTAACTTCGATTGTTTTAGCGTTAATAGCTTTTACTGATTCTAATTTAACTTCAGTTACTTCATATGTAACTACAGCTGAATAAGATTTACCTTCAATTTCGAACTCTACTTTAGTTTCTTTGTTTTCTGGAAGAGCAGTTTCTAATTTTACAGTATGTTTTGTAT
The DNA here is from genome assembly GCF_050280425.1 of Lysinibacillus sp. NPDC093190. Lineage (NCBI taxonomy): Bacteria > Bacillati > Bacillota > Bacilli > Caryophanales > Bacillaceae > Lysinibacillus > Lysinibacillus sp. NPDC093190. Next base: position 12,685 of record NZ_JBNNVG010000046.1, on the reverse strand, counting down.
CATCAGAAAGTGTTACGTCTAATGTTGTTGCATCTACAACTTTAACTTCTTTAACAGTTAAAGGTGCTTCTTCACCAATGTTAGTAATTGCACGGTTTAAGAATGATGCAAATTGACCGCGTGTTAATGAGTTTTTAGGATTGAACTGTTGTACATTTTTAACGTTTGTAATACCAGCATATTCTAATGCGATGATTGCTTCACGATTTTCTGTAGCTGTAGCTTTGTCTAAATCAGTGATAACAGATTCGAAGTCAGCCTCTTTGTAATCAGCTACTAAATCTACGTTATAAACAGTTTTGATAGCACGTACTAAAACAACAGCCATTTGCTCACGGCTCATGTTATTAGTGTGCATTAATTGGTTGTTTGAGCCTTTGAATACGCCAGCATCTTTAACAAGTGCTGCATATTGTAATAACTCTTTGTCAGGTGTTGTTGTTGGTAAATCAGAGAAACGAGCTTCTGTTGCATAGTCTGCAGGAATTTCGTAATTTTCTGACACTAACCATTTTCCTAAGAATTTAGTTACATTACCACGAGTAACTACAGCATTCGGTTTGAATGTACCATCTGGGTAACCAGTTACGATTTTAGCGTCTGCTAATGCTAAAATAGCGTCCTTGTGGTCAGTGTTTTCAATATCAGAAAAGCTTGCTGCGCTTGCTGCTGGTACGATTGCTGATGCTACTAGGGCTGCTGAAGCTGCGCCTACAACCCATTTACTATATTTTTGTTTCATATGAAATTACCTCCTAGATAAATTAGCCAATATTCATGACTATGATTTCATTATAAGATTACGAGATAATAAATTTCAAAATGAAATACCTGGAATGAAAAATGTGGTAAAGCCTTAATTTTAAAGGCTTTTAAACCATATTTTATGAAAATGTAATTATTGCTGCCATCCTGAAAATTAACAGACAAACCTTACTGCCACAAGGAAAATATACCATTTTACCTATGTCATTTTCACCATCCAAAATTCAACAAGATTCGACTTTTGAGCAATAATTGATTAAAAACCATTAGTGAACAATTCGTGAATTTACGTTACAATAAGGTAGGTAATTTATTCTTGTATTTCCTTGATTATATTAGAATTTTCCAGAATTTTTATAGATTATTAGTTATTTGGAAGATTTAATAAGAAATTTTTCGTTCAGAAATTGGCTTGTGGATTGGCACTTTTTAATCACCAATTTTCGTGGGGTTATCGGCGATTTTTCGCTTTTTACGAGCGATTTTCTCGAGGTTATCAGCGATTCTTGGCTTTTTATCAGCGATCTTCTCGAGGTTATCAGCGATTCTTGGCTTTTTATCAGCGATCTTCTCGAAGTTATCAGCGATTCTTGGCTTTTTATCAGCGACACTATAATGGATAAAACAATTATTAGAGATGAGGATTTGAAGGAATGGTTTTTAGTAGCCTTATATTTTTATATGTCTTTTTACCATTAGTGCTCATTGTGTACTTCATCTCTCCGAAGATGTTACGCAACACAATTCTACTTTTGGCCAGTCTGTTCTTTTATGCATGGGGTGAACCGAAGTATGTACTATTAATGATGATTTCCATTTTGCTCAACTATATTTTGGGGATTGTCATTGAAAATACAGTTTCGCAGTCCAAACGAAAAGCGCTACTTTGGCTTGTTATTGCGAGTAACTTGGCCATCCTAGGCTATTACAAATATGCCGGCTTTTTTGTGGATATTATCAACAACTATTTGGATAAGCCAATTGAATGGGAGGCTGTACCGCTTCCGATCGGTATTTCATTCTACACGTTCCAGGCACTTAGCTATGTAATCGATGTTTACCGAAAGGACGTAAAGGCACAGCGCAATTTTTTAGATTTATCACTTTTCATTACATTGTTTCCACAGCTTGTGGCCGGACCGATCGTTCGTTATCAAACGGTAGCTGAACAAATTAAAAAGCGTCTTTCTACAGCTGAGGATTGGATGATCGGGACACGTCGTTTTGTACAGGGCTTAGCTAAAAAAGTACTAATTGCGAATCCGATGGGCGAAGTCGCCGACCAGGTTTTCAGTTTATCAGGCGGTGATTTAACAACAGGTACTGCTTGGATAGGAATCCTAGCTTACGCGTTACAAATCTATTTTGATTTCTCTGGCTACAGTGATATGGCCATTGGTCTAGCACGAATTTTTGGCTTCCATTTTGAAGAGAACTTTAACTATCCGTACATTGCACAGTCCGTAACAGACTTCTGGCGTCGCTGGCATATTTCGCTTAGCAGTTGGTTTAGAGATTATGTTTACTTTCCACTTGGAGGTAGCCGTGTTAGCCATGAATGGAAACTCTATCGAAACTTATTAATTGTTTGGACGTTAACGGGCTTTTGGCACGGGGCGAGCTGGACGTTTATGGCATGGGGTTTTTATTACGGAATATTAATTTGCCTTGAAAAATGGGTGCTTTTAAAATGGTTGGAACGCATACCTCGTTTCTTACGCCATATTTATATTCTTATTATCGTTATGATTGGTTGGGTATTCTTTAGAGCGAATGACTTTACATATGCCTTTGGATTTATCAAGACGCTGTTTGGGCTATCCGATGCGGCACTATATAATTATGAAACGATTTTGCTTGCAAAGGACTATGCCGTGTATTTTGTAGTCGCGATCATATTCGCAATGCCAATTTATAGACTTTATCAAACGTGGAGCGAGCAAAAAGCGACGACTTCCCTATCATTTGATTGGAGTCTACGCCTTGTACAAACAATTTACTATGGAGCATTGTTGCTCTTTATCACAATGTTTTTAGTGAACGCAACACATAATCCATTCATTTACTTTAGATTCTAGGTGGGACAACATGCGAAAAATACAAATGTATCTATTACCAATAACTTTTTTTTGCATCATTTTCGGAGGCTTCGTCGTGCATGTATTAACGGTAGATCGTCCACAATCTGAAATGGAGAACCGTCCGTTAGAATCTGCAAACCTTTCACCAAGCCTACAGGAGATCTTTTCAGGGGCATGGTCGAAGCAAGTAGAAACATATATTTCCGATCAATTTCCTGCACGTGATACTTGGATGCGCAACTATGTTTACTTCCAGCGTGCTATGAGCAAAACCTACTTAAGCGATAAGTACGCAGTTGATGATAAAAGCGGCTGGATTATTTCCAAGCCCGCTGAAGCAAAATCTGATAAAGAGCTCGCTTCCTTCGCCTCTGATTTACAAAAGCTAAGCGAAGGGTTAGCTGAAAAAAATATTCCGTTTACGTTTTACTCACTACCAGCAAAGGCGACTTACTCACGTGAGCCAAGCCCAAGCTATATGCCTGATGACGCTGGAATTGCCAATAATGTGCGCCTACATGAGCTTGTTACTGCTGCAGACGTAGACAATGTTCGTCTCTATGATGAAATGAAGAACGACTTTTCTGTTGAACGTAACTTCTTCAAAACAGATCATCACTGGACAATACGCGGTGCATACTCAGGCTATCAGGCGCTAATGAAAACAATGAGCGAACGACTCGGTGAATCGATTGAGCCAATTCCATACGAGGAAGCCAATACTTATTGCTTAACGAATAAGTTTGCTGGCTCATGGAATAAAATTTTGTACATGACCGTCGATAACCACGATCAAATTTGCTACAACGAGCCTGCTTCATTCGCAACGCAATTTACAATTTACGACGGTACAATCGAGGGTGGAGTCACGGCTCCGTACGACGCAGTATACGGCCGTGCAAAAAAAATGAGTCCTGATGCAGTCGTCAACTATGCTGATGCCTATAGCCGAGACTTTGCAGAGCTCACAATCGTCAACAATCATTATGACAGCGATAAACATATCGTCGTTATTAAAGATTCATACTTTAACAGCATTCAATTTCATGTAGCAAGTCACTTTAAAGAACTGACGATTTTAGACTTACGTTACTTGGATAAAGATGTTATCTCTTATCTACAAAGTATGCATCCAGACTATGTCGTACTTGCTTACAATGATCGTAATTTAAAATTAATGCCAGAGTAGCGATGGTGCATATTTCACCTTCTAGCGGCGGAATCGTTGATGTTAGCTGCGGAGTTTTCTTTGCTAGCGGTGATACTTCAATCTTTAACGGCGCAATTCACTATATTAAGGGCGCACCAAAAAAAGCAGTGATTTCTTTCATTAAAGAAATCACTGCTTTTCCTATGTGGCACGCTTTTTTATTTTCCCAACTACCCACTGACTAAATGGAAGCATAGAAATCAACTTCGTCACCGTAATACAAACGACTATCGTCCACAGCATGAGCAATGGCACTCGGACTAGCGTACTATTAAAATGGTCCACAAACCATCCTGTTGATAGACGCAGAACCTCCCAATGAATGAGATAGATCATAAACGTATATCGACTCAGCACCTGAACCGTTTTCGTATAAGGTAGCGACTGTCCCCAGGCAGTTACCAACAAGGTAATACTTATGACAAGTGGTACTAAATCAAGTCGTCTCGAATGCGTCTCTGTATAACCGAGTAGCATACGGATGTATAAAAAGGCACCAGATAGCACGAACAACACAATCGTCGCGTAACGATATTTTTTCGCAAGCGCAGCAATCTGCGTATAATACACACCTAACGCATAAGCTATCGCAAAATAACCAAGCCAGCCCGTAAAGAGTATACGAAACATGATTGCATTCTCTTCAAAAAATGGATATGGCAATGCAATCACTGAATGATGAATAAGCGTAATCATCACACATAACGGTAAAAACCAAGCCATAGACCACTTAAAACGTTTCATCAACGCAAAGACTATATATAGCTGCATAATAACTACAACAAACCAGCCTACAAACTCACTATAAATGACATTGCGGACAAACTTTTCCCATAATAAGCCCTTGCGGAAAATTACCTCCACAAGTATCGAATCAAGCATTGCCCATATTAAATAAGGTAGAAAAATATATTGAATTCTATTCGACCAAAAGTTACTCGGTATTTTATCCTGATAACGATTCGCCAAAATTAAAATAGACAACAAAATAAACGTCGGCGTCGCATAACATAGCGCAATCCGTAAAAACAGATAAAACGTCTGCTCCGGTATTGCCCCAACCTCCATAATAATCCACGAAGAAGTGTGCAATAGTAAAATAGACAAACACGCCACCACACGTAGTAAATCCCACTCTTTAATCACTAAACATTCTCCTAGTATCTTTATATCTCTTTTAAGTCTGTCATAATTTGTCGATGAATGCAATGGTGATACTTGTAAGATAGGTTTTCTATGCTATAATGATAAGAATTATTTAAAGAGAGATAGATTAACAAAATAGATACATTTAATAGAAGAGAGGTGAAATTGATGGAGGAAGTTTTAAGCGAACTAAAGCAAATCAATCAACGTCTTGATTCAATCGAGAATCGTCTTGAGTCAGTGGAAAATCGTCTTGAAGTAGTAGAGTTTGAGCAGCAGCAAATCAAACAAGCTGTTTTTGAAACGAACGAAAAAGTAAACCGACTAGTAGCTATTCAAGAAAGCCAGCACCGCATCATTGAACTACTATCAGCCCGCTCGATCCAGCATGAGGCTGAATTGAAACGAATGAGTGATCTACAAGTTGTTGTCTGAAAAGTTCCTTCATAAGAATTCGCATGAACAAACGCCACTTCAAATTAAACTTTGAAGTGGCGTCGTTTTGACTACTCTTCTATATTAATAAGAGGGAAAGTAATATCACAAGTTTAGGTCACCATGTTAATAGAACATTCCATCACCAAATCTGCTCTACCCATTCAGGATGGTCTATAAACGGATTTCGATTGCCTTGGATTTCGTAAATTCTTTCATTTCTTTGTTTTTCATATTCATCTACAGGATCTTGCTTGTGCCATTGTAAAAGAACAGAAAGTTTACCGTGATAAGGAGCTGTTCCATTATTGACTTTGTCATTTAATTCAAGATCAACTTTGTCTCCAGGCTCATAACGAGTTGCCATATATAATAGTATACGTGCTACATCACCTTTTACGCGATTAGGTGGTTCGAATGAATCTGAATCTTTAAAGCAACCATTACAACCAGCCACTGGACTGCCACCATTGTCAAAGTCTAAATTTCCTCTTGAGCTATTAACTTGTACATCGGTTGCGCGTAAGTGATTAATATCTGTTCCTGGTCCTATGCTTGTCCCAAAGTTACCGTGTGATTTTACCCATGTATGCTCTCGGTTCCAGTTTCCCACATTGCCACCACTGTTTGTTTTTGCACTAGATTTCTCAGAGTAAAATAAAATTACATTATTCGGATTATTAGGATCTTCATCTGTATACTTTAATGCATCCCAAACATCATCATAAGAAAGTACCTTTTGTTCAGAAATGATGTCATGAAGAACCTTTTTTAGTGCTTGACCTTCCTTGTTATATGCACCTGCATAATAATCATTAGCAATCACTTTAACGCTGAAACTTGTAGTGACACTTTTCTTTCCATCAGATGCTGTAACGCCAACAATATGACTACCCTCATCTAAATTGAGTGTTAATAACTTTCCATTTATAGTGCCTTTTGTAGCCGTAAATGAAAGTTCATCACCATCAGGATCGGAAAAATGATCTGTTAAATCAATGTTAATTTCCTCCCCAACAGCTACAGTTTTGTTGGAAAGCGGATTTTTAATTATTGGTTGATTGTTTTCAGAAGGCAAAGAAGGATCCACAATGGGATCCCCTTTCGAATTTGTAAATTTAATTTGCGCAGGAGCTGCACCCTTTTTATATTGTATCGATTGAATATCTAAATTTTCAGCGCCTCTTATTTCACTGACATTTGTACCCTCAATTGTGAGTGTTTTCACGCTAGTACCTTTAAGATCGATAATCATCCCTGCTTTAGCTGGACTAAGGATAACATCAGTCGTCTTAAAGCCTTCTCCATGTAGCTCTGCATAGCTACCTTTGAGGAACACACCTTTTGGAATAACCGATTGAGCATCTAGATGTACTGCCACACTAGGTTTATTTATTGTCAATTTGTTTGTTTTGAAGTTCTTGAAGTTATATACTTTTTCAGCCTGAATCGGTTCAACATTTGAATCTTTATTCACATCGACTTGAACCATTACAGGATCATGGTCACTTGCACGACCAGCCATGTCCGTAAAATCAGCATTAATATGAAGAATATCGACATCTGTTTTATCTGCCAGATTGTTTGACACTAAAATATGATCTAATACTTGTGAATTCCCTTGATATACATATGTGTAACGATCAGAAGCATCCACTTTATTAATCATATTCGTCATCAATTGACCTTCATGGATTTTAAGAGCGTTAGCAAATTGATAATCATTAAAATCACCTAAAGAAACAATATTTGCATCTGGATTTTTTGATTTAATGTCCCCAACAAAATTATAAACAATGTTGGCGATTTTTTTACGCTGTACTTCACTTCCATACTGTGGAGGCTGAATCGCACCAAATAAAGGCGTATCTCCAGTTTTTGAATTCCAATGATTTGCGATAACAATTACATCTTCACCTTGGAATTCAAATTGTGCTGCTAAAGGTTTGCGACTACTCTTAAACGCTTCATTTGTTGGATCAATACGACCAGGGTTCAGTGTTAATTTTCCATCTTTATAACCAACAGCTGTTGTCGCATCTCCTGCTGGCATACCTTCCTTCAGCTTAACTCGCTCTGGGTTATAAAGAAAGCCAACCCGAATATTCGCATCTGGTGCTCCGCCGTCTTGATTGTTAATAGGATCGATATTAACATACTGATACTCGACACCACCTACACCTTTAATAGCGTCAATTAATCTTTTATAACTTTGATCCGCCTTTGAATCACCTGGAGACGGCCCATTATTATCTTGCACCTCTGTTACACCAACAATATCAGGGCTTCCCATATCAATCCCAATTGCCCTTCCTAATTTTTTCGCTTTATCATCAGTAGTAGAAGTTTTGTTATTAGAGAAGTTCTCCAAATTATACGAGGCAATTGTTAATTTATCTTCTGCCTTTTCTATTTTTGTTGTTTCTGGTAATGTATCTCCTTTTTCATAAGCTGCCTTCATCTCATCTAAAGAAGCATAGATTTTAAAATTTTGATAGGAATAGCCTACGATTCCCGTAATGGGCCCTTTAAATTTATCACCTGTAGCAACCTCAAAATCACGTGCAGCTCCATTCGGTTCTAATCGGAATTGAATTCTGTTTGGATTTGCATTTTCTTTCTCATACAATACCCCACCGTGAAGTGTGTTTGTTGGTTCATCCTCAAGTAATGTTACTAAATCTCCATGCTCCTGTGGTGCTACAGCTTTCACGTTTCCAACTTCTACTCTCATGCCTTCGATACTTTCCCAAAAGTCAATAGCATCGATTGTTGGATTAAAAATTTCAAGCTGATCACTATCGATTTTACTAAAAGACATTTTTAACTTATCAATTTCAATTGCTTTTGGTAATGCTACACTACTTTTAATGACTTCTACTTTTCCATTTTGATCGTCACGCACATTAATTTGTGTTGTTTTTAAATCCGTTTGCTGCCTATCATCATAGCCATCGTAAGCATATTCGTTTACTTTTCCTTTTACGGATACTAAATCCCCTACCTTAATTGGCCATGGTTTCTTTCCACTGTACAGAAAAATTCCTTCAGAAGTATTCGGATCATTATCAGCCAATTCATCTGGTGTTTGAATCGTATAATACCAATTATTATTTAACGAAAATGAATAAGTGACGATTCCTTCAATTCCTTCAACTGTCTGACCGTCAAATGGAGAAGTATGCCCTGCACCTTGAATATCATGAATTTGTAATTGATCTGTAATGCTATAATCAAATGTAGTTATGTCACTAAATGTGCCATCTTTAGCTTTAACTATTGTTTTTAAAGTAGTATTTTTGCTTATCTCAATTGGTGTCTCATATTTAAAACTTTTATCATTTGGCTCCGTGCCATCTAATGTGTAATAAATTTCTGCATCGGCTGTCGATGTTGTCAAAGTAACTGTTGTTTTCCCAACAAACGTCCCACTTCCAGGAGATGCGATAGCAGGCTTTAATGCCGAACTGTCCACTATAATATCTGCTTTTGATCGCGGAATCACTTGATAGTCGTTATCGAACTGTTGAACAATACCAGTGATAGATTCATAGTTTGTACCGACAGTTAAGCCAAGCGAACTTGTTTCATCTCGTACTAGGAAGTTCGTTCCGTCATTAGCAGTATAGTTTGCCCACCCTGCCCCTTGTTGAACATCTGTAAGAGTAACATTTTTCACTGTTACTAGCTGTGATTCGCTATCTTCATTTACTTGGGCACCTGTTACTACTCTTGGAGAAGGTACACCGGCATTTTCAACTTTTTCAATGATTGTAGCACCATCTAATTGTAGTAACCCACGATAGTCAGCTAACTTACCTTTTAAAGTAACTTCATCACCGATAGACATCGCTAGATTAGGAGGTCTTACGGCAATACCACCTGTATCATCTTGAACGGAGAACGTATTTTTCAAGCCTGCTGCAACTCTACCTTTGATAGTTACCGTTTCACCTAGACCTTTATTCCGAGCATCTCCAATTGAGAGGACTGTCGGTGTTTCAGGATCAACAGGTTCACCTGAATTTGTATCCATAACGTGTTGCCCTAAATTAGAAAGATCATCTTTATTTAACTTGTCCCATTCCAATGTTGAATCAAACGCGTCGTCTATAATTGTATCTCCAGAAGTAACGGATTTTTTCCTTACTAAGGTTACATCAACACCAAAATTTTCCCTGACACCAGCCTGTCCAATGGAGTCAACAACCTCTCCTGATTTCCTTAATACTACAGGATCATCACCATTGAAGTTAATAACAGTTGAGTTTTCTAGATTCCCTTTTGCTTTAATGCTTGGGCTTGCATCTTTATGATATAAAACATACGTAGCTCCGTTTTCTAAAATACCTGTCAGACTCACTTGTTTATCAGCGATAACAGCTCCGTTCGTATGAAGCTCTAAAGTATAATTACTTAAATCAACCGCGGCGCCTGTACCATTATATATTTCAATTGCTTTATTGAAAGAACTTCCTTCAATATACTCTGAAATGATTAAATCCTTTGCTAATGTTTCAGCTTTTGCAGTGAGAGGTGCTACTGGTACGGCAACACTTGCGACTAAGGTTGTTGCTAAAAAAGTATTTATCGGTTTCTTCCAATTCTTCTTTGACATCCAGTCAATTCTCCTTTCAAATTTAGGAAAGTTAGTTTTTAAAATGTAAAGCCTTCCCTCTACTTAAGAGAAGACTTTACAAAAAAATTATAGAATTGTTTCTCCATTAACTGTGATTCCATTAAATTTAACTTTTTCAACATCTATTTCTGAAAGGTCTAGATTCCCTACTACTTGTACGTTTGAAAAAGATAATTCACCCTTTACAGTACCTGTTATAATTAAATTCCCTTTCACTACCGCATTTTCTAATAAAGAAATATTGTTAATATCTACTGTTACATTTCCTTCATACACTTTTGGTTTGTCTGCTGTACCAGAGAATTCTGATTCAGGGATATTTTTATCAGATCCTTGACCATTAGCAACGTCTACAATTCTTCCTTCAATTTTTGGATTAACTTTGCCTAAGGACTTAAGTTGTTCAGCAAGGTTTTCCCAGTCGGATAAGCCTAAGTCTGTCACTCGCCCTTCCTCATATGCCTTTTTAAAGACATCAAAGCCATCTCCACCTTTTGCAGTAAATGCATTCGTTGCAATTGTATAAGTCTCGTTATCTTGAATTTCTTTGTAATTTCCTTGTGCATCCTTATATGAAATTTTTACGATACGTTGACCTGCTGCTTTAGAAGAATCAAACTCTACCTTTGCACCTGAAACATGTAGGAAACCACCATTTTCAGCTGGGTATTGACCAACACTGATTTCAAATGCTTCTTTCAATTCTTTTCCTGTTAAAGACATTGTCGCTAATGTATTACTGAAAGGAAGTACAGTTATTACTTCACCAACTGTAATAGGTCCTTGATCAATTCCGGCGCGGATACCTCCACCGTTTTGAAGGGTCATAATGACATTTGCATTATACTTTTTCGCTTTCGCGAGCATTCCATCTGTAATAACATTGCCTAAAGGCGTTTCGTTTCTACGTACACTTGGCTTTGTATTATCTCCACCAGTACGTGGATTCTCTAACGCTACTAAAGCTTCTGCACCAATTTCTTTCTTTGAAACTTCTTCTATTTTTTGCTTATAAGGTTTTAATTTTTCAACTGCTTGTGCATCCTCAGCATAATCAGCTACTTTTAATAAAGCACCATTATGCTCAACGACAACGCCTTTTTGGTTAAAGGTAACATCTAAAGTACCTAAATACTCATTGTACTGATATGCTTGTACAATTACCGTTGGATCCTTTGTTTGTCCGGTCGAATTTTTATTGACAACGGTTGGTTTGTCTAGCTGAGTATGACTATGTCCACCAACGATAATATCAATACCTTCTACAGATTTTGCTAAGATAAGATCATTATCATATGCAGGATTGTCATCATACCCAATATGCGTTAAGGCAATTATTTTATTGACACCTTTATCTTCAAAAGCTTTTACCGCTTTTTTTGCTTCCTCGATGTAGTTTTCAAATGCAACACTGCCTGGAGAGGAAATTTCTTTTGTTTCAGCAGTTGTTAATCCGAAAATCCCTACTTTTTCACCATTTACTTCTTTAATAATCCCGTTATAGATCTTACCTTTTTGTGGCTCACTTGAGATAAGGTCCGTAAATAGACCTTTAAACTTCGCATCCTTCGAAAAATCAACGTTGGATGAAACAAACGGGAATTGTGCACCCTTAATGAAATCAACTAAGGCTTGATGTCCTTCTGGTGTCGAACCTAAATCAAATTCGTGATTACCGAAAGTCATCACGTCATAACGCATTAAATTCATAAATGCTAGATCAGCCTGTCCCTTAAATTCGTTAAAATATAAAGTTCCAGAGAAAACATCTCCAGCATCCAAAAGCAATGCATTAGGTTTTTTGGCTCTAACCTCCTTAACCGCTGTCACCTTTCTAGCAATATTATTTAAATTTGCATGTGTGTCGTTTGAATGCATTAACGACAAAGTAAACTTATCTTTGCTATTCCCACCTTATACCGTCTCTCTATCTAGGCTTTCGGTTTGGGCCTACACCGTACAGGCGACTTTCATCGCATACGGCGTGCCATCAATAGTCGAACTATTCAAAACATATTTCCCCACTACATATATATGTAAACATATTATTGTTAATACACTATTTTTATAGTATTTATATTATGTTAATGAATTGTAATAATGGAAATATACATTTCTAAAGAGAATTTAATAATTTCAAACAGATTTTTTACATATAAACAAAATTGCCGTTTATCCAAAGATTTACACATTTTATCTTATTTGCTTAAGTATAAAAGAAAAGAGAACATACATTTATATCAAAAGAAATAGTCTCTTAACCAGTTACGATCAAAAGACTATTTTCTATCTTACTACTACGTTATACTTCCTTATAATCGAGTAGGAGGGAGTGATTAACTCCCGACCTCTCAGTCGAGTAGCCAATAGGACTTTCACCCAAAGGCTCTCACAGAACCGTACGTGAAC